>JAWLHA010000009.1:0-100588 GCA_041690535.1 Gammaproteobacteria bacterium | reverse complement strand
CAGGTCCGCTGTGAATACGTCCCTGTACGCTCGACGGCCGCGTCCATGCGGCCGACGACCTGCTTTCAAGGACTTACGTCGCTCTTGGGTGAGTATGCGGTCACCCTGCTCGCAACTGCCCTTCATTTGCCTCCCCCGTCGTGTCTCGTTAGAATCAACCGCTTCCAATTCGATGGCGGTCCTCGCTGGGACTGCCTTTTTGTTTTTGGCTTGGGAACCTCCTATGTCGAGCGCATTGATGAACACCTATGCTCGCCTGCCGGTCACTTTTGACCGCGGTGAGGGAGCATGGCTGTGGGATCTGGACGGCAGTCGCTACCTGGATGCGGTCAGCGGTATTGCGGTGTGCGGGCTTGGGCATGCCCATCCCGCGGTGACCGAAGCCCTCTGCGGTCAGGCTGGCCGGCTCGTCCACACCTCCAACCTTTACGGCGTTGCCAATCAGGAGGCCCTCGCCACGCGCCTGACACAGCTGTCAGGCATGGACAACGTGTTCTTCTGCAACTCCGGCGCCGAGGCCAACGAGGCCGCCATCAAGCTGGCACGGCTCTATGGTCACCACAAGGGGGTGGTGCAGCCGGCGGTGATCGTCATGGAAAACAGCTTCCACGGCCGCACCCTCGCCACCCTCAGCGCCACCGGCAATCGCAAGGTCCAGGCCGGTTTCGAACCGCTGGTCAAGGGTTTCGTCCGGGTTCCGTACGAGGACCTGGAGGCGGTTCGGACCGTGGCCAGGCACACCCCAGAGGTGGTGGCCGTGCTGGTCGAACCCGTGCAGGGCGAAGGCGGCGTGCGCATTCCCGGGGAGGACTACCTTCAGGGGTTGCGGGCCATCTGCGACGAGAACGGCTGGCTTCTGATGCTCGACGAGGTCCAGACCGGAATGGGCCGCACCGGGACCATGTTCGCCTTCCAGCAGTCGGGGATCATGCCCGATGTGATCACCCTGGCGAAGGCGCTGGGCAACGGGGTTCCCATCGGGGCCTGCCTTGCCCGGGGGGCTGCGGCCGAGCAGTTCAAGCCCGGCAATCACGGCTCCACCTTCGGGGGCAACCCGCTGGCCTGTGCCGCCGCCCTGGCGGTCATCAACACCCTGGAGCGGGAGGCTCTTCCCGCCCGTGCCGCGGAGCTGGGCCGGCGCATGGTCGCGGGCTTCCGGGAGATGCTGGGTGACCACCCCTTTGTGGTCGACGTGCGGGGCCACGGCCTCATGATCGGCATTGAGCTCGACCGCCCCTGCGGCGGGCTGGTCGGCAGGGCGCTCGGCAAGGGGCTGCTCATCAATGTCACCGCGGAGCGGGTCATCCGTCTTCTGCCGCCACTCATTCTCACCGACGCGGAAGTCGACAAACTCGTCGAGCAGCTGAGCGATCTGGTGATTCGTTTCGGCAGCGAAGCCGTCAGCGAGTAACAGGACATAAGGAACCTGGGAATGCGCCACTTCCTCACCCTTCTCGATCTCCAGCCCGAGGAACTTGACCGGCTCATCAGCCGGGCCATCGAACTGAAAGCCATGCAAAAGCGTGGCGAAATCTATGAACCGCTGAAGAACCGGGTTCTCGGCATGGTGTTCGAGAAATCCTCCACCCGGACACGGGTGTCGTTCGAGGTGGCCATGGCCCAGTTCGGGGGACACGCCATCTTCCTCTCGCCCCGCGATACCCAACTGGGCCGCGGCGAGCCGGTGGAGGATACGGCCCGAGTGCTCTCCCGCATGGTCGATGCCATCATGATCCGCACCTACGAGCATGAGAAGCTGGAGGCGTTCGCCCGCCATTCGATGGTGCCGGTCATCAACGCCCTGACGGATATGTACCACCCCTGCCAGCTGCTGGCGGACGTGCAGACCTTCGTGGAGCACCGGGGTGAAATCCGGGGCAAGACCGTGGCGTGGATCGGGGATGGCAACAACATGTGCCACTCCTACATCAACGCCGCCCGGCAGTTCGGATTCAAGCTTCGCATCGCCTGCCCCGACGGTTACGCGCCGGACGGCGCGGTAGTGGCTGCGGCCGGCGTGGCGGTGGAATTCACCCACCATCCCCTGCAGGCGGCCAAGGACGCCGATCTGGTCACGACCGATGTGTGGGCCAGCATGGGGCAGGAGGAGGAGCAGGAGCGCCGTGCCCGCGCCTTCGCCGACTTCCAGGTGAACGACGCGGTGATGGCCAAGGCCAAGCCGGACGCCCTGTTCATGCATTGCCTGCCGGCCCACCGGGGCGAAGAGGTGAGCGCCTCGGTGATCGACGGCCCCCAAAGCGTGGTGTGGGATCAGGCCGAAAACCGCCTGCACGCCCAGAAGGCGCTGTTGGAGCAGCTCCTCACCTAAACAACACACTCACCACCGTAGCCCCCGGCGGCTGCCATCCACCGCCAGGGGGGCGCCTCGGCGACCCCGGTTCATCCCGCCATTGCCGGGGTAAGCGCATACTTACATCGCTCACAGCACGGCCGTGACGTGGGTATGCCGTTAACCCCGCCATTGCTGGCCCACAGGTAGCGCTTGGTGTTAAATGGGGCCATGCGTTTTCGACTTTCTTCTCTTCTCCTGCTCACGCTGCTCTTGGCCGGTCGTGCCTTCGGGGGTCCCCTGGAGGAGGGCTTGCGGGCATTCCAAGCCGGGGACTATCCCCGGGCGCTTGGCCTCTGGGAGCCCCTCGCCCAGGGAGGTAATGCCGATGCCCAGTACAACCTGGGGCTCCTGCATGCCAACGGCTGGGGGGTGCAGAAAGACCTCCGCGCCGCGCGGGGGTGGTACGCCGAAGCGGCCCGCCAGGGACAGGCCGATGCCCAATACAACCTAGGGTTGATGTACGCCGAAGGGCTGAGCGTTTTTCGCAGCGACCGTGCCGCGGTTCAGTGGTGGGAGCGCGCCGCGGCCCAGGGGCATCCCGCCGCCCTCTACAATTTGGGGGTGATGTATGCCTATGGGCGGGGCAGCAAAAAGGACCCCCAGCGGGCCCTCGGGCTGTGGGAGCAGGCGGCCGGGCTCGGCCACGCCGACTCGTGCGGCGCACTGGCTCGAACCTTCGAACAGGGGGAGTTCGGCCTCCCGCCGGATCCGGCCAAAGCCCGGCGGCTGCGAGCGCGCTGCCCGAGCGGCACGATTTAACGTTTGCTGCGCACTTCCTGCTCCATCCGATCCAGGCTGGTGTGGCGCACGTCCTTGCCCTTGACCAGATAGATCACGTACTCGCAGATATTGCGCGCATGGTCGCCGATGCGCTCCAGGGCGCGGGCGGACCACATGAGATCGAGTACCCGCGTGATGGTGCGCGGGTCTTCCATCATGAACGTGATGAGCTGGCGCATCAGGGCGTCGTATTCCTGATCGACCTTGATGTCCTCGCGGGCCACCGCTACCGCCGCTTCCGGGTCCATGCGGGCGAAGGCGTCGAGGGCATCATGGAGCATCTGCCGCACATGGTTGCCCAGGTGGCGCAGCTCCACCAGCTGCCCGGTACCGCCCGGGGGGCTGGCCAGCCGCACGGCCATGCGCCCCACCCGCTCCGCCTGATCGCCGATGCGCTCCATGTCGGTAATGGTCTTGATCACCGCGACGATGAGGCGCAGGTCGATGGCGGTCGGCTGGCGTCGCGCCAGGACGCGGTTGCACTCCTCATCGATGGCCACCTCCATGGCGTTGACCCGATAATCGCCCGTGATCACCCGCTCACCCAGCTCGGCGTCGGCCTCCACCAATGCGGTAACCGCATCCGCGAGCTGCTGTTCGACCAGCCCGCCCATGGCCAGGACGCGGTTGCGGATGTCCTCCAGCTCCTCGTTGAACTGCTGCGAGATGTGCTGACCGATGTTCATCTTGTCCATTCTCTGTTAGCTCCAGCCCACAACCACGGTAACAGCCTCAGCCGTACCGGCCCGTGATGTAATCCTCAGTCTGTTTCTTGCTCGGGTTGGTAAACAACACATCGGTGTCCCCAAACTCGATCAATTCACCCATATACATGAAGGCGGTGTAGTCGGACACCCGGGCCGCCTGCTGCATGTTGTGGGTGACGATGACGATGGTGAACTGCGACTTGAGCCCGTAGATGAGCTCCTCGATCTTCAACGTAGAGATGGGGTCCAGCGCCGAGGCCGGCTCGTCCAGCAGCAATACCTCCGGCTCGATGGCGATGGCCCGGGCGATCACCAGACGCTGCTGCTGTCCGCCGGAGAGCCCCAGGGCGTTGTCCTGCAGGCGGTCCTTCACTTCATCCCACAGTGCCGCCCCCCGCAACGCCTTCTCCACCACCTCGTCCAGCACCCGCCGGTGCTTCACGCCCTGGATGCGCAGCCCGTAGGCGACGTTTTCGTAGATGGACTTGGGGAACGGGTTGGGCTTCTGGAACACCATGCCCACACGCCGGCGCAGATCCGCCACGTTGGTGGCGGGGTCATAGATATTCTTTCCGTCGAGGGTGATCGCCCCTTCGATGCGTACCCCATCCACCAGATCATTCATCCGGTTGAAACAGCGCAACAGGGTGGACTTGCCGCAGCCGCTGGGGCCGATGTAGGCCGTCACCCGGTGCTTGGGTATGACCATGTTGATGGTGTTGAGCGCCTGCTTCTCCCCGTAGTAGAGGTTGAGGTCCTTCACCTCGAGGGTGATCTCTTCGCTGGCCAAGTCCAGATCGCGCCGGTCCCGATCCAGCGAAGCGATGTCGAAGCCGTGGGTCGAGGACATATCGTTCATCACGCTGTTCATCCTAGTGCTCAGTGTTCCAGCGCGCGGTACTTCTCGCGCAGGTGGTTTCGAATGGCAATGGCCGCCAGATTGAGGGCGATGATCACCAGCACCAGCAGCAGTGCGGTGGCATAGACCAGGGGCCGGGCCGCCTCCACGTTGGGGCTCTGGAAGCCGACGTCATAGATGTGGAAGCCGAGGTGCATGAATTTCCGGTCCAGATGCAGGAACGGTGCGTTGTCGTCCAGAGGCAGGGACGGTGCCAGTTTCACCACCCCCACCAGCATCAGCGGCGCCACCTCGCCGGCGGCGCGCGCCACCGCCAGGATAAGGCCGGTCATCATCGCCGGACTGGCCATGGGCAGCACGGTGCGCCACAGGGTCTCGAGCTTGGTCGCCCCCAGCGCGAGGCTCCCTTCGCGGATGGCGCGGGGGATGCGCGCCAGCCCCTCCTCGGTGGCCACGATGACCACCGGCAGGGTGAGCAGCGCCAGGGTCAGCGACGCCCACATGATGCCGGGGGTGCCGAAGGTGGGTGCCGGTGCCGCCTCGGGGAAGAACAGCTGGTCGATGTTGCCCCCAAGGAAGTAGACGAAGAAGCCCAGGCCGAACACCCCGTAGACGATGGAAGGCACACCGGCCAGATTGTTCACTGCGATGCGGATGAGTCGGGTCATCGGCCCCTGTTTGGCGTATTCGCGCAGGTACACCGCCGCCAGCACGCCGAACGGGGTGACGATCACCGACATGAGGATCACCATCATCACCGTGCCGAAGATGGCTGGGAAGATGCCGCCCTCGGTGTTTGCCTCGCGGGGATCATCACTGACGAACTCCCACAGCTTTTCGCCATAGAAGCCCACTTTGGCAAACGGTCCCATGGCGTTGGGCCGGTAGGCGCGAACCACCTTGGCCAGCGGGATCTCCACCATCCGGCCGTTCATGACCTCGGCGGTGAGGCTGTCGCGGTTGATGGCCTCGTACAACCCCGCCAGTTTCGCCTGCAGCCCCTGGTAGGTGGCCTCGAGGCGCTGCCGCTCCTCCGCGATATCGGCCTGCACCTTGGGATTGACCGAACCGGCCAGCTCCTGCTTGCGCTCGGCGAGTCGCAACCGCTCCAGACCGTAGTTGATGCTGCCGATCTCACCGCGCTCGATGCGCCGGATCTCCCTGAACAGCGCTTCGCTGCGTTCGAGCCGCGCCTGAAGGGCTTCCCAGGCGGCCTCGCCCTCCGCGACCACCCGGCCATCCTCCCTGATACTGCGCAGGTACCCATAGAAATTGCCCCACTCGCGCCGCTCCAGCGCCATCAGCGCTTCGGGTTCCCTTGGCGCCTGCATGCGATGGGCGAATACCCAGCGGAAATCCAGCCCGCCGACGTCGCGGTTGCCGGTCTTCACCAGGTGGCGCTTGAAGTGCGTGGCGCCGGCAGGCAGCTCGATGCCCGTGCCGTGCAGACGGTCGACCGGGACGGTCTCCTCGTCGTGGATCTCGCCAACGAGGCGGATGACTCCCCCGTCATTCTCGACGTAATCGGCCTCGATGATGGGTTTCGGCCAGAAGTGGCCGAAACCGCGGGCCGCGATGAGGATCAGCAATCCGGTCACCATCACGATGCTGATGCTCAGTGCACCGGCATTCAGCCAAATCCACGGGTCGCCGCTGCGAAACCAGGTTTTCGTATTCTTAAGCATGTCGGTTGCTCTGATGTCCCACGCCCTGCGCCGCGCCTACAGACTCGCGTAGCGGCGCCGCAGCCGCTGGCGGATGAGCTCCGCCACCGTGTTGAAGATGAAGGTGAACATAAACAGCACCAAAGCCGCCAGGAAGAGAATGCGGTAGTGGGTGCTGGCAACCTCCGACTCGGGCATCTCCACCGCGATGTTGGCCGAGAGGGTGCGCATCCCCTGGAAGATGCTGAAGTCCATCACCGGGGTGTTGCCGGTGGCCATGAGCACGATCATGGTCTCCCCCACCGCGCGCCCGAGGCCGATCATCACGGCCGAGAAGATGCCGGGACTGGCGGTGAGGATCACCACCCGCGAAAGGGTCTGCCAGGGGGTGGCGCCGAGGGCCAGGGAGCCGAAGGTCAGGTGTTTGGGCACACTGAAGATGGCATCTTCGGTGATGGAGAAAATGGTCGGGATCACCGCAAAGCCCATGGCCAACCCGACCACCAGGGAGTTGCGCTGATCGAAGCCGATCCCCAGCTCGGTGTGGAGCCAGCCCCGCATGTCGCCCCCGAACAGCCCCTGCTCCAAGGGGGCGCTGAGGGCGAAGGACAACCACCCCAGGAAGAGCACCACCGGGATGAGCAGGGCCGCCTCCCAACCGTTGGGCACCCATCGGCGCACCGGCTGGGGCATGTGGCGCCAGGCGAAGGCAAACACCAGCAGCCCCAGGGGCATCATGAGCAGCAGGGCAAAAATGCCGGGCAGATGACTCTCCATCATGGGTGCGAGCCACAGCCCCGCCAGGAAGCCGAGGATGACCGTGGGCAGCGCCTCCATGATCTCGATGCTGGGTTTCACCATCTGACGCATGCGCGGGGCCATGAAATAGGCGGTGTAGATGGCCCCCATGATGGCGAGCGGCACCGCCACCAACATGGCGTAGAAGGCGGCCTTGATGGTGCCGAAGGAGAGGGGGACCAGACTGAACTTGGGTTCGAAGTCGTTGCTGGCCGAGGAGGACTGCCAGATGTAGGCCGGCTCGCCATACCCCTCGTAATGCACCTTCTCCCACAGGGAGTGCCAGGAGACCTCCGGATGCTCGTTCTCCACCTGCCAGAGGTGAAGCCGGCCGTCGGCATCTTCGATGAGCATGTGATCGGCCCGCGGGGAGATGCTCAGGTGCAGCAGGGTGCCCGGGCCGACCTGCTCCACCAGCAGGGTCCGCTCGGCGGTGGTGTGATAGAGCCCCACCCGGCCCGCAGCATCCACGGCCGCAAAGCCCTTGCGGCGCTCCTCGACCGCAATGTCGATCACCGGCCGGTCCTGGGCATCGAAGCTGCGGACGTGCTGGAGGGTGTGGCGATTGTGCGGATCACGCACGGGGAACCACTGGGCGATCCGGCCGCCCGAGTCGCCCGCCAGGAGCGAATTTCCACCGGCCAGGAAACGCAGCACCGTGAGCTCGCGCTCTTCGGGCAATAGCCGGATCCGCTCGACCAGACGCACCTGGTCGCCGCGCCGCACCTCGAAATGGAGCAGCTCCCCATCCTCCGCGGCCACGAACAGGCGGCGCTGTTGCGGACCCACCAGCATGAATTTCGGCTCCACGCCCGCGGGGTCAATGAGGCTGCCGGTGCGCTCCAGCGTAATGGCATCCTCGAGGAAGGAGCTCTCCTTGGTAAAGTCGGCAAGCACCAGCGGACCCAGGTCGGAAGCGGCCAGCAGGGTCAGGCGCTCTTCGCTGTCACGCACGGCCAGACGAGTCAGGGGGCGCCCATCCTCATCCACCACCAGTGGTTCTTCCCCATAGGGATACTCGATTGCCGGGGTGATGGTACGCACGTTGCCCGGGTAGCTCACTTTGAACACATGCCGCAGCACCAGGGCGCGTCCGTCCCCAAGCCCCAGTGCCACGAGGCCACTGCCGGGGGCACCGGTGGCAAAGCTGCGCACGTCGGTGACCGGCAACCGAACCTGGCCCACCGGCGTGCCGTCGCGCACGGTAAAGAAGATCGCCCGCCCATCCGTGGTATAGCGCACCGCCTGCTGATTGAGCTCCTCCATTTCCAAATGCAGGGTGGTGCCGCCGCCCGGGACGGCATAGCTGACGGTCTCCTCGGCGCTGGCCGGCACCAGCAGGGGCAAAACCACGTAGAAGAGGTAGAAGAAGATGAGGGCAATGGCGAAGATGACACTGATGCCGCCAATGCCGACCCAGTACCGGGCCAGTTGGTCATTGAGCAGGCGCCAACGGTAGCGACGGCTCGTTGCCGCATCGAGAATGGGGGGGGTTCCGGTCATACCGTCAGACTCATGGGTGTTTCGCCAAAGGTGATGTTACGGGAGGAATGTGACAGAACCGTGACAATCCGATTGAATTCGGTGGGGCGGCCAGGGGACCCGCAGGCTTGCCCGAGGGCAATGTAAGTCTTGGGGTAACTACTCACCCCATGTCAGCCGCGTCTCGATGCTACGGGTTACGGCACCTTTGCTTTGGAGTGCGACGGCTAGCCGCCGCTTTGCAGGACGGGAGCTTGCTCCCGCCGTCCCCGGCCAGCCCACAACACGGCGCACGGCGGCAAGCCGCCCCTCGGGAAAGCGGGGGCAAGCCCCCGCACTCCAGAGCCGCCGACATGGGGTGAGTCGTTACGTCTGGGGGTAACTACTCGCCCCCCCGAAACCGTCATTCCCGCGAAGGCGGGAATCCAAGTGACAAGTGAATGAGTGGTGTTCTCCACTTGCGCAGGGAGGATCAAACAGTCTTGCCCTCTCAGCCTTGACCAAACTGGATTCCCGCCTTCGCGGGAATGACAGAGGGCGAGTAGTTACGTCTGGGGTAAGTATACGTTCACCCTGGTTTACCCTGCCTCGCCCTTCGTCTTTCGCCCCATTGGATGCTAGATTGGGGAAAACGCTCCCCAGGCAGGTGCCATGGTCACAGAACGCCCCTCCCCCAACCCCGCCACCTCGATGGACTATGAACTGCTCTCCCCCCTGGGCGGCCCCTCAGTGGAGTTGCGCTTCGCCGGCACGCTCCAGGGCGAGCCGGTGGTGTGGCAGGCCCGACTGCTGACGCTGGAGGCCTACGCGCAGGAGGCCGCCTGCACGGCCCCTCGCAACTGCATTGAGATCGGAGATCCTCAACCGGGGGGCCGACCGCTGTTGGTGGCCCTCGATGTGCCGGCCATCACCGAGGGGGTGGTCCGCAAGGCGATCATCATGGTCCAGCAGTACAAGCGGCTCAGCCCCGGTCGGCACGCCTGGGGCGCGCCGCCTCCTTAGGTCTTTGGTCTTTGGTCTTTGGTCTTTGGTCTTTGGTCTTTCTCCACCCTGAAGAGGGAGTCTCAAGCCAGCAACAAGGAAAAGGATGAAGCCCATCTTTCAAGCCCGGCCGGTCAACGACCCTTTCGGTGATCCGGGGGTCTACGTGGAGTTTCTGTTCGAACGCCGCGCGTTGCTGTTCGACATCGGAGAAAACACCCCTCTCACCAACCGCCACCTGCTGCGGATCTCGGACATCTTCATCTCCCATACCCACATGGACCACTTCATGGGGCTGGACCGGCTGGTGCGGGTCCTGCTCGGGCGCGACCGGACGGTCCGACTCTACGGTCCGCCGGGGTTGGTGGAGCAGGTGGGCCACAAGCTGGCCGCCTACACCTGGAATCTGGTCCAGGAGTATCCGACCGACTTCACCCTCTGTGTCACCGAGGTGGACGCGGCGGGAGCGGGGCGCTATGCGGAGTACCACTGCCGCGACGGCTTTCGCCGCCGCGCCGAGCGGGAGGTCCACTGCGTCGATGGGGTCCTGTGGGATGAAGAGCAGCTGCGGGTACGCTATGCGGTGCTCGACCACAAGATCCCCAGCCTGGGGTTTGTCCTGGAGGAGAAACAACATGTGAACGTGTGGAAGAGCCGTCTGGACGAGCTGGGATTGCCGGTGGGGCCTTGGCTGGGGGAGCTGAAGCAGGGGGTGCTCCGCGGGGCACCGGAGGAGACCCCCATCACCGTGACCAGGGAGGGGCCGGATGGGTCGCGGGAGGAGCGCTTCACGCTGGGGGCGCTGAGGGAGCAAGTGCTCACGTTTACGCCCGGCCAGCGCATTGCCTACGTGGTGGACACGGGAGCGGCGGCGCCGACCCGAGGGCGCATCCTCGACCTGATCCAGGGGGCCGACTGGCTGTTCATGGAGACCACCTTCCTGGATGCGGACCGGCACCTCGCCGCCGAAAAGCGTCACCTCACGGCCCGTCAGGCGGGCGAGATGGCGCGGGAGGCGGGGGTGAAACGGCTCATCCCCCTGCACTACTCCGTGCGCTATGAACACACCCCCGATGCCTTGGAGGCCGAAGCTCGCGCGGCGTTCGAGGGGAGGCTCTAGGGAACCTAACGTATGTATGCGTTCACCCTAGAGCGCCGAACAGGTAAACGCTTGTCGCAGGATGGGTTGAGGGTAACGAAACCCATCATTGGTCTTGCGGGCTTGATGGGTTTCGCGGGGCTCAACCCATCCGAGAGAACCATGCGAGTTCATGTTTTTGCCGCGCAGTGGGGGCGTGCCAAACGAGCGAACTGCATGTTGGCGGTTTACCTGTTCGGTGCTCTAGCCCTTATGTATTCAAAAGATAACTACTCGCCCCCCTATACCGTCATTCCCGCGAAGGCGGGAATCCAGAAAAGTGACAAGTGGGGGTTGTGTCCTCCACTTGCGCAGGGAGGAACAAACAGTCTTATGCCTTTTCAGCCTTGACCAGACTGGATTCCCGCCTTCGCGGGAATGACAGGGGGGCGAGTAGTTACTTCAAAAGGTGCTATACGGGCGCTCTCATGCTAACCTTCGGTACGGGGGAGTCGCATAGCATGGGGGAAAAACCATGTGGCGATCGATATTCGTCTTTGTTCTTGTGCTTGTCTGCGGGCCGAGCGTGGCTGCTGCGCCCGCTGCAGTGGTTGAAAATGTCTCCTCTCCCGACCTCGGTGTTAAATTCCTCGATTTTCTCCCTCCCGGCACCAGCGTGGCGTTAGGTTCCGCCGACACCCTCGAACTCGGCTATCTGGGCTCCTGCATCCACGAGAAGATCCGCGGTGGGGAGGTCACCATCGGGAGCGAGCAGAGTCTCGTCAAGGGCGGTACGGTCGAGAGGAAAAGGGTGGATTGTGACGGAGGAGCACTCGCCATGGCGGCCGATGAGGCCACGCAGTCCGGTGCCATGGCGTTACGCAAAGTGCCCTTCGGCAAACCGCCAGCCAAGCTGGTCGTCCACCACCGGAGCCCCTATCTGATGCTGCCAAGGGCAGGGACGGTGATCGTTCAGCGACTCGAAGATGGTTCGGAACGGCGTGAGCTGCCATCGCAGGCTGATGGAGAACGGCACTTTCTCGACCTGATGCAGGCGGGGGTTCTGCTGGAGCCTGGCGTCGCCTATGAGGTGCTGATCGCAGGGCGGGCTCTCGGGTTTCAGGTCGCCGCGGATGCAGGGGGTGGCCCCGCGCCCCTGCTCGCGCGCGTCGTGCCCTTCTAGCACGGCTGCCTCTTTTGCGCCTCAGGGACTTGCTGGTTGCGGCGGGAACGGCGGCCGTATTGGCCGTCGTGCTCACATCGCCGCCGCTTGAGCGCCTGCGGGGACAGTCGCTGGATCTGTCGCTCTGGATGCGCCACCAGATCTTCGGCCAGCTTTATCCCCCCCATCAGTCACCCACGGTCGTCATCGCGATCGATGAGCAAACCTACCTGACCCCGCCGTTCGCCGGTCAGCCGAAGGCTCTGTGGATGCCGGAGATCGCGGAGACGCTCTCCGGTGTCCTCAAAGCGGGTGCGCAGGTCATCGGCCTCGACGTGGTCTTTCCCTCCTCCGTCCAGAGCCGGCTCCCGAATCTGGAGACCCCCTATCTGCGTTTTCTGAAGGAGGGCTCCCGCGATGACCGCATCGTGCTGGGGAAGGTACAGCACGCCAAGGCGCCGCTGCTGCCGACCCGAGCGCAGATCATGCTGGTTGGGGGGCAGCGGAACGTCCGCTCCCTGAATGTCATCACCGATCCGGACGCCATCATCCGCGCTGTCCCGCTGTTGCTGAAGCGGCCCACCGACGAAGGGGGCGGGATGGAGCCCTCGTTCAGCATGGAGTTGGCGGCACGGGTTCACGGCGTGCGGCCGGAGGTGCTTCCGGATGGGCGGGTGGCACTCGGCGGAAGGCCGATTCGGGGTTCCGAGGGTCAGCGCGCGTTGGTTAATTTCCAAGGCGAGAACGACATTCCCACCTACTCTCTCGCCGACATTCACGCATGCGTGACGTCGGGCAATACCGAGTATCTGCGGCAGGCATTCAGTGGCAAGGTGGTCCTGTTGGGTGCCGTGCTCGACGTGGAGGATCGAAAGATCACGTCGAAACGTTACATGACCGGTGCCGAGGGGGGCTACCGCCCCCCTCCCTGCCACCTCCCAGCGCCGGAACGCACCGAAGCGGATTTTCGCCGGGAAAGCCTTCCGGGGGTCTACATCCACGCCGCAGCGGTGAACTCCCTGCTTCGCGATGCCGTGCTGACGCGGGCCCCGCAAATCCCGGCCGCCCTCATCATTGGTCTGATGGCGCTCCTTGCCGCCTCCATCACGATGCGCGCCGACCCCGTGGTGGCGACGCTGCAGATTGTGGTCATGTCCCTCTTGTGGGCAGCTGCTGCAACCACAGCGCTCGCGGCGGACACCGTGCTGCCCCTTCTCGAACCGATGATCGCCGCAGCCCTTGCCTCGGGTACGATGCTGGCCTTCCGCTTTTCGGTGACGGACCGCCAGAAGATCAAACTGAGGCGGCTATTCAGCATGTATCTGGCCCCTGCGGTCGTTGAAGAGATGCTCACCCAGGAGAAGCTGCCCGAACTCGGCGGAGAGACACGGGAGATCACCGTCTGGTTCTCGGACCTGGCCGACTTCACCTCCATCAGCGAGTCGCTGCCCCCTGCAGAACTGGTCCCTTTGATCAACACCTATTTCTCTGCCATTACGGAGCTCATCGAACAGCACGGCGGTTTTGTCGATAAGTTCATTGGCGATGCGGTGGTGGCCGTATTCGGTGCCCCCAAGGACGATCCTGACCATGCGGAAAAAGCGGTGCGAGCGGCGCTCGCAGCCGTTGCATTGCTGGACTCGATGAATGAACAGGGAGCCTTTGGCCGCTTTCGTTTCAATACCCGCATCGGTCTCAACAGTGGTGAGGCGCTGATCGGGAATATCGGCTCACGCCGGCGCTTCAACTACACGGTGATGGGCGACACGGTGAACCTGGCCTCTCGCCTCGAGGGGGTCAACAAGGTGTTTGGCACCCGCCTGCTGATTTCGGGAACCACCGCCTCTCAACTGGGCCAGAGTGTGGTTGTTCGTGAGGTGGGACGGGTGCGGGTGAAAGGGCGCACGGCCCCGATCCGGATCTTCGAACCGCTCGGCACCGAGCGCCCGTCAGAGCACGAAATAGAGCGGCTGGATGCGTTTGATGAAGCCCTGCAGCTGTTTTATGCGGGGAAGTTCACCGAGGCGGCAGAGTGTTTCGCTGCCTGCATCACCGACGACAGCGCGAGGCAGATCGACGAGGCCGCACGCCTTTATGCCGAGCGCTCACGGGCGTTGGCGGAGCATCCACCCGCCGAGTGGGAAGGGGTGACCTCACTAACCCAGAAGTGAACCCACTGGCAGGGGCGATGGCACACAGCACACCGACGCGCATCGCCACGCCCCAGTGGCGCATACGACCTTCGGTTCCGATTCACCAGACCGTTCCCATTTTGTCGGTAATCACCACACGTTTCCCGTGCTGCGTGATGAAGCCCTGATGGTTCAACTCACGCATGGCGCGGTTCACCATCTCCCTCGATGCGCCCACAATCGCCGCGATGTCGGTCTGGGTGGGTAACTCTTCCACCACTATCTGCCCCTTTACCTCGGTTGCCGCATCGAGCAGAAAACGCGCCACCCGGCCGAAGACATCCAGAGTGGCCAGGCTGCCGATGCTCCGGTTGGCGGAGCGCAATCGTCCGGCCAATTCCCTCAGCATGGCGATGGCGATCTCGGGGGAACTTGTGAGCAGGCGGGTGTAGTCGGCGCCGGAAATGACCTGGAACCGGCAATCGGTCATGGTCACCACGCGGGCGCAGCGAGTACTGGAATCCACCAGCGCCATCTCTCCGAAACATTGGCCCGGAGCGAGAATAGAGACAATCACCTCGCGGCCCTTTTCGGCTGAGAGCAGCACTTTCACCCGCCCCTCCTGAATGAGATAGAGGGCTTCACCCCGGTCCCCTTCGCGGAGCACGGTCGTTTCGCGCGGGTAAGTGCGGGGGACTGCGAGACGGGCAACGTCCTTCAGCTGAGCGTCATCGAGTGCGGCAAACAACGATACGTTTCGCAGGAACGACTGACTGGAGCCAACGGTGCGGTTCATGGGGGCAAAGGTGTATCACTGTGATATATTTGTGGTTTGATTATTCAGTGAAAGACGAGCCAGTTCAATCAGCTTGCACGAATGAGTAACCCGCATGGCCAATCAGCAGCGGTATTGGGGTTGGTTCACAGCCAGATGGCTTCAAAAACCGGAGAAAAAGCTTTTTCCAAGAAAAACCGTAACTACTCGCCCCAGCTGATCACGCAATGCCTTGGAAATTCGTCATCCCCGCGTAGGCGGGGATCCATTTTAAGCCATGCATCTGTCCTCTGGATTCCCGCCTTCGCGGGAATGACGGGGGGGAGTAGTTACGAAAAACCATGCCTTTCGGACGAACCGTTGATTTCGGGTAACTACTCACCCCATGTCGGCGGCTCTGGAGTGCGGGGGCTTGCCCCCGCTTTCCCCGAGGGGCGGCTTGCCGCCGTGCGCTGTGTTGTGGGCTGGCCGGGGACGGCGGGAGCAAGCTCCCGTCCCGCAAAGCGGCGGCAAGCCGTCGCACTCCAAAGCAAAGGTGCCGTAACCCGTAGCATCGAGACGCGGCTGACATGGGGTGAGTAGTTACGATTTCGGAAGGTTCCCGTTTTAAGTCCGCCTAATGAGAAATGCGGGTTAACTACTCGGCTGTAATGACGCCGAAAGTGCGGTTTTTCATATTCTCGGCAGCCCTGCTGTGCTAAATCTACGGGCCTGGCGGCATTGAAGACGGCGAGCCTCGGTTGGTCGACAGGAACAGCTGAAGGATGCAGCGGTCACGGGGTAGGTCGGTTTCAGACAGGCGCTATCGACTCCACCCGCGAACTGAATGAACGGACTTGCTCCGTGACCACTGCACCTTTCATTCGCAAAATTCCAAGAACAACAACGGCCATAAGGGCCCGCAACGCGGTTGCCGCCGCTTTCGGGGGAGCATAAGGATGGGAAAGGAATCGTATTGCCACATCCGCCGGCAGGATGGGGGGCGGCTGATGTTGTCTCTGGCGCTGCTCTTTTCGCTCCAGCTGACCGCGAGTCCCGGTGTGGCCCAGTCGCTGCCCGGCCCCGTCGCCCCAGGGCAGATCGAGAAGCGCTTCGAACCGCTGCCGGAGCCCCAGGCCCTGCCCGAACTCAGTCTGCCGCTGCCCGAGGGGCGCAAGCTGGACGAGAAGGCGACCAAGCGGGTCATCCCCCTGAGCGCTGTGCAACTAACCGGCAACAGCGCCATCCCGAGCGACGATCTCGCCTACCTGTGGGAGGAGATGCTGAATGAGACCGTCAGTCTGGCCGAGCTGGTGGACCTGGCCGATCGCATCACCGCCCACTACCGCAACGCCGGCTACATCCTTACCCGCGTCGTCATCCCCGAACAGCGGGTCACCGACGGCACCGTCCAGTTGCGGGTGGTGGAGAGCTACATCGCCGCCCACGAGATCGCGGGCAAAGTTCCCCCTGGCGCCGAAAGACTCCTTAACGAATGGGCCGAGCGCATCAAGGCCTCCCGCCCCTTGCATATCGGCGTCCTGGAGCACCACCTGCTGCTCGCCGACAGCCTGCCGGGGCTGAAAGTGCAGGGGCGCGTGACCGCCGACCCGGGCGGTCAGGCGGGCGCCTCCATCCTCACCCTGCTGGTGGAGCACAAACCTTGGGACCTCCGCTTCCAGCTCGATAACCACGGCAGCAAGACCATCGGCCCGCACCAGGCCTTCTTCGCGGCCACCCGTTATGGGCTGTTCAGCCCCTATGACTCCAACACCCTCGCCCTCTCCACCGCCGAGGAGACTGACGAGCTGCACTACCTCCAACTCACCCACGAGCGGCTGGTCGGGACCCGGGGCACGCGGCTTCGTACCGCCCTCACCGCCATCGACTCCGAGCCTGGAGAGGAGTTGGCCCTGCTCGATGTCAAGACCCGCACCCGCAGTGTGGATCTCGGCTTCGCCCATCCCCTCGACTACAGCCGCAGCTCCCGCGCCGACCTCTACGGCGGTTTCGCCTGGCGCCGCTTCCGCTCCGAATCCCTCGGGGAGCGCCTCTCCGCCGACGACCTGCGCGTCCTGCACCTGGGGCTGCGCACCGACTTCGCCGACCGCTTTGCCGGCCTCACCCTGCTCGACAGTGCCCTCCACCTCGGCCTCGACGCCTTCGGCGCCAGCCAGACCGGCGATGCCAACCTCTCCCGCGCCGACGCAGGGGGACGCTTCGCCAAGGTGACCGGCCAGGCGGTGCGCATCCAGCCGTTTGCCCAGGGCTGGAGCCTCTACACCGTCGCCGCCTTCCAGTACGCCTTCGACGAACTGCTCGCCTCCGAGGAGTTCAGCTTCGGTGGCGGCACCGTCGGACGCGCCTACGACCCCTCCGAACTGACCGGTGACCACGGCGTCTCCGGCCTCCTCGAACTGCGCTACAGCCGGCAGCTGGAGAACCCCCTCATCGCCAGCATCCAGCCCTTCGCCTTCTACGACGTCGGCGCCGTCTGGCAGAAGGACGGCGGCAGCGACAGCCGCCAGTCCGGCGCCTCGGGCGGCGTCGGCATGCGCCTCGGCTTTTCCGACAATGTCGACGCCGGGTTCTATGTGGCCAAGCCGCTCACCCGCCCCGCCGCCGAAGGGTCGGGCAGCCGCGTCTTTTTCAGCGTCAGCGCCCGGTACTGAGCCGTGAGCCGCACCGAGATCCGCACGCCCCACCCGCTGTGAGTTTTCTCATTGTGAAGACGCCGCCCTTCATCAAAGATTTACAACGCGACTGAGCGCAATAACAAACGAATGGAGTCGCCGACATGAACCACATCTACCGCCTGGTCTGGAACGACACCCTGCGCGCCTTCATCGCCGTGGCCGAATTTGCGCGGGCGCGCGGAAAGCGGACGGCACTCCGCCGCAGCGCCCTCGTCGGCGCCCTCGCCCTCGCCCAGTGGCACACCGTAGCCCTCGCCACCCCCCAGGGCGGCACCGTGGCCGCCGGCAGCGCCACCATCACTGAACTGGGGACTGAGCTGACCGTCACCCAGTCCACCGACAAGGCCATCATCAACTGGCAGAGCTTCTCCATCGGTGCCGACGAACACACCCGCTTCATCCAGCCCACCAGCTCATCGGTCACCTTGAACCGCGTCACCGGCAACGATGCCTCCGAAATCCTGGGGCGCCTCTCCGCCAACGGCCACATCTACCTGGTCAACCCCAACGGCATCGTCTTCGGCAAGGAGGCCCGCATCGACGTGCAGGGGCTCATCGCCTCCACCCTCGACATCGCCGACGAGGATTTCCTCGCCGGCCGCCTGCGCTTCATCGGCGACCCCAACTCCACCGCCGGTATTCGCAACGCGGGAATGATTACCGCCCGAGAGGGCGGCCTCGTCGCCCTGGTTGCCCCCTGGGTCCACAACAGCGGCCTCATCGAGGCGCGCCTCGGGCGTGTGGCCCTCGCTTCGGCAAACGGCGTCACCATCGACCTCTACGGCGACGAACTGCTCACCTTCGGCGTCGATGACGCCATCCTCAACCACCTCACCGACGCGCACGGCAACCCGCTCTCCGCCTTCATCGATAACAGCGGCACCATCGCGGCCGACGGCGGGCGTGTGCTGCTTACCACCCATGCGGCGAAGGAGGTGGTGGACCGCGCCATCTCCATGAGCGGCGTCACACAGGCCAACACGGTGTCGGAAGAGAACGGCGTCATCACCCTTTCCGCCACTGCCGGCGAGGTGAACGTCTCCGGCACAGTGGAGGCCTCCGGAACCAACATCGGCGACGGCGGCGAGATCTGGGTGTTGTCGGAGGACAGCGTCACGGTTGAGAGCACCGCGAAGCTGCGCGCCGAGGGGGGGGCTGACGGGGGCGACGGCGGGTTTATCGAGACCTCCGCCAGTGCAGTCACTGTCCATCAGGGTGCGACCATCAGCGCCGCCGCGCCGAATGGAAAAGGGGGCCTGTGGCTGATCGATCCCACAGACATCACGATCGAAGCCGACAGCTGCACCGGCACCAATTGTGTCGCGGCCGACACCATCTCCGGTACTTTGAGCGGCGGCACCGACGTCACCATCGCGACCGACGGGACAGGCGATGAGGCCGGAGACATCACCGTCAACGCTGCCATTACCAGCAACAGCGCGAACGACGTCACCCTCACCCTCAATGCCCACAACAATATCGATCTCAACGCCAACATCGCGGGCAGCGGTGACGGCAAACTGAATCTGACACTTAACCCCGATTCAGACGCCGACGGCAGCGGGCAAGTCAATTTCGGCGCTGGAGTGGTGGTCAACGCCAATGGCGGAGTGTTCGATGCGACAGGCCAGGGCATTAGCCTTTCGAGTGGCACCATCGCGAATGCCACCCTCCTCGCCAATACCCTTTCCACAGACAATGGCACCTTGAGCAACGTGACCATTGGCAGTGACCTGAGTGCGAGCCCCGCCACGTTTTATTCCGGGCTGTATTTCGGTGACGACCTGTGGCTGGCGGATGGCATCACCTTTGATGCCGGTAGCACAACACTCCGCTTCAGTGGTACCACCTTCAGGATTGGGCTTGCGGACGGCGCAAGCAAAGCGAGGCTACGTGGCACGGGTATCCGTTACGCGCAGTCCGACAATGGCGTGGTGACCATTGGCAATGGCGTTACGCTGGCAGGCTCGGGGGATCTCTCCAGGTATTACACCACCGGAAGCTGGGTCAATGAAGGGACCATCCTCACGGACACCAGCGGCGAGCTGACTATCTACGGAGCAAACTTCACCAACTCCGGGACGGTGCGTGCCGAGGCGGGGACGATCACAGTCCGGCCCGACAACCTGATTCTTGCTGATGGCAACACGCTGAGCGCAGCGGGCGGGACGCTGACGATCAATCCGACCAACGCCTGGAGCAACGCGCTGGGCACGACCCATATCAGTTCCGGGACGCTGAACCTGCGTAGCAGCTTCACGCTGGCGAGTCTGGGCGCGCTGGAGCGCACGGGCGGGACGATCAACATCAACGGGACGCTTGACCTGGAAGGCCGCGAAACCTTCAACATCGATTCAGACGGGCAACTTGGTACTGGCGGCCTCGGCACCCTTTCTTCCTCCGGAATCATCAAGGACGGCACGATCATCGGAACGACGCTGACCAGCAGCAACGGCTACCTGGATAACGTCACCATCGGTAGCAACCTGACCTCGAGCGGGACGCTTTACTTCAGGAATGACCTTCGGCTGGCCGACGACATTATCTTCAACACCGGTAGCGGAACACTTTACTTCTCGGGTTCCGACTTCACCATCAGGCTGGCGGACGACGCGATCTCGGCAAGGCTGACCGGCACCGGGACGAGGCGTGTCGTCAGCGCGGCCAATGACACCGTGATCATCGGTAGCGGCGTGATACTGGCCGGGCCGGGCGATCTCGGCGCGGGAAGCTGGATCAACGAAGGGAGCATCGTCAACACCGTTAACAACACGCTGACTATCAACCCGACAAACTTCACCAACCGGGGCACGGTGCGCGCAGAGTTGGGGACGATCGACCTGCAACCCACGAATCTCTATCTGGAGTCCGGCAACACATTGAGCGCGGCGGGCGGGACGCTGACGATCAATCCGACGAATGCCTGGAGCAACGCGCCGGGGACGACCGAGGTCAGCGCCGGGACGCTGAACTTGGGCGGCAGCTTCACACTGGAGAGCCTGGGCACGCTGGATCGTACGGGTGGGGCGATCCAGATCTACTTTGGCACGCTCGATCTGGAGAATAGCGAAACCCCGTTAAACATTGACTCCGGCGGGCAGTTCGGCCCGGGCGGTCTGGACATGCTCTACTACGGCACAATCAAGGACGGCATGATCGTGGGCACGTGGCTGAAGGGCGCCTCCACCAGCGGCACTGCCACCAACCGCCTCGACAACGTCACGATCGGCAGCGACATGGAGTTAACCGGCTGGCGTTTCAGCATCATGAACGACCTTCGGTTGGCTGACGGCATCACCGTCACTGCCGCCAGCTCCAGCGACTTCTACTTCCGGGGTGGTGCTGCCGGCATCAGGCTGGCGGACGGGGCGAACTCGGCGACCATGACCGGCTTCCGTTCGCTTTTTGGAAGTGATGACAACATGACTGTGACCATCGGCGGCGGTGTGACACTGGCCGGGTCGGGAGATATCCGTAATCTGGATTATGTCAGTACCAGCTGGTTCAACGAGGGCACGATCCTCAATAACGTCGACTGGACCCAGACGATCAGCCCGACCAACTTCACCAATCTTGGCACAGTACGCGCGGAGTCGGGGACAATCAATATCGCCGCCACCAATTTCACCCAAGCGGGCCTGATGGAGGTTGCCTCCGGGGCCACGATCTCCCGCATGATCGACTACACCTATTATGGCTTCACCAATCAGGGAACGCTGACCGGCAGCGGCACGGTGGATATCGGCAGCGCCACCCTCTTAAACACTGGCACCATCGCCCCCGGCGGAACCGACGCCATCGGTACGCTCACCATCAGCGGCAATCTGCTGCTCGATGGCAGCGGTGTGGTCGAAATCGATCTCGGCGGGCAGCTCGACCACGACCGCATGGTCATCACAGGCGACCTCACACTCGGTGGCACCCTGGGGATCAGCGAAGGGGTCAACGGCTACTATGCCGAACTGGGAGACAGCATCAGCGGCCTCCTCACCGCCGACGGAAGCCTGAGTGGCAGCTTCGCCACGGTCACAACGCCCACCGATGCTGCCTTTACCCTCAATCAAGCCGGTTCGGTCGATATCACGGACACCACCCAATCCATCACCCGTTGGGCAACGGATGACGACGGTGACTGGGGCGAGGCGGACAACTGGAGCCGCGGCGTGCCCACGGCCAATAAGGACGCCGTGGTGAACCGGGCGGCTGCCACGCCGACCATTACTGTCTCCTCCGGCGACCACACTGCCCATGCGCTGCAATTCGAAGAAAATCTCGTCCTGTCCGGGGGCCGTCTGACACTGCCCGATACCTTCGCAGGCTTCGGCGGCGGCTTCACCCTGACTGGTGGCCACCTGATCAACCCCACGGCGCTTGAGCTTGCGGGCACCTACGACTGGACGGCCGGCATCATCAGCGGCAGCGGCTCCATCGAGCTGACGCCGACAGGAATCATCAACAAGACCGGAACCGGCGTCCTCGATATCCGGCAACCGCTGAACAGCCAGGGTGCGGTCAATGTGACGGGCGGTGAGTTGGCACTGAACGGCGGCGGCAGCAATACGGGCACGGTCGCCAACACCGCCACCCTCCACCTCGAGGCCGGCACCTACGAGAGCCTGTTCGTCAATCAGGGGACCATGAGCGCGGCCGGCTCGACCTTCACCCAGATCTTCACCAACGAAGGGATCTTCGAGGTGAAGCCCGGCACGACCACCTTCGAGGGTGGTTTCACCAATGCCTCCACCGGCACCATTAAAGGCACCGGTACCATGGACCTCGCCGGCAACGCGCTCACCAGCAGCGGCACCATCGCCCCCGGCAACTCCCCCGGCACGCTCACCATTGTCGATGGGGACCTAATTCTCGGTTCGGGCAGCCTCACCGAAATCGAGATCTTCGGCACCGGCGAATACGACGTGATCCACGTCGAGGGCGACGTGACGATGGACGGCACGCTGAATGTCACCCAGGATGCCGGCTATACCCCCTCCAACGGCGATGCCCTGCCGTTCCTGACCATGACCGGCACGGCGACGGGTACCTTCGCGACCGAAAACACGCCAGCTGGTTTCAGTACCGGCTACAACCTCGCCACGGGCGAGGCGGCGCGGCTCATCTATGCCGCGACCAGCTCGAATACCTTCACCAATGGGGCCGGCGGGCTTGACTGGAATTTGGCCGGCAACTGGTCGGCAGGCTGGATTCCGCTGTCGAGTGACGATGTGCTGATCAGCTCGGGTAATGCCGTGGGATACGGAAGCGGCATCAGCACCATTGGCAGCTTGACCATTAACACGGGTAACTCGCTGAACGTCTCGGGCGGGGATCTGACAGTGGCGGGCACAACGAATGTGGCCGGCGCGCTGTTGGTTTCTGGCGGCAATCTCAATTTGGATGGTACTTCCACCATCGCGGATCTCGCGATCTCAGCGGGTGCGCTCAATTTCAACGACGCTGCGACGATCACCGCCGCAACGCTCTCGGGCGGCACGCTGGGCGGAACAGGTGACGTCACCATCAGCGACACCTTGGACGTGACCGGCACAACCACGCTCGCCGGGAACACCCTGATAACCCAGGGTACCTCAACGGTCAGTGCTCAGCTGAATGCGACGAACGGCCTTGATTGGGTAAACCAGGGCGCATTGACACTGACCGATGGGTTTCTCTCCATCTACGACAGCAGTTTCACCAACGCCGCCGGGGCCACCATGACCTTGGCCAACGCCGCCTATATCACCATCGATGGCAACAGCAGCCTGACCAATGAGGAGGATGCCACACTCAATCTCTCCTCCAGCGCCGCCGCAGTGATTCAGACAGTCGACGGCAGCGTCACCGTCACCAATGCGGGAACGCTCAATCAGACAGAGACTGACGAGCACGTGCTCTCCGGCTTCGCCTTCAGCAACACCCTTACAGGTGCCATTAACGTCGCTGCCGGCACGCTCGACGTAGCCGCGACCTTCGCGTCGAATGATGGCACCCTCCACGTGGCCGACGGCGCCACCTTCCGCAAGAGCGGCGGCTTCACCAACGAAGGGACCATCTCCGGCAGCGGCACCATCGACGTGGGCGCCGGCAATACCCTGACCAACAGCGGCACCATCGACCCCGGCACCTCGCAACGCACCCTGACCATCGACGGCAACTTCGTGCAGAGCGCCGATGGGACACTCGAGATCGGCCTGGACTCCCCGGTGGCCGGCGGCTATGACGTGCTCGCCGTCACCGGCACTGCCACCCTGGACGGCACCGTCAATTTCACCGGTGCGGGGGCCGACGGTGAGTACATCTTCCTGACTGCGGCTGCGGTCGACGGAACCTTCTCCAGCGAGACAGGCTCCCTCAACCCCACACTGGCCTACAACCCCACCGAAAGCTCCGCCACACTGAGTACCGCGCCGACCGACCCGGAACCGACCGACCCGGAACCAACCGACCCGGAGCCGACTGACCCGGAACCGACCGACCCGGAACCGACCGACCCGGAGCCGACTGACCCGGAACCGACCGACCCGGAACCGACCGACCCGGAACCGACCGACCCGGAACCGACTGACCCGGAGCCGACCGACCCGGAGCCGACCGACCCGGGTACGGATGATCCCGTTTTCGACACCGGGACCCATGTCCTGCCGCCGGAGCATTCCATGAGTCACGTTGCCGAGCCCATCCTGTCCGCTGAGCTGTTCGGTGGCGATTCGCTGCTATTGGCCGACGAAAGACTCGCCGAGGCCGGGGAGATACTGGCCTCCGGAGGGAGCATCGACGACCTGATTACATACATGAACGGGGCAGGAAACTACTCGACCGAGGAGCAGTACCTCTATTTCCGTCGCCTGGGCAGCAGCGAGACACTGACCCTCCTGCGAGCGGCGGGGAGCGAGGCGAGCCTGATCACCGCCGAGGCGGTCGAGCAACTGCTGAGCGGCGCGGAGGTGATCAACTTCGACATCAAGTCCGCCCTGACCGGCGTGCTCGGCGACGAGTCGCGCACGCTCAGCTACCTGCTGGTGGTGCAGAAGGCACGCAAGGAGTCTCGTGAGCAGCTCTACGCCGGCGCCCTCGGGGCGCTGCGGGAAAACCCCCATGCCGCCGACGCCTTCAATACCGTCGGTGACGGCGCCATCCAAAACCTCCTGGTGGAGGAGAGTGTGGCCACGGGCAACGGCATCGTCGTCATCGAGGGACGGATCGAGGGCGACCCGGCCGCCACCACCCTCACGGTCGATGGCCGCTGGGTCTATGTGCAGGACGACGGCAGCTTCCGCACGGAAGTCGCGGTGCCGCCAGGCAAGTCGCGCATCGCCATTGCCGCCGCCGATGAGGCCGGCACTCTCCTGAACCAAGAGGTGGTGGTGGAGAACAGAGGACCGGCCGGCAGGCTCCATAACGCGGGCAAGGGGCGCCGGGTGGCGATCCTGATCGGGGCGGGGAAGTACCAGCACGAGCGCATCCCCGATCTCGACAATCCGCATAACGACGTCAGGGCGGTATCGGAACTCTACACAGGCCAGTACGGCTTCGAGCCCAAGGTGCTGATCGACGCCACCAAGGCGGAGATCGTCGAGACGGTGAAGGGGCTGGCCGCCGAGCTGACCGACCGGGATCAGGTGGTTCTCTACTACGCCGGTCACGGCTACTCCTTCGAGGATAGCGATCTCGGCTACTGGCTACCCGCCGACGCCGGCATCGACTCCCCCGAGAACTGGATCTCCACCTCCGATCTCACCCGTTTCCTCCGGCGGCTACCGTCGCGGCAGGTCAGCGTCGTGTCGGACAGCTGTTACTCGGGCGCCTTCACCGGCAAGGGTCGCCTTTCTGCCGATGCGGTGTTGGACAACTTGGATGAGCTGAAGGTGCGCCGCTCAGTGACCGTGCTCTCTTCCGGTGGAGACGAGCCGGTATGGGACGGCGGGGTGGACGGGCACTCCATCTTCGCCGCCAGTCTGCTGTCGGAGTTAGGGCGCAGTGGCGATGGCACCCGCGGCATCGACCTCTACGCCGGGGTGCGTGACCGGGTAAGGGCCGAGGCGCCGCAGACACCGCACTATGGCATGCTCAGCGCCGCTGGACATGACCAGGGCGGAGATTTTGTTTATCAGTCGGTGGCTGGGGGGGAGTAAACGGGTGTTCCTAGCTATTATTGTCGAGTGCGGTATTTCATAGCGGGAACGACACATCCTTGCATAATTGAATGCACTAACGAATGGTGCTTGTTCGCCATTGGAACGTTTTGCTGAACCAAGTTGCATCTGAGCAGACCCTGCCAGGGGGTAGGGCTGGTGGTCCTTGAAGCGGCCGGGCTGGATGGCGCTCCGTGCGAGCACTCCGGGTGCTTGGTGGACGATTGGCTGTTCTTTCCTCATAACTAAAGGAGATGGTTAATGGGCATGAAAGCGCGCGACGCACTCGCGATTCTCAAGCAGTACTACTCACCTTTTATCCACTTTACGGACACTGCACTGGTCGAAGCCGAATCGGCCGTGCGAATTTTCGAACTCAATAAAGGGGAGCGGCTGACGGTTGGCGCCGGTCCCGGGGGAGGATTTCTCTACTTGATCGAGGGTGCGGCCGATGTGGTGAAAAACGGCGAAGCCTCTCCCCTGAAACGTACCGACTCCAAGGTCCTTCCGTTCCCTTGCCCAACACGCCCGGAGACCATCGACATCGTCGCGCGTGGGCCGGCAGTGCTCTGTCACGCGGATGGCGAATCACTGGATTATCTGCTGTCGTGGGAAGAGCTGGCCAAAGGCAGGGGCGACGAGTCGGTGGTGTCCTCGATGCAGGTGGTTCGCAATTCCCTGGCGTTCCGCCGGCTGCCACTCGAGGCGGTGGAGGAAGCCTTCAAACGTATGCAGACCATGGGGGTTGAGGCCGGTGCCGAGGTGGTCAGGCAGGGTGAGGAGGGGGATGCCTTCTACGTCATCCTCGAGGGAGAGGCGGCGGTCTGGTCGCAGGACCTCTATGACGACGAGCAGAAGCTGGTGGCGACACTCGGCGTCGGCGACACCTTTGGCGAGCAGGCGCTCATCGTCAGGGGTACCCGCACGGCAACCGTGCGCATGACCACTCCCGGTTCCCTGTTGCGGCTCAGCAAGGCCGATTTCGACGAGCTGGTCTCCAGCAGCATGATTGAGCATGTCTCTCAGGCGGTGGCCAAGGCGATGCTCGATGCCCAGAGCCACGGACTGCTGGATGTGCGGTACGAGGAGGAGTACGACGAAAAGCATGTGCCCGGTTCCATTCACATTCCCCTCCCCGAGCTTCGCCGGCGCTTCGAAGAGCTCGATCCCGAGAGGCCCTATGTCGTGATCTGTGCCAGTGGCAAGAGGGCAGCCGTCGCAAGCCTTCTGATGAAGCAGCGCCGGCTGAAAGCCGCCGTTATCGAGGGCGGTGTCCGGGATTGGCCCTTCGACACCGCGAGCAACTATTGAGAGGGGGTTTGCCATGGAGCTGGAACTGGTACTGTTTCGCTACTGCCCGTTCGGACAGCGCGCCCGCATTGCACTGCTTGCAGCCGGACTCCCGCACCAGACCCTCTATATCGACCCGGCAAGCCCCCCCGACTGGTTCCAGGAGGTGTCGCCGCTCGGGAAGGTGCCCATCGTCCGGGCCGACGGCGTCTCCATCTTCGAATCGGCGGTGATCGCCGAGCTGGCGGATGATCTCTCGGATCATCGCCTCCTGACGACCGACCCGGTCGAGCGCGCCTTCTGCAAGAGCTGGATCGAGTTCGGTTCGGTGTGTCAGGTGGCATTCGGCAGCGTGGTTCGGGCCGATAGCGAAGAGGCATTCAGGAGGGCAACGGGTGAGTTGATGGGCCATCTGCGCCATGTGGAGGGTTTGCTGCGGGAGGATTCGCCCTTCTTTCGGGCCGCCTTCGGGCTGGTGGACATCAGCTATGCACCGCTGTTGACGCGCATGCTTTACCTGAACGGAAAAATCGACCTGTTTCGCGAGCGCGACTGCGCGCGCCTGGTCCGCTGGAGCAAGGCGATCGCCGAGCAGCCGGCGGTGGCCCATTCACTCCCTGCTACGCTCGATGAGATCGTGGCTGAATACGTCGGTCATATCGGGCCGGAAGGCTTCGTGGCAAAGCAGTTGGGCAGCCTCTGAGGAGTCGTCCGAATGTCCTCGATACCTTTTGGCCTGACCCGCATTACTCTCACCCGATACCGTGGCGAGGGCCGAGAAGACGCCTCCATTCGTGTCCAGTCAGTGGCCATTGAACCGGCCACCCTGCAGGTGCGCCTTCAGGCGCGTGGCGCCGTCCGCCTAAAGGCGGACCGACAACGGCACCCTAACCCTGAGACAGTGAGGAGGGGAGCCAGGCGCCTCCTGGCCCGGGTCAAATCCTGTCGGTCTGCTCGAAGTCCGGAGGGGGAATAGGGGTCGTGCGCTGTTCGGCCGGCGGAGCAGGCGCTCTCGCCTGCGCCCCGGCGGCGGGGGTGGGCGCTTCGGTCGTCCTCACAGGAGTTCCGGACGCCGGCCAGGGGCGAAACGGGAAGGGCTTCTCCTCGGTACGGAAGGTGAGAAAGAGCAGAATCTCATAGATGAATGTGGAGAGGCTGCCTCCGAAGTCCAGCAACCGAGAATTGGCATGGCCGGTAATCAGCTTTGACCCGAACTGGAAGATCACCACCAGGGTGAGCACAAATTCGGCGGCCCCGTAGACTATGAAGAAGAGCAGCATGTAGAGACCCCGAATCCAGGTCTCGCTGTTGGTCAGGTTGTCTCTTATCTCGGCCATCGTTCTTCTCCCTGCTGATCCGTCGTCTTACCAGGCGCTCGCCCACGCCGGCACATAGCGGCCGGCCTGGCGCAACTCCCGATCCAGCGCCTCGAACCCCGGCTCCATCTTCGCCACCAGTGCCCAAAAACGGGGAGAGTGGTTCATGTGCACGGTATGGCACAACTCATGGATGAAAAGGTAGCGTACCAGCTCTGGAGGGAGGAACAAGAGGCTGTGGTTCAGACTGATGGTCCCGCGCGCCGAACAACTGCCCCAGCGGGTCTTCTGCCCCCGAATGATCGCCCGCTCAAAGGTGAGGCCCGTCTCTCGCCCCACTTCGGCCAGCCAGGGTACCAGATGCTCCCTGGCCTTCTGCCCCAGCCACCCCTTCAGGACCTGTCGCCAGGCATCGCCGTCGGGATAGCCGATGGACAGGCGGCCCCCGCCCTCGCGCCACCATCCCTTCGTGTCGCAGCGGCAACTGAGCTCCCAGGCGGCCGAAAGCGCCGGGAGGCACACCGATGGCGGTGGGGCCGCGTTGAGGGCGGAGTACTCCCCCCTCACCTTCTCAAGGGTGCGGTCGAGCCACGCCTGGTGGCGCGCCAGGAGATCGGGGAGTTGGCTCTGGCGGAAGCCGTAGGGCACCACCACCTGAACCCGCCCGGGGGGAAGGACCTTCAGGCGCACGTGCTTGGCGCGTCGGCTGCGCCGTATCTCCAGCGGTTGAGAATTCATCAAGGGGACTGCCGGTCTGGTTTTCCACCGGGGTGAATGGCGTACCGGCAGTATAGATGGCGCGAGGGCCTCGACGGAGGTGATCCCCGTCAACTGCCCAAATTGCCGAGCTCGATGCCCTCCAGCTCGGTCACGTCAATCTCCATTCCGCCGGGGACCAGGAGGTTGGTGGCCTTCGAGACGTCAAAGCCGTAGAACTCCTTGACGTACGCGTACACCTCTTCATCGTGGCGCGCAGCAGCCTCCTCCAGCGCCCCACGGGCCAGATCGCAAGCCTCCCCGGGCGGCAACCCAATGGTGAAGGCCCGGCCGTCCTGACGAAAACCCTTCTCCTCCAGAGCACTCTTGATGGATTGAAAGACCGCCAACACCGCCCCTCTGGGGTAATGCTCGTAGTCCATGTTCAGCATGACGCCATAGCGCATGACAACCCTCCTCATCTAACCGTTCGTCCCGCGACCGGCTGTCTCCGGCCCCATCCCTCCGAGTGCAGGGGGCTTTCACAATGGCCTGCCGCGGCTATACCATGCCGTACCCTACACTACGACGTGACCATGCGAAAGTACGGCGGAACGCTCATCCACAAGAGTGCGGACGAACTGGGGGTCATCGAGGTGGTCGAGGGCGACATCGAGCGCTCCCTTCACTTCGGCACCGAACCCAAACAGAGCAGCATGGAGCGGAGCAGGCCCACTCACCTGGCCCTCTCCTACACCCGGGCGATGACCTCGGCCCTGCTGTTTACCGAGTCGCCCCGAAGGGTCCTGGTGATCGGGCTGGGCGGCGGCTCACTGGCGAAGTTCTTCCTGCACCACTTCCCCCGCTGCCGGGTCGACGCGGTGGAGTATCGCGAGGCGGTCTTCAAGGTCGCCTGTGGCTACTTCGGCCTGGCGCAGGACCACCCCCGTCTGCGGGTGCACCTCGGGGATGCCCGGGAGTTCGCGGTGGCAGCCGATCCGGAGGCGTTCGGGGAGTACGATCTGATCCTTGTGGACGCCTTCGACGCACGGGGCATCGCCTATTCGGTGTGCGGGCAGACCTTTCTGGCGGCGTGTCGCAACCGGCTGGCCTCCGGCGGCACCTTCGCCATGAACCTCTGGTCGGGCGATAGCGTGACTGCGGACGATCTGCTGGAGGAGATGCGCGAGACCTTTCCGCACGCGGTACTCCGCCTCCCCGTTCACGGCAAGGACAATGTGATCGGCATGGCCATTCCCTGCAGCTACTCCCGCCGCCTGTTGCGGCAACTGGAGGAGAGGGCCGGAGCGCTGGAGGCACGACTGGATGTGGAGTACCCCGCGTTGCTGCGCGCCCTTCGCAAGGGGAACGGTTGGCGCTGGTAATTGGGGGCCCTGCGACCTACCCCTGCCCCCCCGCCCCCGAAGCGTGTCCCTCCGGCCGCCGCCGGCGGCCCGCAAGATAGATCCCTGCCGAGATGAAAAGCGCACCCAGGATCAGGCCGAAGGCCACGGCAATGTTGTTCAGCCAAGCCGGCTCGATGATGAGCACCACGCCCAACCCAAGCATCATGAGGCCCGACAGCAACTTCAGTATCCGCCCCTCCTGGGCCTGGAGCTTGTGGGCCCCCAGGGTGTAAGTGAAGACCAGGACAATGAGCAGCAACGGCACCACGTAAATCACGTTATAGAGCGCCAGATAGAGGTAGTAGCTTGCGGTCGGCAGCTGTTCGAGCGTGAGAATGCGGGTATAGACCATCGGCAGGCCGGAGGTGCAGAGCAACTCGTAGGTGTTGACTGCAATGGCCAGCGTGACGGTGCCAACCACCATCGCGGGCAGGCTGTCGGCCCGCAGCAGCTCCCGCATGCGCTGGTAGAGCCCTGGCTTGGCGCTCTCCGGGATGGAGAGCGAGGGGCCCTTGCCGGGACGAACGTAATCCTTGATGTTGAGCAACGCCATGGCGACGGCGATGGCGCCCGCCACGGCAGTGACCGCGCGCAGCTCCCCCACCACCAGGAAGACATTGAGCCAGGCGGCCATGAAGAGGAAATAGATGAACCCGGAGAAAAAGACGAAGATGCCGCCGATGAGCAGCATGCGTTTGCGGTTGCGCGCATGCACCATCAGGCTCAGCAGGAACAGCAGCACAAAGAAGGCGCAGGGATTGAAGGCGTCCAGCCCTGCGATGGCCACCGTGATGGCGGGCAGCGACCACGCCTCGAGGTTCAGCGCCCCAAGGATCGGCAGGGTGAGCGCCCCGTCGGGCACCGTCACCTGAGGCGACGCGGGCACCACGCGGGCCTGGGCCAACTGTTCCCGACAGCTCGCCAACACCTCGTAGATCTGCCGTCCCGTGGTCTCGGCGCTCTCATAGCCCACCATCATCTGCCCGCAGAAGAAGAACCCCGGCACCGAGCGGGCATCCTGACCGAACAGCCTCGCCAGCTCCGCATAGAGCTGGCGGCTTTCGGCGCTGCCCATCACCTCATGGGAGTGGAGTTCGATCCAGGCGTGGTCCCGCACCATCGCCTCGATGGTGGGCTGGGCCTCGATGCAGTGAGGGCAGCGCTGGGACCAGAAGAAGTAGAGCTTGACCCGCACCCCGCCCTGAGCATCCACCGTGTACCAGAGGTTGTCGTTGCCCACGGCAGGCGGCTCGGCCGCAAGCCGACCACTCCAGCCCGCGAAGAGCACGACCACCAGCCAGAGCATCAGGTACCGTTGTGGATGGAATATGGACTGCATGGTCTTTGTACCCTCAACCAACGCGGCGGCCCGGAACAGACTCCTGAAGCTGAAACCCGATCTCAAAACCGGCGGTGCGCGTATGGTATGTTTTCCGACGGCCATAACCGCTCCGACCACGGCAGGTCGGGCAAGTGCCCCCTGTTGGCAGCGTCACCAAATCGTCATTGGCGGGCACTACCCTTTCAGACAACTGGAAAACGGACGGCCTTGGACTATCTTTACTTTTTCTCCCCTGCCCGGACGCCGGATCTTTGGGGGGAGGCAACAATTAAATCACATTCAGAATAAGGACATCGACCAATGCACCACAAGAGTTCCGGCAGGCGTGGGGAGAAGCGCCCGAACAGCCTCCATATCGTCCTCAATTACCGTCCCCTGGGGTTGATCCGGGCGATCACCCGCGACATCCGCCAGGACGGAATGTCCGTGGATACGGGCTGCATTCAACTGCCGAACCATTCCGAGGTTGAAGTCACCTTTTCGTACCGCAAGGACAACAAGACTCACGTACACCGCATTGGGGCACTGGTCACGCGATGCGCACGGGAAGGGACCCGGCTCAGTTTCCGGCCTGATGACAGCGCTGCGTTCACGGCCCTGGCGGAGATCGCCCAGCTTCACTGAGCCCCGGAGGCGAGGCACCTGTCAACAGCCAGCGGCGTCACCCCGGCGATTTCGGACTTCCGGGCTCCCGCTGTGCGCCGCTCCACGCGGGCGGCCGGATGCAGGTCCGCCCGGGAGAACTGTACTCCTGAAAACGCGCCTGCCGAAGCCGTGCGCCGATCATCGCCTCGGTCCGGAATTTTCCCTCACTCCGTGAACACCAGCCTGGCGCGCTCCTTCTCGGCCAGGCTTGCGGGCAGCGGGATGTAGCCGTCCTTCACCACGATCTCCTGGCCGAGTTTGGAAAGCACCATCTTCAGGAACTCCCGCTCGAGTGGCGGCAGCGGTTTGTTGGGGTGCTTGTTCACATAGACATAGAGGAATCTGCTGAGCGGATACTTACCGCTCACGGCCGTGTCCGCACTGACCTCGACAAACGGCTCGCCTTCACGCTTTGCAAGCGGCACCGCGCGCACCCCTGCGGTGACGTAACCCACCCCCGAATAACCGAGACTGTTCGGCGAGCTCGCGACCGACTGCACCACCGAGGCCGACCCTGGCTGTTCGTTCACCGTATTCTTGAAATCCCCTTTGCAGAGGGCCTTCTCCTTGAAATAGCCATAGGTGCCCGAGACCGAGTTGCGCCCGAACAGCTGAATGCTCTGGCTGCCGAGCGGATGGGTCACTCCCAACTGACGCCAGCTCGTGACGTCCCGTGGGTACCCGCAGCTGCGGGTCGCGGAGAAGGCGGCATCCACCTGAGGGATGGTCAGGCCGGCCAGGGGATTGTCCTTGTGGACGTACACCGCAAGGGCATCGATGGCCACACGTATGGGGGTGGGCTTATAGCCGTACTTGCGCTCGAAGGCCTCCAGCTCACGGTCCTTCATCTTGCGGCTCATGGGCCCGATGTTCGCGGTCCCCTCCGTCAGTGCCGTGGGGGCGGTCGATGAACCGGCGGCCTGGATCTGAATGTTCACATTGGGATAGAGCCGCTTGTACTCCTCCGCCCACAGGGTCATGAGGTTGGCGAGTGTGTCGGAACCGATGCTCGAGAGATTACCGGAGACCCCCTGTGCCCGGGTGTAGTCCTCAAGCATTGGATCCACCGCCATCCGCGCCGAGAGGGGCGCCGCGACCAGCAGCATCGACAAGCAGAGGATCGAACGTCGAACATTGAACAGCATGTGCGGGGACTCCCAGCCGGTTTTTTGCATACTGTAACGGAAACGTCCCCTTGTTTGACCCCCGCAGCAGGGTAAACGCATACTCACGTCGCGGCCGTACTATGAGCGATGTAAGTCCTTGGGTAAGGATGCGTTTACCCTGCCCCCCCCCTGCAGAAAACAAAACGCCCCCTTGCGGGGGCGTTCTTCCGGCCATCCGTGAGGTTTTAGCGAAGCTTGGCCAGCTCCTGCTCCACCACCTTTTTCGGCAGGGGAATGTAGCCGTCCTTCACCACGACCTGCTGGCCCTGCTGGGAGAGCACCAGCTTCAGGAACTCCATCTCCATGGGCGGCAGCGGCTTGTTGGGGTGCTTGTTCACGTAGACATAGAGGAAGCGGCTCAGCGGGTACTTGCCGGCGATGGCGTTCTCGGCGCTGGCCTCGATGAATTCACCGCCAGCCGACTTGGCCAGGGGCACGGCCCTCACGCCCGAGGTCATGTACCCCACGCCGGAGTAGCCGATGCCGTTGACCGAACTGGCCACCGACTGGACCACCGAGGCGGAACCGGGCTGCTCGTTGACCGTGTTCTTGAAGTCCCCCTTGCAGAGAGCCTTTTCCTTGAAATAGCCGTAGGTGCCCGAGACCGAGTTGCGACCGAACAGCTGCACCTTCTGGCTGCCCAAGCCCCCCCCCACCCCGAGCTGGCCCCAGCTCGCGACATCCTCTGAATTGCCGCACTTGCGCGTGGCCGAGAAGACCGCATCCACGTCAGGCACGCTCATCCCCTTGATGGGGTTGTCCTTGTGCACATACACGGCCAGGGCGTCAATGGCGACCCGGATCGGGGTCGGCTTGTAGCCGTGGCGCTTCTCGAAGGCTTCCAGCTCCTTGTCCTTCATCGCGCGGCTCATGGGCCCCAGATTGGAGGTGCCTTCGGTGAGTGCGGGCGGCGCAGTAGAGGATCCGGCGGCCTGGATCTGGATGTTGACGTTGGGGTAGGCGCGCTTGAACTCCTCGGCCCACAGGGTCATCAGGTTGGCCAGGGTGTCGGAGCCAACGCTGGAGAGGTTGCCGGACACGCCGCTGGCGCGGGTATAGTCGGGCAGCGCGGGGTCGACCTTGGCTTCTGCGGCAGCCGGACCGGAGACCACCGTCGCAACCATCAGGCTGCAGGCGGCAGCAATCTTGGACAGCTTCATTTTCACTCACTCCTGTTCACGGAAAATCACGATGGGACAACTATGGCGCAGGGGTGTGACAGCAATGTGAACGCGGCATGAAGCTTTGTTGACGGGCCAAGTGCCCGAGGGAGAGCTCCTCGTTACCTGCGGGATCAGATTTGAGCGCTGTCGTCAAGGGTGTTCCACACCCCCCGCACGGGCCGACGGGCGGGCCCGAACATCTCCTGGAAGTTAGGCGAAGGATTCGCAAGCCATTGATAAAAAAAGACAATATGAAAATGAACACAAATTGACCAATCCGACTAAACGCCAACGGAGACGGTAACTTGAGGGATGTTCCGACAACTCTTCCACAGAGTTATCCACAGGCTCTGTGGAAATGTGAACAGGGGCAAAGCGCAGCTCCGAGAGCAGCATCGAAGCCATCAACCGACGCTGCCGCCTTGCCCCCGGGCGACCTCACTCAGCAGGGTGGGTTGGGGCGAGTGACCGGTCAGCGGAGATCGGCAGGCTCTTCTCCGGCCCGACGACCATGGCGGGGGGAAAGTCGCAGGCGAAGAGACTGCCCCGGCCCGGTTGGCTCTCGATGCGCAACCGGGCCTGGTGGCGATTGAGCACATGCTTGACGATGGCCAGCCCCAGGCCGGTGCCGCCGTTCTCCCTCGAGCGGGCGACGTCCACTCGATAAAAGCGCTCGGTCAACCGGGGAATGTGGTGCGCTTCGATCCCGGGACCGTTGTCCCGCACCTCGTAGTGGGCTCCGCTCTCGTCGGCATACCAGCGGACTTCGATCTTCCCCCCTTCGGGGCTGTAACGGACCGCATTGGTCACCAGATTGCTCAGGGCGCTGTAGAGCTCCCGCTCGGCGCCATAGATGCGGAGATCCGGGTCGGTGGTCACGGTGATGCTCTGGCGCTTCTCCGCGCTGAGCGGCTCCACACTCTCTCGGATGAACGCCACCAGCCCCACGATCGCAACCGGCTCGCGGGGCGGCCGGTTGCGATCGGTCTCCAGCCGCGACAGAAGCAGCAGATCCTCGACGATGTGCTGCATGCGCAGGGTCTGCTGCTGCATAAGGGCGAGCGAGCGCCCCCAGACCCGCACGCACGTATCGTCTTCATCATCGGCCATGGTCTCGAGAAAGCCGGCGATGACGGTGAGCGGGGTGCGCAGTTCGTGGGAGACGTTGGCAACGAAATCGCGGCGCATCTGCTCGAGCCGCTGCTGCTGGCTGATGTCCCGCGCCACCAGCAGGCGCTGCTCCTTGCCATAGGGGATGATCCGCACACTCAGGGTGATGCCGTGGTCAGTGGGCGCAGGCAGTTGCAGGCTCCCCTGCTGCTCCCGCCTGGAGACGAGCCGCCTGAAGTCCGGATGGCGGATCAAGTTATCGATCCGCTGGCCCACGTCCTTGGAGGAGTGCAGCCCGAGCAGCGCGCCGGCAGCATCGTTGAACCACTCGATCTCCCAGCCCGGCCCGAGCACCACCGTGGCATCGGGCATGGCCGCCGTGGCCTCCTGAAACCGGCTCAGAATCCCGGCCAGGCGGCGTTTGCGCTGACGCGCGCTCTGCTGGTGCCGGTAGAAGAGGTAGAAGATTTCGCCCCAAATCCCGCCCCCTTCGGGGGGCGGGGCGCCATAACCGCCCCGCAGCCAGCGTTCCAATCGCCGCAGGTGACGAAGGTGCCACGCCAGATAGGCAAGGAGAGCCCCCAGGGTGAAGAGCCCCGAGAGGCCGAAGGGCAGGCCGAAGAGCGCGGCAGCCGCCAACCAGCTCCCGAAACGCCACAGCTCCGCTGACCAGGGATTCGACAAGGGCTATACCTGGGCCGAAAAACGGTACCCGGCACCGCGGACGGTCTGGATCAACCGATCATGTCCCCTTGGCGAGAGCGCCTTGCGCAACCGACGGATGTGCACGTCCACAGTGCGCTCCTCCACAAAGGCGCCGCGGCTCCACACCATGTCCAGCAACTGGGTGCGGCTGTAGACCCGCTCGGGGTGGGACATGAAAAACTGCAGGAGGCGGAATTCGGTCGGCCCCATGTTGAGCACCTCGCCCTCCACCGTCACCCGATGGCTGTGGAGATCCAGCCGCAGACCGCTGACCGCCATGATCCCGTCTTCCTCCGCCGCTTGGGTGCGACGGATGACGGCCTTGATGCGGGCGATGAGTTCCCGGGGCGAGAACGGCTTGGTGACGTAGTCGTCGGCCCCCACGTCCAGCCCGCGGATGCGATCATCCTCCTCGCTGCGGGCGGTGAGCATGATGATCGGCACCTCGCGGGTGTAGTCGTCCCGGCGCAGGCGGCGCGCCAGCTCGATGCCGCTGGTGCCGGGCAGCATCCAGTCGAGCAGGATGAGGTCGGGCAGGCCGTCGGCGAGCCGGCGCTCGGCCTGCTGCGCATCCCCCGCTTCGCGGACGTCGAAACCGGCCCGCTCCAACGCCATGATCACCATCTCCCGGATGGCGGCCTCGTCCTCGACCAGGAGTATCTTTTTGGCTGTCATAATCCGGCTGTCTCTCTTACACGCGGATTACATTTAAGGGCACTTCTGTTACAGCCTTATGACACTCCCGGCGGGACGATGACTTGCGGGCTCAGCGCCGCTCCAGCTGGCTCACGTCCCGCACCGCGCCGCGCGCCGCGGAGGTGGTCATGGCCGCATAGGCCTTGAGGGCCGCGGAGACCTCCCGCTGACGGCTGACCGGTTTCCACGCCTGGGCGCCTCTGGCCGCCATGGCGGCGCGGCGCCCGGCCAGCTGCTCGTCGGTGAGAGCGACCCGGATGGAGCGGCCGGGGATGTCGATCTCGATGAGGTCCCCCTCCTCCACCAGGCCGATGGTGCCGCCCTCGGCCGCCTCGGGCGAGACGTGGCCGATGGAGAGGCCGGAGGTGCCGCCGGAGAAGCGCCCGTCGGTGAGGAGCGCGCACGCCTTGCCGAGCCCCATGGACTTGATGTAGCTGGTGGGGTAGAGCATCTCCTGCATGCCCGGCCCGCCGCGCGGCCCCTCGTAGCGGACGATCACCACATCGCCGGCCTTCACCTGGCCTCCGAGGATCTTCTCCACCGCCTCCTCCTGGCTCTCGCAGATCACCGCCGGGCCGGAGAACGTGAGGATCGACTCGTCCACCCCCGCGGTCTTCACCACGCAGCCCTCTTCGGCCAGGTTGCCGTAGAGGACCGCCAGACCGCCGTCCCTGGAGAAGGCGTGCTCCAGATCACGGATGCAGCCGTTCTCCCGGTCGGCGTCGAGCGAGGGGTAGCGCTTGTCCTGGCTGAAGGCGACGGTGGTCGGCACCCCGCCCGGGGCCGCCTTGTAGAAGGTGTGGCGCTTGGGGTCGTCGCTGCGCAGGATGTCCCACAGGTCCACCGCCTCACCGAGGGTGGGGGCGTGGACGGTGGGCACCTCGCGGCGCAGCAGACCGGCGCGATCCAGTTCGCCCAGGATGGCCATGATGCCGCCGGCGCGGTGCACGTCCTCGATATGGTACTTCTGGGTGCTGGGCGCCACCTTGCAGAGGTGCGGCACCTTGCGCGAGAGCCGGTCGATGTCGGCCATGGTGAAGTCCACCCCCGCCTCCTGCGCCGCCGCCAGCAGGTGCAGGATGGTATTGGTGGAGCCGCCCATGGCGATGTCCAGGCTCATGGCGTTCTCGAACGCCTCGAAGGTGGCGATGGAGCGCGGCAGCACCGAGGCGTCGTCCCCCTCGTAGTAGCGCTTGGCCAGGGCCACGATGAGGTGACCGGCCTCCTTGAACAGCCGCTCACGGTCGGCGTGGGTGGCCACCAGGGTGCCGTTGCCGGGCAGCGACAGCCCGAAGGCCTCGGTGAGGCAGTTCATGGAGTTGGCGGTGAACATGCCGGAGCAGGAGCCACAGGTGGGGCAGGCGGAGCGCTCCATCACCGCCACGTCTTCATCGGTTTCGTTGGGGTTGGCGCCGGCGATCATGGCGTCCACCAGGTCCAGGTGCACCTCGCCGCCATGGATCACCGCCTTGCCCGCTTCCATGGGGCCGCCCGAGACGAAGATGGTGGGGATGTTCAGCCGCAGGGCGGCATTGAGCATGCCCGGGGTGATCTTGTCGCAGTTGGAGATGCACACCAGGGCGTCGGCGCAGTGGGCGTTGACCATGTACTCCACCGCATCGGCGATGATCTCCCGCGAGGGCAGGGAGTAGAGCATGCCACCGTGGCCCATGGCGATGCCGTCGTCGATGGCGATGGTGTTGAACTCCTTGGCCACCCCGCCCGCGGCCTCGATCTCCCGCGCCACCAGCTGCCCCATGTCCTTCAGGTGCACGTGACCGGGGACGAACTGGGTGAAGGAGTTGGCGATGGCGATGATGGGTTTCTTGAAGTCCTCGTCCTTCATGCCGGTGGCGCGCCACAGCGCGCGGGCACCCGCCATGTTGCGGCCGTGGGTGGAGGTACGGGAGCGATACTCGGGCATGGTGATCCTCGGCTGACTGATGCAATGTCGGTCGATTATACGTCCACACCACCCCGCCCCGCCAATGAGCGGAGCCGACACCCAGGGTGAACGCATACTCACATCACGGCCGTGCTGTGAGCGATGTAAGTCCTTGGGTAAGGATGCGTTCTGACCGGGTCCATAGGGGATTAGAGAGTGCGATCAAAAAAAGGGGGGCCGAAGCCCCCCGGCGAACTCGCCGTGAATGACTGCACTGCGCAGACTCAAAACGTCCCGCAGACCGCCTCCGAGTAGCCGGACTCGCCGGCGGCGTTATAGGCCTTCACCCGAAAACAGCCCATCTCGCCCCGGGCGAAGCCCAGCTCGGCCACCGGGAAGTTGGCCGCCGGGGCCTCGGGCCGAAGATTGGACGCCAGGAGCGGCAGGTCGGACAACAGCGTGGTCGCCGCCTCGGGGGCGGTTCCGTAGAAGATCCGATAGCCGGCGACCTCCCCCGAGCTGGGGTCCCAGCGCAAGGTCAGAGTGCCCCGCGGCTGCCCTCCGCCGCCCACGGGAGATTGCACCGTCAGGGTGACGGTGCCGGGGGCACTGTGTCCCGCCGCGTCCACGACCAGATAGGCAAAGCTGTCCTCGCCCGCGAACCCGGGCTCCGGGGTGTAGAGCACGCTGTTGTCGGCCTGGACCTGCACCGTCCCATGGCTTGGCGCGGAGGTGACGAACACCGTTACCGGGCCGTCCGTCACAACCTGATCATTGGCCAGCACGTGAATGGTCGCCGCGCTGCCGCCGGACACAAGGGCCTGGTCGTTACCCACCGAAGGGACCAACGCGGCGTCGTTGCTGGCCGCGTCCACCGCCAGGGTGGCGGCCTCGAGCATGACGCCACTGTGGCCGGGAGAGTGGTTGGCCACCATGGTGTAGGTCACCGTCAGTACATCCCCGTCGCGGTCCGAGTTGAACGCCAGGCGGACCCGCTTAGTGGTCTTTGCCTCGCTGTTCTCCACCACGGCCTTGTACACAGGCACCTCGCCGAGGGTGGCCACCAGCCTGCCCTTGGCCCGCTTGGCCCCCACATAGAGGTTCAGCACCTTGGGCACCCGGTCGGCCGCCACCCGCAGACGGAACCCGCTGTCGAGGGCGGTTGCGTGCACCGCCGCCGAGACCTCCGCCTGGGCGGTGGGCAGGCCGTCCAGCCACTGGTAGGTGTTGTGGATGTAGGTGGTCTGTGCGTGCGCCTGGCCGATGGGGGAGAAGTTGCCGATTTGGGGCGTGACGCCACGCTTGCGCTCGACACTCTCCACCGATGCGCGCCCCCAGTGGACCCAGTCCAGCGCCCCTTCGGCACTGAGGTCGACGTGCGCGCGGACCGCGCTCGCCTCCCCTTGAAGCCGCGCGGCTGTCCGCGCCGGCGCACTCTCCACCGGCTGGGCCGCATTGACCCGGGCCAGCTGCTCCTGGGAGGCGGTGGTGCCCGCCACCAGGATGGTCTCAAGGAGCCCCGGAGAGAGGCTGGGGAGAGTCGGTTCGATCTCCGCCGGCCGCGCCCCGGCATGCACCTGCCCCACGCTGATCTGCAGAGCCTCCAATGCGGGGTCTTCGAACACGGCCCGGGCCGAAGCGAGGGCGTTCTGCATCTGGGCCAGGAGCTCAGGGTTGAGTGTCACATCGGCGGTGCGCGCCCCGGCCTCCGGCAGGATGGTTGCGATGGCGGCGTCAAGGCGCGCGGTGGCCTCGGCGCCCCCCACCTGCAGGCGATTGCGAACCGCCTCGCTGAGCGCCTGGGCCGAGGCGAGCCGCACGGCGGCAGTGATGCGCGGGTCGGCCCCCACGCCCAGCCCGTCGAGGCGACCGTCGTTCAGGTCGGCGGCAATTGCGTCCACCACCCCATCCAGGCCCCGATCCTGCTCCACGGCCTGCAGCGCGGCAAAGGCGCGTCTCAGGGTCTCCGCCAACACTTCACTGGCCTTGACCATCACCGCGACATTCTCTTCGTCCACGGGGGTGGCCATGGGGTCGGGTACGAGGGCTGGGTCAAGACCGAAGTTGAGCTGTTGGATCACCCGTTGCCGAAGGGCGTCCACCCCCTCGCGCGTCACCCCCTCCTCGGACTGCTCGGCCGCCCGGGTGATCACGGTGGAGAACGGGTTGACGTTGGCGACTCGGACCTCCGGGTCGAGCACGACACTGCGCATCTCGAACTCGGGAGCCAGCCCGCTCACCAGATCAGTGCCCCCCGAGGCGGAGATGATGAGGGGATAGAGGGTGCCGCCCGGCACAGTGAACTCGTATTTGGCGAGGGCGTCGCTGGTGACACGCCCGACCGCCACGCCGGCGGCATCGAGGACGGTCACGCTGGCCTGCACCACCGGCCCGTCACCGACACTGCCACGGATGGTCACCGCACCGATGGGGGCAGCGGCCTCCTGGGACAGCGCGGATGGCAGACCGCCACTGCCCCCACAGCCGTTCACAAAGAGGGACGAGAGACAAAGTGAGAAGAGCGTCCTGCCAAGATACTCCCTTCGCTTCGCTGCACACAGGTGCCGGAAGCGGTCGGTTTTGTCATGGCGCATCTCAGTACCTTTCTCAACAATTGAACCGCTTTTGTTCAAGCGATTCCGTTGTCGGCCAAGGTCCGAATACGCTTTAGGGTTTCATGTGTGATCCCCCTCGCGACAGCCCGGGTGGTTCACGCCGGGAGGTGGGCGAAGGTGTTCCACTCACCCACGGAATCACCGCCCGTGCCGCAGTTCGAGGCGGCGCACGAATTCTCCGACGATCATGCGGTAGAGCTCCTCCTTGAGGTACTCGTCTTCGACGCCCGACTCCAGACTGGGATTGTCATTCACCTCGATGACATACACCTTGTCGCCCCGCAGTTTGAGATCGACCCCGTACAGCCCGTCACCGATGAGATTGGCGGCCTTCAGCGCCACGGCGACCACTTTCTCCGGCACCTCCCCCATGGGGACGGTCTTCCAGCCCCCGGTGGTGAACCGCCCCGAGGCGTCGTAGTTGACGATCTGCCAGTGCTGCTTGCTCATGAAATATTGGCACGCATACAGCGGCTTGCGGTTCAGCACACCGATGCGCCAGTCGTATTCGGTATAGAGGAACTCCTGCGCCAGGATCAACTCGGAGGTCTTCAACAGGCGATTGGCCACCTCTTGCATCTGCTCGCGATCCTCCGCCTTGTGCACCCCTTGGGAAAAGGAGCCGTCGGGGACCTTCAGTACCATGGGAAAACCGATGGCCTGCTCCGCCGCGTCCAGATCTCCCCGCCCGGCGATGACGGTCTTCGGTGTGGGGACGCGCTTGGCCCGCAGCAGCTCGGCCAGATAGACCTTGTTGGTGCAGCGGAGAATGGACTGGGGGTCATCGATGACCACCATGCCCTCGCTTTCGGCCTTCTTGGCAAAGCGGTAGGTGTAGTGGTTGATGCGCGTGGTGTCGCGGATGAACAGCGCGTCGTACTCCGCCAGCCGGGAGTAATCCTTGCGCTCGATGAGTTCCACCTCCACCCCCAGCGCCTGCCCGGCCTTCACGAAGTTGCGCAGGGCCTTCTTGTCCGAGGGGGGCATCGGATCGGTGGGGTTGTGGAGAATGGCCATGTCGTAGCGGGCCGGCGGCCGATTGCGGCGCGGGCGGCTGCGACGGGTCAGATAGGCATTGAGCGCGGCGGTGAAGAACTCCCGGTTGTCCTTGCCCACGCGGTTCAGCGGCAGGGGCTTGAGGGTGGCGATCTGCCAATGCTCCTCCCGCTGGAAACCGACACGCAGCAGGGGACTGGGAAACTTCTCGAAGATCTGCCGCGCCAGCTCCTCCAGCCCCGGCAACTCGCACTGGCCAAAGAAGACATTGATCTCGAATCCGGTCTCCGGCCGCCCCTTGCGGCTTTTGCGCAGACTCTTCTCGACCAGCTCGTCCAGGTATTCCGCATCGAGGCTGTACATGGACTTGCTGCTGAGATCCAGCATGGTCTTCACGGAGGGGACAGAGCGGTGCAGCCGCGCCTCGGCCAGCAGCGAACAGTAGTAGCCGATACTCAGGTATTTATAGCTGCGGCAGAGGTTGATCACCTGGACGTTCTTCAGCCGGAAATACTCCTCGCCGGTGAGATAGTCGTCCACGTGGATGACCGGGCAGTCCACCCCCTCGAACTTCCAATCCGCGAGCTGCTCCACCACGATGATCTGGCTGGCCATTCAACGCTCTCCCTTGCGCAGGATGAGCACCGACCGTTGGCCGGATTTTCCGTAACGGGCCATGCGCTCGAAATCTTTCTGCAGTATGGGCATGTTCATGCGGTCGGTTTCAGTCCACCCTTTTTCTTCGTCTACGTAGGGATCGTGTACATATATGAAGCGGTCGTCGAATCCGGTCACCACCACCCAATGGGGGAATTTCTCCCTGTAAATACGATAGGAGCTGATCAGCACCACCGGAATGCCGCCCGCTTCGAAGTGCTCCCGCATCTCGCCCACGCTGACCCGGCGGTAGTGCAGGGTGATGGGCGAGCGGGCGATCTCCGCCAGGAAGTCCTCCTCCACCAGCCGGATGACCTCCTTCTTCTCCTCGTTGCGCACCGAGTCGACGAACAGGGCCCCCTGCTCCAGGTTGACGTAGACCTCCACGTCGAAGCCTCGGTGGCGGGCCGAGATGGCCAACCCGTAAGGACCGCAACCGCCATGCCCGGAGGTCATGAAGATGGTGGTCGACTCACGCCAGATCCTCAGCTCCAGGCGCCGGTCCAGCTCGATGTTCCGATCCAGTGCCCGCATGGCCATTATCAGCGCCGCCGGTCCACAGGTGAAGTCCAGGGTCTGGCGATAGTAGGGGACGCTCACCATGTCCGGCTTGAGGTGGGGCGCCAGCAGCTTCTCGAAGCGCAGCGCCTCCATGTGATCCTCGTAGTAATCGATGTAGCGCCCGAACTGGCGGTAGCCGAGAGCGCGGAACATCTTGATGGAGGCGGAGTTGTCGGGCCGGATCTCCAGCCGCATGTTGATGCACTCCCGATCGAGCGCGGCCTGCTCCGCCGCCCCCGCCAGCCGCCGCCCGAGCCCCTGGCCCTGCCACGCCGTGTCCACCGCGATGGAGTAGATGCGCGCCATGGATGTCCCGGCGTGGAACAGCACGGTCACATAACCGCGCAGCGCCGCCTCCCCCTGGTCCACCAGAGTGACCGCATGCCCCTTGGTCAGCAGGTAGCGGAAGCTGCGGCGGGAGAGGCGATCGGTTTGGAAGCTGCGATTCTCGAGCGCCAGGAGCGCGTCGATATCCCGCACGGTGGCAGGCCTGATCATGGTCGGTACCGAGGAACGGTGAGGAGGGACGGGGAAATTTAGCACGGCGGCCACGGACAGACTACTGGATCTTGGAGGAGGGGGGAGCGCCATGGTGATCGGGCTTCGCAAAGATGTGGTCCAGGCTCGAGATACGAGATACGAGGGCTGGAGGCGCTGCGCGCACCGGTTTTGATCAAAATGAGCGGTCGCGAAGCGACTCCTCGCTCGTATCTCGTATCTCGTCCCTCGTATCTTTGCCCCCCGGGGCGGCTTGCCGCCCCGCCCGAGCCGGTCCACAATGGCCCAATGAAGACCCCCTTACCCTCGTTGATGGAAATGCTCGCGCGGCTCATCGCGGCCCCCTCCATGAGCAGCGTGAGCCCGGAGTTCGACACCAGCAACCGCCAGGTGATCGAGCTGCTGGCCGAGTGGCTGGAGCGGCTCGACTTCGCGGTCGAGGTCCACCCCTTGCCCCGCCAGCCACACAAGGCCAACCTCATCGCCACCTTGGGGCGCGGTCCGGGAGGGCTGGTGCTGGCCGGGCACACCGACACGGTGCCCTACGATGAGGGGCGCTGGAACCACGACCCGTTCCGCGCCACCGAGGCCGATGGGCGTCTCTACGGGCTCGGCACCTCCGACATGAAGGGCTTCTTTGCCCTGGCTATCGAGGCGGCCCGCGACCTGCGCGCCGAGGCCCTGCGCGAACCGCTCATCATTCTGGCCACCGCCGACGAGGAGAGTTCGATGGAGGGGGCCCAGGAGTTGGTGCACCTGGGGCGCCCCAAGGCCCGTTACGCGGTCATTGGCGAGCCCACCGGGCTGCGTCCGGTCAATGCCCACAAGGGCATCCTGATGGAGGCCATTCACCTCATCGGCCGGGCCGGCCACTCGAGCAACCCCGCCCTGGGGGTCAATGCCCTGGAGGGGATGCACCGGGTCATCGGTGAACTGCTCAGCTGGCGCGCGGAACTGCAGGCCGGACACAGTGACCCGCGTTTCGAGGTCCCGGTCCCGACCATGAACCTCGGGCATATCCATGGCGGCGACAATCCCAACCGGATCTGCGGTGACTGCGAACTGCACATTGACCTGCGGCCGCTGCCGGGCATGGAGCTCGACGAGCTGCGGGAGGAGCTGGAGGCCCGCGTCGCCCGCGCCATCCACGGGTGGGATCTTCAGGCCGAGCGCCGCGCGCTGTTTGCCGGAACGCCGCCCCTGCATACCGATCCCGCCTCCGCCATCGTCCAGGCGGCCGAACGGCTCACGGGCCACCGTCCGGAGGCGGTGGCGTTCTGTACTGAAGGGCCCTACCTCAACAGCATGGGGATGGAGACTGTCATTCTCGGCCCCGGCGACATCGCCCAAGCCCACCAGCCCGATGAGTTCATCGCCCTCGATCGGCTGCGGCCCACGGTGGAGCTGTTGAGCGAGCTGATTCGACGCTTCTGCCTGCGCGCCTGAGAGAAGGAGCTCTTCAAACAAGAGTCCGTGCCACAACCTCCCGCTGTGGCCCACCGGTAACCCGGATGAAGCGCAGCGTAATCGGGGGCGTTTGGCGCTGCCGTCCCGGGACGTGCTGCGCTTCATCCGGGCCACATCGGTGGCTAGGCCTTTGGGGGGAAATCGCGAGTGCGCCTGAAGGCGCACCTGCCGGCGGTCTCACGAATCAGCCACGATTGAGTTACAGCCCTTGCAGCACCGGATCAAGCCGGTGAGAATATGGCCCCGCAATAACCCCTCTCCACCCTAAGGTAAGACCTTGAACAACAATCTCACCCCCGAGACGCCGCTCCAGCCTGATCTCAGCCATTTCGTCCGCTGGTTCCGCGGCTCGGCGCCCTACATCAACGCCTTCCGCCACCGCACCTTCGTGGTGGCCTTCGGCGGGGAGTTGCTGGCCGAACAGCAGTTTGCCGGGCTGGTCCATGACCTGGCCCTGTTGAACAGCCTGGGGGTGCGCCTGGTGCTGGTGCACGGCGCGCGACCGCAGATCGAGGCGCGGCTGCGCGAGCGGGAGGTGGAGATGCAGTACGTCAACGGACTGCGGGTGACCGACGAGCAGGCCCTCGCCTGCGTGAAGGAGGCCGCCGGCGCGGTACGGGTGGAGATCGAGGCCATCCTCTCCATGGGGCTGGCCAACTCCCCCATGGCGGGCGCGGGCATTCGCGTGGCCTCCGGCAACTTCGTCACCGCCCAGCCCCTGGGGGTGCGGGACGGGGTCGACTACCTGCACACCGGCGAGGTGCGCCGGGTGGACGTACAGGCCATTCAAAGGCACCTGGACGACGGCTCCATCGTACTGCTCTCGCCCCTCGGCTATTCGCCCACCGGCGAGATCTTCAACCTCAGCGCCGAGGATGTGGCCACCGCCAGCGCCATTCAGCTCAAGGCCGACAAACTGCTCTACCTAGTGGACGGCCCCGGACTGCTCGACGCCCACGGTGAGCTCATCCGCGAGATCAACCTGCGGGAGGCCGAAGCGTTCATCCAGGAGAAGGGGGATCTGCCCCATGGCATGGCCAAGGCGCTGTTCAGCTCACTGTTCGCCTGCAGCAACGGTGTGCGCCGCGCCCACCTGGTGGACCGCCATGTGGACGGCTCGCTGCTGCTGGAGCTGTTCACCCGGGATGGCGTCGGCACGCTGGTCACCGCCGAGACCTTCGAGGGGATGCGGCGGGCCACCATCGATGACGTCGGCGGCATTCTCGAATTGATTGCTCCGCTGGAGGCGGAAGGCGCCCTGGTGCGCCGCTCCCGCGAACTTCTGGAGATGGAGATCGAACACTTCATCGTGGTCGAGCGCGACGGCATGATCGTCGCCTGCGCGGCACTCTACCCCTTCCCCAAGGAGAGCGTGGGTGAGCTCGCCTGCATGGCGGTGCACTCCAGCTATCGCAAGGAGGGTCGGGGGGATGCGCTCCTCGAATACATCGAGCGCCAGGCCCGCGCCGCCGGGATCCGCAAGTTGTTCGTCCTCACCACACGCACCGCCCACTGGTTTCAGGAGCGGGGGTTCAAGGCTGCAGTATTGCGGGATCTTCCGGTGGAGCGCCAGGCGATGTACAACTACCAGCGCCGCTCCAAGGTCTTCATCAAGCCTCTGTGACGCAGATGACGAAAAGGTCGGCGCCGGCCGTGATCCGGCCCTTTCTCAAGTGGGCGGGGAACAAGTTCCGCATCGTGGATCGGGTCCGCCGCCACCTGCCGCAGGGGCGGCGTCTCATCGAGCCCTTTGCGGGTTCCGGTGCGGTGTTCCTCAATACGGAGTTCGACGCCTGTCTGCTCTGCGACAGCAATGCCGATCTCATCAGTCTCTACAACACACTGAGGGTCGAGGGTGGCGATTTCATCGAATTTTGCCGCACCCTCTTCACGCCCGAGAACAACAGTGCCGAGGCGTACTACCGCTTCAGGGATGAATTCAACAGCTGCGTGGATGCGCGATGGCGATCGGCGCTGTTCGTCTACTTGAACCGCCACGGATATAACGGCCTCTGCCGCTATAACGCGAGCGGCGGGTTCAACGTGCCGTTCGGCCGGTATAGCCGCCCCTATTTTCCGGCGGAGGAGATGCTGTTGTTTCACCACAAGGCCGCACAGGCCACGTTCCACCACGAAGATTTCTCCAAGGCCTTCAAGCGGGCCCGCAAAGGCGACGTGGTTTACTGTGACCCGCCCTACGTTCCCCTGAGCAATTCCGCCAATTTCACCAGCTACAGTGCCGGTGGGTTCGGGCTCGACCAGCAAAGCGCCCTGGCGGAGCTGGCGCGCCGGAGCTCCGCGCAGGGCATCCCGGTACTCATCTCCAACCACAACACCGAGTTCACCCGGCAGGCCTATGAGGGTGCGCGCATCATCCGCTTTAACGTGCAGAGGCTGATTAGCTGCGACGGAACCAACCGGCGCAAGGCGGGCGAACTCCTGGCGCTTTTTGCAGGATCTGATTGTTAGATCGACTTGAACCGAGCGGGAGGCACGATATGCCGCTTCGCACCAAACAACTGTTCCTGGCCCGGAGTTTTACGAAAATAGTAACTACTCGTCCCCCTGTCGTTCCCGCGAAGGCGGGAATCCAGTCTGGTCAAGGCATAAAAGGCATAAGACTGTTTGATCCTCCCTCGCAAATGGAGGACACCACTCGTTCATTGGTCCCTTTTCTGGATTCCCGCCTTCGCGGGAATGACGGTTTAGGGGGGCGAGTAGTTACCGAAAGTAACGGCGCGCGTAGCGCCTCCAGCCCCTCGAAACTCGTCCCTCGCAACTCGCCGCTCATCTGCGCCCGTCCCGAAGCTTCGTGCCAAAACAGCAGAACGGGCGAACTTCAAAGCACTTTCGTCCTCTTACTGTTGCGCCGTAACATACATCGGCTAAATTAACCCGGGATTTGCCGGAAATCGGCTCAAGGACCGCTTGCGCATGATGGAGCGCACGGCTATTCGCAGTGAGGAGGCCCGCGATGAATGCGTTTTCCTCGGTAATCCATCCTGGTGAGATCCTGTTGGAGGAGTTTCTCCTCCCAATGGCGATCGACAAGATCGAGTTCGCCTGTAAACTCGGCCTGACACCGGATTCCCTGTTCGATCTGCTCTCCGGCAGAATCGATATCACTGACGAGATCGCCTCCCGTCTCGCGCACTACTTCTGCCTGCCCAAGGCGTTCTGGGTTGGACTGCAGGAGGATTACGACGAACGTGTGGCCGCCTGCCCCGTGGGCGCCGCGAGTTGAATCGGGCAACGGCGCAAACGGCAAGTGAACGGTCCGACGCAATCTTGTTCCGGCGGCTTCCCTCTGCCGGACTGGACTACAGCAGCGGAACGGGACCGATCCGAAAGGCAAGCCGACGGCTAGGACATCCGACGCGGTGCGGCGACCCACTCGTCGCGCATCATCCGATACAGCCGCACTTCACTGCCGTGGAACTGCACATCCTCGTAACGACGAAACCCTGCCTTCTCCGCAACGCGCAGGGATGCCGTGTGATCGGGGTCGATGATCACGACCACCGAAGGGAACGCCCTCACCCCGAAGGCATAAGCCAGAGCGGCATCGGCTGACTCCGTGGCCAACCCGGCCCCCCAATAGCGCCTTGCCAGGCGGTACCCCAGGTTGATTTCCTCCCTGCCATCCACGGACTCCGGACCCACGCCGCAGAAACCGATCAGGTCCAGGGACTCCTTATGAATCAAGGCCCAGGGACCCACCCCGTGGGAGCGGTAGCAAGCCAGACACCAGGCGATGAACCTTTGCGTCGCTGCCCGGTCGCAGACGCCGCGAACAGAGTGCTTCATCACGAGGGGATCGCCCAGGATCTCCGCAAGCGCAGAGGTGTCATCCAGTGTCAGTGGCCTGATGAGCATTCGTTCTGTTTCACTGGTTGACACGACACCCCCCTCTCCATGAGCAAAAGTTCATTCAGCGCCCCCACTGGGGCACCGAACGGGCGAAATACTACCCACCCTCCGAAACGGGCGCAAATCCCTCAGGGTGAACGCATACTTACGTCACGGCCGTGCTGTATCGATGTAAGTCCTTGAAAGCAGGTCCGCTGTGAATATGACCGACATGGACGTCGGGAGTGAAGATTATGCAGGAGCAATCATCTTCCATCCGTGTACGCTCGACGGCCGCGGCCGCTTCGGGCGTCCTGCCCTCTCGCGGCATAAGTGCGTCCTTGCACCAATCCTTGCGGCCGACGACCTGCTTTCAAGGACTTACATCGCTCTTGGGTAAGTGTGCGTTTACCCTGGCAAATCCCCCTTTTGACAAGATCGATGCCGAAGCTCTACCCTAATTGGCGTTTTTTTCCCTCTCCGACCTGGACATCGCGAGTTTGTCCTCCCTTGCCGCGGGCCGGTATCTCCAGACATCGAGGTCAGTTAGGTGGCGCTACTGCTTGCGTATCTTGCAGTACTGGGATCCCTTTTTTCCGGGGCGCTGTCGCTCGGCGCCAATCGCCACCCTGCGCTGCTCAAATATGGCGCATTTCCCCTGCTCGGCCTGGCCGGTGCCGCAGCGGCAGCGGGCGGGGCTGAGGCACTGCGCTCCGGTGAAGTGCTGACCAGCCATCTCCCCTTCGGCCTGCCCTGGCTCGCCTGGCAAGTAAAGGTGGATGCCCTGACCGGGCTGTTTCTGCTGCTCATCGGGGTGGTGACCGTGGCGGTCAGCTTCTACGGCCCCGGTTACATTCGGGAGTTTCAGCACGGCCGTCACTCCCTCGCCGCCCTCGGCGGGTTCACCGGTCTTTTCGTCGCCGGCATGCTGATGGTGGTCCTGGCTGACGACGCCTTCTTCTTCATGGTGGCGTGGGAGGTGATGTCCCTCGCCTCCTATTTCCTGGTGGTCTTCCAGCACGAGCAGGCGGCCAACCGCCGCGCCGCCTTTCTCTACCTGTTGATGGCCCATGTGGGCGGGCTGTTCATCCTGCTCGCCTATGGGGTGCTGGCCGCGTTCGGGGGCGGCTTCGGGTTCGAGGCGATGCGCGGGGCCGAGCTCTCCCTGCTGTGGAGCTCGGTCGCCTTCGGCCTGGCCTTCCTCGGCTTCGGCATGAAGGCCGGGCTGGTCCCGCTGCACGCCTGGCTGCCCGAGGCCCATCCGGTGGCGCCCTCACATATCTCCGCCCTCATGTCCGGGGTGATGCTCAAGGTGGCGGTGTACGGCTTCATCCGGGTGGTGTTCGACCTCATCGGCACGCCACACTGGGGCTGGGGCGTCGCGGCGCTGCTGGTGGGCAGTGCCTCGGCCCTGCTGGGGGTGCTCTACGCCATGGTGCAGAACGACATCAAGCGCCTGCTCGCCTACTCCTCCATCGAGAACGTCGGCATCATCTTCATCGGCCTGGGCCTGGCGATGGTGTTCCTCGGCAGCGGCCATCCCACGCTCGGATCTCTGGCCCTCATCGCCGCCCTCTACCACGCCTTCAATCACGCCCTGTTCAAGAGCCTGCTGTTCATGGGCGCCGGCGCGGTGCTGCAGCAGAGCCATGAGCGGGATCTGGAGCGCATGGGGGGGCTGCTGCGGCGCATGCCGTTCACCGGCTTTTTTGTCCTGGTGGGCTGCATCAGCATCGCCTCGCTGCCGCCCTTCAACGGCTTTGCCTCCGAATGGCTCACCTTCCAGAGCGCCCTGCAGGGGGTGGTGCTGGAGAACGGGGTCCTGCGCATCATGATCCCGGTCACCGCCGCCATGCTGGCCCTCACCGGGGCGCTGGCGGCGGCCTGCTTCGTGAAGCTTTACGGGGTGGCCTTCCTCGGTCAGCCCCGCGGGCGGCGGGTGCGCCATGCACGGGAGGCCGACTGGGGCATGGGTCTGGCCCAAGGGCTGCTCGCGGTGCTGTGCCTCGGCTTCGGGCTCTTCCCCACCGCGGTGGTGGGCACCCTGGACGCGGTTCCGCAATTGCTGTTCGGCAGCGGGCTGCCCCACGCCACCGCGGAAGGCTGGCTGTGGCTGACCCCCGCCGGAGCGGAGAAGGCGAGCTACAGCGCGCCGCTGCTGCTGGTGGGGATCGCCCTGGCCTGGGGCCTCTCCTGGCTGCTCCTCCACCCCCGGGGCAGGCGCACCGTGCGTTGCGCCGCCCCCTGGGACTGCGGCTTCGGCCCGCTCACACCCCGCATGCAGTACACCTCCACCGCCTTCGCCCAGCCTATCCGGCGGGTTTTCGAGCCGGTGTGGAAGGTGGATGAACAGGTGGAGCGCATCACTGACAAGGACGCATTGCGGGTCGTCGGACTGCGCCACCAACTGCAGATTAGCGATCGCGCGTGGCAGACGCTCTACGAGCCAGCCGGCACCGCGGTGCTGGGGATCGCCCGGCGCATCACCCGGCTGCAGACAGGCAACATTCGCGTCTATTTGGCTTACTCGTTCTTCACCCTGCTGGTGCTCCTATGGTTGATCTCCTGAGCGTGGAGGCGTGGCTGCTGCCCCTGGCGCAGACCCTGCTCTTCGTCACCGCCGCGCCGCTGCTGAGCGGCTGGGTCAAGCGGGTGAAGTGCCGGCTGCAGAACCGCCGCCCCCCCTCCCTGCTGCAGCCCTACCGCGACCTGGCCAAGCTGTTCGGCAAGGAGGCGGTGGTTGCAGAGACCGCCTCGCCCCTGTTCCGCGCCACCCCGTACATGGTGTTCGCCTCCACGCTGCTGGCCGCCTCGGTGGTGCCGCTGCTGGCGGTGCATCTGCCGGTGGCCGCGGTGGCCGACGTGATCGTGTTGGTGGGGTTCCTCGCGTTGGGGCGATTTTTCCTGGCCCTGGCCGGCATGGATGTGGGCACCGCCTTTGGCGGCATGGGCGCCTCGCGGGAGATGACCATCTCCTCCATGGCCGAGCCGGCCATGCTCATGGCCATCTTCACCCTCACCATGACCGCCGGCAGCACCAATCTCTCCAGCGCCATCGAGCATCTGCTGGCCGGGGGGCTGGTGCTGCGCCCCTCCTTCCTCTTTGCCCTGCTGGGGCTGATGCTGGTGGCCATTGCCGAGACCGGGCGCATTCCGGTGGACAACCCGGCCACCCACCTGGAGCTCACCATGGTGCATGAGGCGATGATCCTGGAGTACAGCGGGCGCCACCTGGCGCTGCTGGAGTGGGCCGCCCAGGTGAAGCTGATGCTCTACGGGGTGCTCATCGCCAACATCTTCTTCCCGTGGGGGATTGCCACCACCCTGACCCCGGAGGCCCTGGCGGGGGCGGCGGGGGCGCTGGCGCTCAAGCTCGCCGTGCTGGCCGTCGCCGTGGCGCTGGCCGAGACCTCCCTGGCCAAGATGCGGCTGTTCCGGGTGCCCCAGTTCCTTAATTTGGCGTATCTGCTGGCGCTGCTCGGCATGTTGAGCCACGTGATCCTGGAGGTGGGCGCATGAGCTTCGCCCAGCTGGCCCTGGAGGAGCAGGCCATCCTGCTGCTGGCCGCCCTGATTCTGTTCACCTCGTTTTCCCTGCTGGCCCAGACCCGCATCATCTCCTCCATTCACCTCTTTGCGTGGCAGGGGGGGCTGGTGGCGGCCACCACCGCCATGGTGGCCTTCGTGCATCACGAGCCGCATCTCTACATTTCAGCGCTGCTCACGCTGGGGCTCAAGGCGCTGCTCATCCCCTGGATGCTCCATCGACTGGTGATGCAGTTGGCGGTGGCGCGGGAGGTGGAGACGGTGGTGCGCCCGGCGCTGGTGCTGCTGGCGGCGGCCGCCCTGGTGGTGTTCAGCTATTACGTGGCGCTGCCCATCGAGCGGCTCTCCCCGCTGGCCACCCGCAACACCATTGCCATCAGCATGGCGGTGGTGCTGCTCGGGATGTTGATGATGGTCACCCGCCGTCAGGCCGTGACCCAGGTGGTGGGCTTCATGTCCATCGAAAACGGGCTGTTCTTCGCCGCGGTGGTCGCCACCCATGGCATGCCGATGGTCGTGGAACTGGGCATCGCCTTCGACGTGCTGGTGGCCGCGGTGCTGTTCGGAGTGTTCTTCTTCCAGATGCGCGAGAGCTTCGATTCCTTGGACGTGGACCGCCTCAATCGCCTGGCCGAGACCGGCGAAGGGGAGGAGATCGCCCCATGAACGGCCTCTATCTCACCCTTGCCATCCCCCTCTCGGGCACCGCCCTGCTGGGGCTGGTGAGCGATCCGGCGCGGGCCGCCTGGATAAACATCCTCTTCTCCGCGGCCACCTTCGCCGCCTCCCTCTGGCTGGCCCTGGGGGTATTGGCATCGGGTCCCCTGCTGAGCCCCGGCCACTTCTTCTACATCGACGCCTTCAACGTCTATCTGGTGGCACTGACCGCCTTCGTGGGGATGACCACTGCCATCTTCTCCCGGCCGTACATGGCCCACGAGATCCACAAGGGGCGGGTGACCCCGCCCCGCATGCGCCTCTACCACGCCATGTACCAGGGCTTTCTCTTCACCATGCTGCTGGCGCTCTCCACCAACAACCTGGGGATGCTGTGGGTGGCGCTGGAGGGGGCAACCCTGGCCACGGTACTGCTGGTGAGTCTCTACCGCACCCCCGAGTCGGTGGAGGCGGCCTGGAAGTACTTCATCCTCTGCGGCGTGGGGATCGCCCAGGCGCTGTTCGGCACGGTGCTCCTCTACTTCACCGCGGCCGGCAAGATCTCACCGGAGACCGGGCTGCTGTGGACCGCCCTGCACGAGGTGGCAGCCCAGCTCGATCCCACCGTGGTGAGTATCGCCTTCGTCTTCCTGCTGGTGGGCTATGGCACCAAGGTGGGGCTGGTGCCGCTGCACAACTGGCTTCCCGATGCCCACTCCGAGGGCCCCACCCCCATGTCGGCGGTGCTCTCGGGGCTGCTGCTCAATGTGGCCCTCTATGCGGTGGTACGGGCGAAGATGCTCGTGGACGGTGCGCTCGCCGGGGGCGCCGGCAGCCACAACCCCGAGCTGGCCGGGCACCTGATGATGGCCTTCGGCCTGCTGTCGTTCCTGGTGGCCGCGCTGTTCCTCCACCGCCAGCGCGACATCAAGCGGCTGTTCAGCTACTCCTCCATCGAGCACATGGGGCTCATGACCTTCGCCTTCGGCCTGGGCGGGCCGCTGGCCACCTTCGGCGGGCTGCTGCACATGACGGTCCACTCGCTGACCAAATCGGCCATTTTCGTGACCGTCGGCCACGCCTCGCAGATCGCCGGGAGCCAAGCCATCGATCGCATCCGCGGGCTGATCCGCACCCAGCCGGCGGTGGGCTGGGGGCTGCTGTTCGGCACCGCCGCCATTGCCGGGTTCCCCCCGTTCGGGGTCTTCACCAGTGAGTTTCTGCTGCTGAGCGCCACCATTCAGTCCTGGCCCTGGCTCACGGTGGTGCTTCTGTTCGGCCTGGCGGTGGCCTTCGCCGGGCTGTTCCGTACCCTTCACCCAATGGTCTATGGGCCGGTCCCCGAGGGGCAGGGGCCGGTGCGGGCCAACATGCTGCCGGTGGCCATCCATCTCGCCCTGGTGCTGTGGCTCGGGCTTTCCATTCCGGATTTCCTGGCGGCCTGGTTCGATCAGGCGACCCTGCTCATCAGCGGAGGACGACTGCTATGAGCCATCTGGCGTGGTTATCGGAACTGCTCGCCCGTTTCGAGGATGAACACATCCTGGTGCGCCGCGGCTCAGCCGAGGCGCTGGCGCCCGCGCACCTCCTTGAGCTCGACCCCGAGGATTGGGGACGGGCCGCGGCAGTGGCCGCGCGGTTCGACTGCCGCTGGGCCGGTGGTTGGGGTGAGGAGTGCTGCGAGGCGCTGCGCGTCAGTGCAGTGATCGAGAAGGGAGGCGATCACGTGGTGCTGCGCACCGAAGTGCCCAAGTCCACGCCCGTGCTCCCCTCCCACACTCCGCACTTCCGCGGGGCCGATCGGCTGGAGCGCCACCTCCAGGACATGGTGGGGCTTTCGTTCCTGGACCACCCCGATCCCCGACGCTGGACTCGCCACGGGGCCTGGCCCGAGGGTCACTTCCCGCTGCGGGCGGAGTTCTCGCCGGTGGGCGGACCTCCCGCCCCCGCCGCCGATGGCTACCAGTTCATCCAGGCCCAGGGTCCGGGGGTCTATGAGATCCCGGTGGGGCCGGTCCACGCCGGCATCATCGAACCCGGCCACTTCCGCTTTCAGGCGGTGGGCGAGGCCGTGCTGAACCTCGAAGAACGGCTGGGCTATGTCCACAAAGGGGTCGAGAAGGTGGCGGAGGGGCGCGATCCCGAGGCCCTGGCCCGCCTGGCCGGACGGGTCTCCGGGGACACCACCGTGGGGCACACCTGGGCCGCCTGCATGGCCCTGGAGCGGGCGGTGCGGCTGGCCATCCCGCGCCGCGCGGCGGTGCTGCGGGCCATCATGGCTGAGCGGGAGCGCATTGCCAACCACCTGGGGGACATCGGGGCCATCTGCAATGACGTGGGCTTCGCCTTCGCCTTCTACCAGTTCGCTCGGCTGCGCGAGCTGTGGCAGCGCGACAGCCTGCGCCACCTCGGTCATCGCTTGATGATGGATCGGGTGGTCCCTGGCGGAGTGGCCACGGACCTCGACCTCAACGCGGCCGCCACCCTGCGCAGCGCCGGGGCCACCCTGCGCAAGGAGCTCAAAGAGTTGCTGCCGCTGCTGAACGACTATCCCTCCCTGGAAGATCGCCTGGTCAGCACCGGCGTGCTGTCCAAGGAGCTGGCGCGGCGCCTGGGTACCCTCGGCTATGTGGCCCGCGCCAGCGGCCTCGACTACGATCTGCGCCGCGACTACCCCTACGCCCCCTACGAGGTGCTCACGGTGAATGTCCCCATCTTCTCTCAAGGTGACGTGGCGGCCCGGATGAATGTGCGGGCGGGGGAGATCCTGACCTCGCTCGATCTGTTGGACCAGCTCCTGCGGGATCTGCCGGAAGGGGCCGTGCGAACCGCCTGGAAGCACCCCGGCACCGAGTGCGAGGGGTTGGGGCTCGTGGAGGGGTGGCGCGGGGAGATCCTCACCTACGTGCGATTGGATGCCCAGGGCCGGGTTCGCCGCTTCTTTCCCCGCGACCCCAGCTGGTTCAACTGGCCAGCCCTGGAGGAGCTCATTCAAGGCAACATCGTCCCCGACTTTCCGGTGTGCAACAAATCGGTGAACGGGTCGTACTCGGGGCACGATCTGTGAAGATCAGTTACGAGGTACGAGGGGCGAGATACGAGGGAATGAAGCGCTGCGTTCAGCTGTTCTCGATTGACCGTCGCGCAGCGACGCATACCCCCGTACCTCGAATCTCGCCCCTCGTATCTCTCAGTGGTGGGCGGAGGCGTGATGCTTAGAGTTTTGAGCAAGATCCTGAAGGTGGGCACCGTCACTGAGCCGCTTCCGGAGCAGCGCGACAGGGTGCTGGAGCAGGTGGGCGAGCAACTGCGGGCCGGGGTGGGACGGCGCTTCGGCGGCAGCCTGGCCATCCGCCAAGTGGACGCGGGCTCCTGCAACGGGTGCGAGCTGGAGATCCACGCCCTGAACAACCCCTTCTACGCCATCGAGCGCTTCGGCGTCCATTTCGTCGCCTCCCCGCGCCACGCCGATCTGCTGCTCGTCACCGGGCCGGTCTCGGTGCACATGGAGGAGGCCCTGCGGCGCACCTACGAGGCCACCCCCTCCCCCAAGCTGGTGGTGGCCGTGGGCGACTGCGGCGCCTGCGGGGGTGAATTCGGCGACTCCTACGCCAGCCGCGGCGCCGTGGCCAACGTGATCCCCGTGGATGCGGTGATCACCGGCTGCCCCCCCACCCCCACCGATCTCATGCTGGGAATCCTGGAGGCTATCGGGGAGAGGAGCGGATGCGAGATAGGAGCGGCGGGATACGAGGGAGCAACGACCGGTGCGTAGCTACCGTCTTTTCAGCGGGCTTCGTCGGGTTACGCTGCGCTAACCGACCTACGGACTACGGACTGGGTTGGTACCCCCGGACAGGCCGTGCCGACAAACACATCCAGCAGGGCGCCGTGACCTGACCTCGCCGGAACGACCTTGGCGAAGGGCCCTCGCCCCTCGTACCTGCCTCACTTCCCGGCGCGCACCAGCCCACCCAGACCGGCGATCTCCACCGCCTTGGTGACCGCATCGCGCACCTCGGCCGCGCTCTCTTTTCGCATGACTTTCCGCAGCACCGAGCGGGCCTCTTTCTGACTGAAGCTGCGCACCAGCCACTTGATGCGCAGCAGGCTGGAGGCGCTCATGCTGAGGCTGTCGACCCCCATGCCGAGCAGCAACAGGGCCGCAAGCGGTTCGCCCGCCATCTCTCCGCAGACGCTCACCGGCTTGCCCTGGCGGTGGCTGCCCTCAATCACCTGCATGAGGGCGCGAAGCACAGCCGGGTGGAGAGAGTCGTACAGGTCCGCCACCCGGGGGTTGTTGCGGTCCACGGCCAGCAGGTATTGGGTGAGGTCGTTGGTGCCGATGGAGAGAAAGTCCACCCGACGGGCGAGCCGTTCGATCTGGAAAACCGCCGAAGGCACCTCCACCATCACCCCCACCCGGGGCATCTTCACCGCCTCACCCTCTTCCACGAGCTCCCCATGGGCACGGCGGACCAGGGCGAGCGCCTCGTCCACCTCGCCCACGGTGCTTACCATGGGCAGCAGCAGGTGGAGATTGTCCAGCCCGATACTGGCGCGCAACATGGCGCGGATCTGCACCAGGAAGATCTCGGGGTGGTCCAGGGTGATGCGGATCCCGCGCCACCCCAGGAACGGGTTGTCCTCCTGGATGGGAAAATAGGGCAGCGCCTTGTCCCCACCCACGTCCAGTGTGCGCATCACCACAGGCCGGGGGGCGAACGACTCCAACACTTGGCGGTAGACCTGCCGCTGCTCCTCCTCGCCTGGAAAGCGCTCCCGAATCATGAAGGGGAATTCGGTGCGGTACAGGCCGATCCCCTCGGCACCGCTGGTCATGGAGGGGCGGATGTCGGAGACCAGGCCGGTGTTGGCCAGCAGCGGCATCCGGATCCCGTCGGTGGTCTCGCAAACGAGATCGCGCATCCCCTTGAGGCCGGCCGACAGCTCGGCCTCTTCACGCCGCAGACGGATGTACTCGAGGCTGACCGCCGAGGAGGGATTGATGTAGACGCGGCCGGTATAACCGTCCGCGATGATGGCGCACCCATCGAGCAGGCTCACCGGCAGATCGCTGGTTCCCATCACCGCGGGGATCCCCAGGGCGCGGGCGAGAATGGCCGTGTGGGAGGTGCGGGAGCCGCGCACCGAGACCACGCCGGCGATCCGGCCGGGGGCCACCTCGGCGAGCATCGAGGCGGTGATCTCCTCCCCCACCAAAATGGTGTCCTTGGGGTAGGAGCGCTTCTTGGGCGTATCGTCCTGCATGCGCTGGAGCACACGCCGACCGAGATCCCGCACGTCCTGGGCCCGCTCGCGCAGGTAGGGGTCTTCCATCGACTCGAAGGCGCGGGCGTGCTCCTGGATGGTCTGGCGCAGCGCCCCCGGCGCCCAGTTGCCGGAGCGGATACGCTCCAGCGTGCCCCCCATGAAGCTGTCGCTGTCGAGCATCAGCAGGTAGGCCTCGAACAGGGCATTGTCGGCCGCCGGCAGACTGTCGTTCATCCGCTCGATCATCTCGCGGATATCGCGGCGCACCATCCCCACGGCCGCGAGAAACCTCTCCTGCTCCGCCGCGGAGTCGCCGACCTTGCGGTCGGGAATGCCGTTGATGTCGGCGTACGGGTGGATAACCACCGCCGTGCCGATGGCCACCCCCGGCGCCCCCGGTTGCCCGTGGAGCGGCCGGGAGTCCTTCACCCGCTTGGCAGCCTGGATGGTACTCACCCCACCGGTGACCTCGGCGTGTACGATGGCGCCGGCCAGTTGGGCGGCAATGGTGATGAGCAGGGTGACGGTGTCCTCGTCGAAGCGCGCCTCGGAGTGGCGCTGCACCACGAGGACCCCCAGGACCTTGCGGTTATAGATCACCGGCACGCCCAGAAAGGCGTGATAGCGCTCCTCGCCGGTCTCGGCGAAGTAGAGATAGCGGGCATGTTCGGGGGCATTGCCCAGGTTCACCGGTTCGGCCCGCTCCGCCACCAGCCCCACCAGGCCCTGGTCCCAGGTGAGGCGCACCCGGCCCACCGACTTGGGATCGAGCCCGTCGGTGGCCAAGAGGACCAGCTCACAGGTGCCCGGGTCGGCCAGATAGACGGAACTGACGTCCACGTCCAAGGCCTCCTTGACCCGTTGCACGATGATGTACAGGGCCTGGTCCAAATTCTGTGCGGCATTGACCTCTTGGACAATGCTGCGCAGTACGCTGAGCATTCGGTATCCCTTGCGGTTGAGGCTTGCCCGCGCCGGCGCGCGGGCAAGGAGGATCAGCCCCGGACCCGCCTGGCCTGCCGCCGCTGCGGCATGCACGTCTGGTCCGGGAAAAGCAGCGGCGCCAGCTCCGTCAACGCCTGCTCGTAAACTCGGCGCTTGAAGAAGACGATCTCCTCCAGCGGGTGCCAGTACTGCACCCAGCGCCACTCATCGAACTCGGGGGCATCGGAGAGGTCCAGACGGACATCTTTTTCGCTACCGACCAGCTTGAGAATGTACCACCGTTGCTTCTGGCCGATACAGAGCGGCTTGCTGTGACGGCGAATGAATCTCTTCGGCAAGCGGTAGCGCAGCCACTGGCGGGTACAGCCAATCACCTCCACATGGTGGGGAAGCAGACCGATCTCCTCACGAAGCTCTCGATAAAGCGCCTCCTCGGGGGTCTCGTACGCCTTGATCCCACCCTGAGGGAACTGCCAGGAAGCCTGACCGAGACGGCGCGCCCACAGCACACGCCCCTCGCGATTACTCAGGATGATCCCGACATTCGCCCTGTATCCCTCAGAATCAATCACTTAACCAAGGCCCCCAAGAATGCTCTGTTTCTTTGATTTTCCACAAAAAATGCCGCTTGGGCAACTCGCCCCCAACCGGAAAAAAACCAGGGAAATCCACCATTTTGACTCAAGCCGAAGTGCCGGTATGATGGCCGCCGGAGCGGGCCCACCATCTTTCGACAACTGCGGAGAGCCGACTTGACCCTGGCGATTTTCGATCTGGACAACACCCTGCTCGGCGGCGACAGCGATTACCTCTGGGGCCGGTTCCTGGTGGAACGGGGCATCGTGGACGGCGTGTACTACGAACGGGAGAACCAGAGATTCTACGACGAGTACAAGGCTGGTGTCCTCAATATCCATGAGTTCCTCAACTTCAGCCTCAAGCCGCTGGCCGAGCACGATCCCGAAACCCTTCGGAGGTGGCACCGGGAATTCATGGCAAGCCACATCGCGCCGATCATGCAGCCCAAGGCACGGACGCTGCTGGAGCGTCATCGCCAACAAGGACATTTCCTCCTTATCATTACGGCCACCAACCACTTTGTGACCGCCCCCATCGCCGAGGCGCTGGGGGTGGACGACCTGCTGGCCACCGATCCGGAATTCCATGACGGCTGCTACACCGGCCGGGTCAGCGGCATCCCCTGCTTCCGCGAAGGCAAGGTGCAGCGGCTGGAGGCATGGCTGAAGACCACGGGCCGGAACCTCGCGGGCAGCTGGTTCTACAGCGACTCCCACAATGACCTGCCGCTGCTGGAGATGGTGGAACACCCGGTGGCCGTAGACCCCGACGAGACCCTGGAAGACCACGCCCGCACACGGGGCTGGGAGATCATCTCGCTGCGCGAGTGACGGCGGTTAGCGCTCAGGCGGAGGCCACGAAGTCTGAACGGGCGGCAGGCGCCACCGATCCGGACCACGCCCGGGGTGTCATGACAGGGTGAACGCATACTAACGTCACCGCCGTGCTGTGAGTATGCGTTCACCCTGGGTGTCATGACTGTCGGTTGGACCCAACAGCAAAGGAATTGCCATGCTAGAGTTTTCCCCGAGCGGACGCGCCAACGCCCTCGCCCTCCTCGCTATCTGCATCATCCTCCTCGCGGCCGGTGCCGTGGTGGTGGCGGGCCATGAGCAGTCGACCGCTCCGAGGCCGACAGTCGTGGCGGCCGCCGGTGAAACGGCCTTCGTCAATGTGGGCGACACATTGTTCCGGGTCGACACCAAAGGCTTCCCGCGTGCCTCGGCCTCCCACGCCGCGCTGGGATTGAAGGCCGCCCCTTCGGATCTGGCCGTGAGCGAAGAGGTGCTCTGGGTGGCCGACCCCGCGACCCATACCGTGCTCGAGTGCGAGTTCGACCTGAAAGGCTGCCGAACGGCGCTTGAACTCCCACAGAAGCTCCGCGCGCGGATCATCCACATCACCCCGATCCCCAACAGCTCCGATTTCTACGTCTCCAGCAGCCGTGGGGTCGTTGCGCGTGTGTCGCGGAACGGCGAGATCAAGACGCTGATCGAGCCCGAAGAGGGGTGGGCCGCACCGAACACCGTAACGCTCCTCAACGACGGGCGGCTGGCGGTGGCCGACACCAATCACCACCGCCTGGTCCTGATTGATCCCACGGCCCGCCTCGGGGAGAAAACTGTGGCGGCAAGCACCGACTTTTCGCGGGGAGGCCGCATCTGGCCGGTGGTGGTGAAGCAGCACAGGGATGGCACCCTCTGGAGCATCAATGGGGACGGCACCCTTGAACAGGGGGATATCCTCGTCTACTCCCCCGAGGGGGCGCCACGGAAGCGCGTGGACCTGGGCGAGAAGGCGGACCCAGTGAGTCTCACCCCGTGGGGCGAGGTGATATTGATTTCCGACTACGGGCGGAATCTTCTGCTCCGGGTCGACGGTGCAGGCGAGGCGTTCGCCTTTGGCGCCGGCGAGCTAGCGACGGCGCTTGAGGAAGGGCGCAAGGAGCGCGAGGCGTGGCAAGGGGTGAATAAGGCCGGCTGGGGCGGCCTTGTAGTTGCAGTCCTGATAGTGGTGGCCGCGGCACTGCTGGACCAGCGCGCCCGCCAGGAGGCCGGCAGCGAGCTCCGCAAGGTCGGCGCGGTGCGACACCCTGAGACGCTGCGCCCCCCCGCTGCGGCGCTGCCGCGTGGACGCGAGATCCGCCCCGACCGAAGCGGAATCATCTGGCTCGCCCCATCGGCCAGCTTCCGCAGGAGCCTCAAGGTAATCGGCTACGGCACGCCGCTGTTGGTGGCCTGGCCGCTGGCCACCTTGTTTCTCCTCGATTCGGCACCGCTGACCTACTGGCTGCCGATGCTGGGGCTGAGCGTGGCGATTGGGGCGCTGGCCCTCTACCTTGCCGTGCAGTTGCCCCGGATCCGGGTGGGCAGTACCGGACGGGTCATTCATTTGCGGGATGTACGTGGTCGCACGGCCAGTGCGCCGGTCGAAGAGGTTCAGTTCACCGGCTCTCGCCTGGTCATCGACGAGGTCGCCGTGGGGGTCAAGACCCACCGGGGAACCGTTTTCGAGCCCGACCACTACGACGCGTACATCGCCCCGCTCCTGGGACGGATGGTGCGGGTCGGTGAAATGGAGCTGCTCTGGCGCAAACTGCGCGCCGGCGACCCGGCAACGTGGCTTCAGATTGCCCTCGCCCTGATCTCCTTGGCGGCCGCATTCTGGCTCAAGCTGTAGAGCCGCGCGCAGGGCAAAGCGCACCTTCGTTCGCAAAACGGCTAAGGCCCTGGCTGCGCGGGCGGGCACTGGGGGTTTGAACTACCCTATCGGTTAGGTAAATCGGAGGGGAACGCAAGTGGCCACACTGGTTTGGAGTCACCGCCTGTTCATCGGGGTGGAAACACTGGACGAACAACACGAATCCATGCTCGCCCTGGGGCGTGAATTGCGCCGCCTGCTGACCACCTCAGCCCCGCGCGCGCCGACCCTGGAGGTCTTCGACCAGCTCATCAGACAAACCCGGTTCCACTTCGCGGTGGAGGAGTCGCTGATGCGCTTCTTCGCTTACTCCCGTCATGAGGCCCACCAGGCACTCCACGCGCGAATTCTGGCGAGGGCCGAAGAGATGCGCGCCCAGTTCGCAGCGGGCGAGCGGTTCGCCGCCTGGGGGGCTGCGAAGTTCATTGACGAGTGGGTGCTGGCCCACATCGCCCAGAGCGACAGCAAGTACGCCCACACGATGCGATAGCCGCCCGGATGGAAGGGCGGGGGAATCCGGGCACGGGGCGTGGCGAGGCCCGGACAGGCCCCCTCCCGGGTGTCCCGCGTCATCGTTTCGTTTGGCCTTCCGGCCGGGCGGCTCAGCGCCCCCCACCCCCACTGGCCGGCGTGAGACGCAGGAGGGTCCCGCCTGTCTCGTCGGTGAGGACATACACTGCACCATCGGGCCCCTGGGCCACCTCACGGACCCGCGCGCCCAGCGCGATGCGCTCCTCCTCGGTCACGTTGTGCCCCTCCTGACGCAGGCGAACGATCGCCTGGGCCACGAGCCCCCCGACGAGCAGGTCACCGCGCCACGCTCCAAACCGCTCGCCGGTGTAAAAGGTCGCCCCTGACGGGGCGATCACCGGCGTCCACTGAAACAGCGATGGGGCCAGATCCGGCCGGCTCGGGGGGTCGGGAATGTCGCGGCCATCGTAGTGGCGGCCCCAACTCACCAGCGGCCAACCGTAATTGCGGCCCGCCTCGGCGATGTTGACCTCATCCCCGCCCCGAGGCCCGTGCTCGATCACCCAAAGCGCCCCCGTGTCGGGATGGACCGCCCCTGCCTGGATGTTGCGGTGGCCATAGGACCAGATCTCCGCCCGGGCCCCCTCGCGGCCCAGGAAGGGGTTGTCCGGGGGGAGTGAACCGTCCGGGTTGATGCGAACGACGGTTCCGAGGTGGTTCGAAAGGTCCTGGGCCGGCTCGAATTTGAACCGTTCGCCCAGGGTGATGAAAAGGGTGCCGTCGGGTGCGAACAGGAGCCGGGAACCGAAGTGCGCCGAACCCCGCACCTTCGGCTCCTGGCGAAAGATGATCTCTGTCTCCTGCAGGCTCGCCCCTTCCAGCCTCCCCCGCGCCACCGCCGTGGAGGCGCCGCCACGCCCAGGCTCGGCGAAGGAGAAGTAGATGCGCCGGTTGGAGGGGAAGTTGGGGTCCAGGGCCACATCCAACAGGCCGCCTTGGCCGTTGGCGAAGACGCGCGGCACCCCCGAGACCGGCGAGAGCTGCCCGTCCGCAGAGACGATGACCAGCCGCCCGGGGCGCTCGGTCACCAGCATGCGCCCATCCGGCAGGAAGGCCAGTCCCCAGGGGTGCTCCAGCCCCTGGGCAACGGTTTCGACCCGAATGGGGCCCGAACTCCCGGTGACAGTGCGCTCCTGGGCAAACGACAACAGCGGCATCAGGAACGCCAGGACACACATCCATAACCTTCTTTTCACGTTGGCATGCTCCCTGGCAACGGCGTCGGGTGACATCCGTTCGGTGTCACTATCGTAGTGGATGTTCTTCGCCCTCACGAACGGAGCTGGAGATGCAAGGCCATCGGATTTCTGTTCGGTGCTCTTGGCACACTTGCCTTGTCTTCACCGCACTGTAGTGGTTAAGTACGTGCCACTCGAACGACTTGGGTTCCCATGCGCCGATCCCCGATCCTCCCCCTGGCCCTGCTGCTGGCCTTAACCAGCCTTGCCTTTGCCCTCGCTGCGGGCAGCATGCCATTGACCCTGAGCGAGGTGTGGGGCGGGCTGGTCGGGGACGGGGAATCCCTGGCCGCCCAGGTGGTGAACGAGCTGCGCCTTCCGCGGGCGCTGACCGCCTTTGCCGTGGGCGGGCTGCTGGCGCTGGCCGGGGCGCTGATGCAGGCGCTGCTCGGCAACCCCCTGGCCGACCCCTACGTGCTGGGGATCTCCGGCGGCGCCGCGGTCGGAGCGCTTGGGGCCCTGCTGCTGGGGGCCGGTGGGGCGGCGCTGCAAGGGGGCGCGCTGACGGGGGCCCTGCTCACCATGCTACTGGTGTTCGGCCTGGCGAGGGGTGAGGGGGCATGGTCATCCACCCGGTTGCTCCTGACCGGGGTCGTGGTCGCGGCGGGCTGGGGGGCGCTCATCAGCTTCATCCTCTCCATCGCCCCGGAGGCGGGCCTGCGCGGCATGCTGTTCTGGCTCATGGGCGATCTCGCGGGAAGTGCGACCCCGACTTACGGCCTGGTGGCTCTGGGTTTTGGCCTGCTGTTCACCCTGCCGCTGGCGCGCAGCCTCAACCTGCTGGTGCGCGGCGAACTGCAGGCGGCCACCCTGGGGGTCGCCGTCCGGCCGCTGAAATACCTGCTCTATTTCGCCGCTTCGGGCTTGACCGCGGTGGCGGTCACGCTGGGAGGCAGCATCGGCTTCGTCGGGCTGGTGGTGCCCCACGCCGTGCGCCTGCTCGCCGGTTCGGATCACCGCCTCCTGCTGCCCACCTCAGTCCTGCTCGGCGGGGCGCTGCTGGTCTTCGCCGACACCCTGGCCCGGACCCTCATCGCCCCCCAGCAGCTGCCGGTGGGCGTGCTGACCGCCCTGGTGGGCGTGCCCCTGTTTCTGTTCCTGCTGCAACGGGGCCACAGGTGAGTGAGCCTTTGCTTTCAGCCCGCGACCTGACCGTCGAGATCGGCGGGCGGCTGGTGTGCCGCGCACTCTCCCTTGAGGTGGCCTCCGGTGAGCGGTGGGCCGTTCTCGGCACCAACGGTGTGGGCAAGACCACCCTGCTGCACGTCCTGGCCGGGCTGCACCGGCCCACCGGCGGCGAGATATTGATCGGTGGCGCGCCGCTGCACGCCATCCCCCGCCGCCACGTGGCCCGCCGGCTGGGGCTGATGCCCCAGGACAGCCGGGATACGTTCCCCTCCACGGTGCTGGAAACGGCCCTGTGCGGGCGCCACCCTCATCTGGGACTGTGGAAGAACGAGGGCGAGCGCGATCTGGCGGCAGCTCTTGCCGCCCTCGAGGCGGTGGGGCTGGGTACCTTGCAGCACCGGGATGTACGAACCCTGTCGGGCGGGGAGCGGCGGCGGCTCGCTCTGGCGGTGCTGCTCACCCAGGATCCGGCCGTTGTGCTTCTGGACGAGCCCACCAACCATCTCGACCTGCATCAGCAGGTGCGCATGCTGGAGCATACCGGAGAGCTGGCGCGCGCCGGCAAGGGGATTGCCATGGTGCTCCACGATGTGAATCTGGCGGCGCGGTACTGCGATCGCCTGCTCCTGCTTTTTGGGGATGGCGAGTGGGCGGCCGGCCCGCGGGAGGTGCTGCTGGAGACGGAACTGCTCACTCGGCTCTACGGCCACCCGATCCTCAAAGTGGCCCATCAGCCTTGGCCGGTGTTCGTTCCGGCCCCGGGGTGAGCACACCGGCAAACTCGCCCCGGCCCTCGATCCAGTCGAGCAACCTGCCCCACTGGGCCAGCTCCGAGCCGATGCGGGCGGCATGGAGTTCGCCCAGCCCGATGCCCGCCTCGGCCGCATGGACGTAGTGCTGCGCATCGCGCAGATGGGCAACGAGAGGGATGTTCAATGAGTCGAGAAAACGCTTGAGCGATCGGTAGACTCGGGTCTGGGGACGCACCCGGTTGGCCACCACCCCCACCTGGATGGACCGGGCCCTCACCTTCGCCACCAGGAGTAGTTCCCTTATAAAATGGGAGGCGGCATGGATGTCAATGGGAGAGGGCAAGACCGGGATGATGATGGCATGCACATCGCGCACCATTTCGATCAGCGCTTGCCCCTGTACGCCTGCGGGCGCATCCAGCACCACCCGCTCGGTCCCCTGCGGCAGGCGCATCTGGAAACTGCGGGTGACGTTACTGGCCGTACGAAAGGCCGCCACCCCGTGTATGGGGCGACGTTCCGAACCCCGCAGTGCCAGCCACTGCATGCTTGAGCCTTGGGGGTCGTGATCGATCAGTGCGGTCGAGAGGTTGCCCGAGGCGAAGCAGGCGGCGAGGTTGGTCGCGATGGTGGTCTTTCCGCACCCGCCTTTGGCATTGACGACCAGAACGCGTCGAACCGCCCGGGGCGCGGCCTCATGGGCGGGCCGCAGCGTCCCACCGGCCTGTGCGCAAGGCGTACCGCTACCCGTTGGAATTGCCATGAAGAATTGCCATGGTCCCGTCCGCTTGTGCCATTAGTCGCGTCCACCCCCACCACCTCAAGCATGCTCCACCAACGGAACCGTGCAGAGCCCAAAGCCCGCTCCGCAAGGGCTGACTGTCAGCGCACCCTTACACAGAGGCCGTGCAGGGAGAGGTGTTGAGTGTGGGTTCACCCTGGGCGGACTGTTCAGCGGCTTTGCCTAGTGGGGCCAAACAGTCAAAATATAGTGTGGTTTGAGCGCAATGACATTGCGGCCTCTCACAATCAGGGTAAACGCATACGTAACTACTCACCCCATATCGGCGGCTCTGGAGTGCGGGGGCTTGCCCCCGCTTTCCCGAGGGGCGGCTTGCCGCCGTGCGCCGTGTTGTGGGCTGGCCGGGGACGGCGGGAGCAAGCTCCCGTCCTGCAAAGCGGCGGCTAGCCGTCGCACTCCAAAGCAAAGGTGCCGTAACCCGTAGCATCGAGACGCGGCTGACATGGGGTGAGTAGTTACACGCATACTTACGTCACGGCCGTGCCGTGAGCGACGACGGAAGTCCTTCGGCTCACACGTCCGGTCTCAGGCGGCGCCGCTCCGGCGTGGGCGTCGGGCCTCAACGCTCAATGGTGAACAGCAAATCGGCGCCGGTTTGCGCACCGCTCTCCGCCTCCAGTGTCCAGCGTTGCCCCAACCGGTAGCGAATGCGCAGGACATTGGCGGTCTCCCACAGACCGACCGCATATTGCAGGTACAACCGCGGCGAGAGGTAGGTCCCCAACACCAGTGATGCCTGCTCCGGGGTATCACCGGTCTCGATGGCGACATCCTCGATGCCGAATTGCGCTCCGATCTGTCGGGCGATCCTTCCCCCTCCGGCCAGCCCCAGGGACAGCGCCGCCTGGTACAGCTCGCCCCCCTCTGCCTGAGTGGCGGTGTTGAGCGGCCGTCCCAACACCAGGTACGCCAGGGCATTGATGTCATCCATGGGCGGGTCGGAGAACAGCCGCAACACCGGGTCCCGCAACCGTCCGGTCACGCTCACCCCGACGGTCACCTCCTCCACCCGCCGGACGGCACGAATGTCCAGCCCCGGGTTGCCGACGGCCCCCCCCGCGAACAGCAGCCGCCCCTCCTCAATGCTGAGTTCCTGCCCATAGGCCTTGTACCGGCCCTGAACCACCCGCACCTCCCCCCGCGCGGCCGTCGGCACCTGGGGCCGCTCGATGATAGTGAGGCGGCCCACCAGACGCCCGGTAAAGCCATAACCCTGGAGCCGGACTTCGTCCCCGAACCGCACCTCGATGTCGGTGTGGATTGCCCAGCGCGAGATCACGGGATCCTCTACGGGCTGGTCCACGATCACCACATCGGGGGAGGCCTCCACGGTCGTGGGCAGTTCCGGCAGATTGATCTGCGCCCGGGGAATGAGCACCGATCCGCCCAGCTCGATGCGCCCCGGCCGCACCAGCAGGTTGAGGTCGGGGGTGGCGAAGAGGTGCGCCTGGGGCAGGCGTGCGGCTTCGAAATTCTCCCCCGTGATCGACATCCGGAGCTGCCACTCTGCGGGGGACTCCGCAGCGACGCTCCCCTCGAGCCGTAGCGCCCCGGGTCCGGAGCGCGCCCGCCCGCGGAGGACGATGGTGGTGCCCTCCGCAGTGCGCGCCTCGAGGGCGAGCCCCTGCAGGTCGATGCCGGCCCGGGGAATGCTGACCGCCCCCTCTGCGAGGGCGACCCGCCCGTCGAACAGGGGCTCGGCCAGCGTTCCCGACACTCCCAGATCGGCCTCCAACCGCCCCCGCGGCTGGACCAGCTCGGGGACAAACACGCCCACCCAGGCGAGCTGCTCCAGGTGGGCCTCCACCCGGCCACGCACCGGCTGGGCCGCGGGAAGTTCGAGCCCGGGGACCCAGCCGGGCAGACGCGCCTGCAGCGTCGCCCGCCCTCCGTCGACCAGGCTCAACTCAAGCTCGCCGCCCAACCCGTCCATGTCCCCCCGAGCCGAAAGACGGGCCGTGCGGAAACGGGTCTCCAGGACCTCCTCACCGAGGAGGTAGCGCATGGTCCCTCTCTCGAGGCGCAATTCCGCCTTCAGGGCATGCAGAAACTCCCGGTAACTCAGCGTCATCTCACCGTCGACCCAACCGGACAGGCGCAATTCAGGCCGGCCGACCAAGGGGGCGATCCGCTCCAGCGGAAAGCGCTCCAGGGCGGCATTGGCCTGCCAACCCGCAGCCGGCGTGTAATCGCCCCCCAGACACAACCGCGCGTCATCGGAGCGCCAGCAAAAGGGCTCCAGCAGGCGGCGGGAGCCGCTCAACAGCACCCCCGCGGGCCGCTCCTGTACCCACTGCCCCACGGGCGCGAGGGAGAGGGTCCCGCTCTCGAGGCGCCCCTGCCACTGCCCCTGCCCGTATTGCCCGTGGGCGCGGAGCTGCAGGTGATCCTCACCGCGCCTGGCGCGCACCACCAGCGTGTGATCCGGAGCACTCCCCTCACCTGCAACCATCAGTCGCTCGAGCCGCTGCCCGGCAGCCTCCACCCCGCTGGCGCGGAGATCGAGCGACCAAGGGGCACGCCCCGCCAGGTCGAGGTCCGCCTGCGCTTCAACCGAGCCGACCCGCTGTTCCCCATAGACAAGTTGCCCGCCCGAGAGCGATGCCTGTAGCCGTGGCGCCGGTCGCGGCCCGCTGATCCTCCCGCTGGAGGAGAGGGAGCCCTGCAGCTCCGGCCACAGTTCGCCCAGGCGAGGGGCCTGAAGGCGCCAGCGGGCGTTCCAGCGTTCGTCCAGCTGACCGCTCGCGGCCAGCTCGGCCGACCCGCTCGCCAGCCGGAGCCGCTCGAGCCGGTAACTTTCCCCCTCCAGGGCGAAGTGGGCGTTCCCCGCCAACGGATAGCCCCGCAACTGCCCTCGCAGCACCTCCAGGGTCGCTTCGAGCTGAGGGCGTGAGTCTTCGACGCGGCCACGGGTGCTCAGGGTCGCACTGACCGAACCCGGCCACTCCGGCCACGCGGCACCGGGATTCAGCCCCTTCACGCCGAGCTGCGCCTGCCAGCTCACCGCTGGCCGCCAGGCCACCTGTGCATCGCCCGACCAGGTCCCTTCAAGGCCTTCGCCGCGGAGACGGTCGATCCGCAAACCGCCCAAATCGCCTTCACCCGAGACCGCCCAGCGCGAGGGCGGGAACGCCACTCCGACGACCGCAGCGCTCAGCTGCAGCTGGTAGGCTGCCGGAGCGCCGTCAACGGTCAGCTCCCCTTCGGGGCTCATGACGATCATCTCCCCCCCCGCCGGAGGCCAGGCGAGATCGCGCCAGCGGGCCTTCAGCGCCAGTTCACCCATGTCGAGCAGCCCCTCGCCCTGGCGCCACTCCGCTTCGGCCACGAGTTCGGAACTGCCCTTCAGGGCCGCCACGTGGAGCTTGGGCAGGCGCCATCGCGCTCCTTCACGGTGGAGGGCAAACTCGCCGCGCCAGGGGCCGAATTCCGGGTCCCGGAGCGTGGCCTCCCCATCGAGGCGAAGCTCCGCCGTACCCCCTTGCCCCGAGAGCTGGGCCGCCACGCTGAGCGGCCGCAGGGCGGGATCAATGGCCTGGGGGTGCGATACCTCCAGGTGGCCCTCAAAGCGCCAGACCAGTGGCTGGGTCAGCCACTGCACGTCCGCCTGAAACAGCCCGTGGATGGGTTCATCTTCACCCCCCAACAGGAGTTCGGCACGAAAGGCCTCCAAGACGCCCTGCAGATGGAGTCGTCCACCCACCTCCCGGGCGGGAAGGTTTGCGCTCCAGCGAACGGCGAGATCGACCGGTGCCCGGGGGCGCGTTCCGAGAGTGCCCTGCAGGAGGATCCCCCCCTGCGGCGCCTGCACGCGCACGGCGTCCATCGCCAGGTGGTCGTGTCGCAGAAAAACCCCCTCCGCCGTGACCTCGTCGACAGAGAGGGGGGACTCGCCCACCCCGAGTAGCTGAAGGTCTGATAGGGCGGCACGCTGCAGAGCCACCGTAAGAGGGAGAGCAATCCCCTGGAACGGGCCACCTTCAGAGGGCGGAGGCGGTTGGTCGTCGGCCCTCGCCTTGAGCACCACCCGCACCCCGTCAGCGTCCAAATCGCCGAGGGCGAAGGTGAGCAGCAGCAGCCGGGTCGCCTGCCAGTCGAACCGCAGGTTCGCGACCGTCAGGTGCGCCGCATCGTGTTCGTACTGCAGTTCCCGCACCCGGACCACCCCGGCCAGCCGTCCCTCCACGGAGGCGGCAGCCAGCCGACCGGGCACGGCCTCCCGGGCCCGCTCCCACCCCCACTGCAGCCCCGACTCGGTGCCGACCAGCCAGCCCGCTGCTGCCACAAACAGCAGCAAGACCACCGCGGCTGCCGTCAACACCCTGCGCATCATAGGTCCGGTCCGATGCTCAAGTGCAGACGCCAGGGGTGGTCGGGCTCGCTGTAGGCGTTGGCCACATCCAGGCGGATGATGCCGAAGGGGAGACGCAACCGCAGCCCCACACCCGCCCCCTCGTGAAGAGTGAATTCATCGAAGTTGTAGGCATTTCCGGCATCGAGGAAGACCGCATAGCCCCAGCGGGGCGTGAGATAGCGCTCGTATTCGATGCTCCCCACCAGCAGGTTTCTCCCCCCGATGACCTCCCCCTCCTCGTTGGTCGGCCCCAGGGACTGGTAGGCGAAGCCCCGCACGCTGTAGTCGCCCCCGGCGAAGAAGCGCAGCGAGACGGGCAGCTCATCGAAGCTGCTCACCTCACTCAATCCCACATCCAGGCGGGTGAGCAACCGGCCGTCGCCCACGGGGGTGATGTATTTTCCTCGTGCCGTCCACTGCATCAGGCTGGTGGAGGAGAAGAGGGTGGCGGTGGCGGCCTTCACCGAGGTGGCCAACCGCCACCCCTGGCGGGGAAAAATGCGATCGGCCGCATCGATGCGCTGCAGCCCCACGCTGGGGTAGAGCAGGGTGGAGCGATCGGAGGTGCCGCCCACATCGAAGCGCTCCTCCTGATAGTTCAGTGCCACACTCCGCTCCCACCCCAAACGAAGGTGGGTGATGCTCACCCCGACGGTGTTGGTCTCCCTGAAGCTCGTTGCCGTCTCCTCCTCCTCCCAGACGGCAGTGGTGGCCAGGGAGTCGGTGGTCGGCTGGGTCAGGGGAACGCGATAGGTCGCGCTCAGCGAGCGCTGCAGATCCGAGATCCGCCCCTCGGCGTTGAACCGATGCCCCCGCGAGTTGATCCAGCGGCGTTCCACCCCCGCCGTCGCCCTCGGGCCGGTGTCGGTGCCATAACCAAGGCCCAGCGTGTAACGGGTTTGGGGCCGCATCTCCAGATCGACCTGGATGGGGATGCGTTCGTTCGCCGCCTGCTCGAACTGGGGGATGACATCCACCCGCGAGAAGTAGTCACTGTCCACATAGGCACGCTGCAGTTCAAAAAGCTTGTCCGCCTCGAACGGCAGGCCCGGCTGGAATGCAAGAAAACGGCCCAGGAATGACTCGCGCAGCGGGAGTTCGGAGAAGGACACCTCGCCGAATTGGTACCGCGGTCCCGTGGCATAGCGCAGCACGATGTCGGCCGAGCCCTCCGAGACGTTCACCTCGATACGGTGCGCGGCCAGTTCGCCTTCCAGATAGCCGAGGTCACGGGCCGTCTGCAATAGCGCCCCCTTCGCCTGCTCATAGCTGGGGTGGTAGAGGACATCCCCCGGTTTCAACGGGAAATCGCGGCGCCACTCCCGCAGCCGCGGGTGGTCCGCACCGGGGCCGACGAGCTGAATGTCCACCGCCCCAATGCGCACCGGCGGCCCCAACGCCACACGGTAGTGGGCCACCCACCCCTCCCCCCGCTGCTCGAGGGAGGACTCGATGGTGGGGGCGTAATAGCCGAACGGGCGCAGCCCCTCGCGGATCTCCCCTTCGCCCCGGCGGTGAAGCTGCTGGATGCGGTAGGTGCTGAGGAGCGGATGACCGATCTCGCGCTGCAGCGACAAGCGGTTGCGCACCGCCTCCTCCATGGCCCGCGGCAATCCTTGCAGCTGGACCTCCACCTGCGGCTGCGCGAACGCGGGCAATGCAAACGCGAGCACGCACCATACGGCGCACCACAAGCGGGCAGCGGCAGTGGAGAAGCGGATGAACATTTCAGATCAGGGTGTCATCGGAACCATAACGGATTCTAGCCTGCAAACTCCACCGCCCCCCAGGGTAAACGCATACTTGGTCACGGCCGTGCTGTGAGTATGCGTTCACCCTACACGTCCGTAACTTCACCTTGACCGGGTGGCCCCCCGGCCGGTAAAGTCGCGGCCAGTTTCAGGTGTTCCAAGGGGCGCTCGCCCTGCGGAGTGAAACGGGAAGCCGGTGCGTGCCTCTTCAGGGAGACACAATTCCGGCGCTGCCCCCGCAACGGTAGGTGGGAAAACGCAGGCCACAACGCCACTGCGCGCAAGCGCGGGAAGGCGGTCTGCAGAGGCGCACGCCTCGCCCACGAGCCCGGAGACCGGCCTGGGACGAATGCTTCGGTGTTGCGGAGGGCGACGCCGGCGGGTAACGGTCGCCCTTTTCCCGCCCTCTCCTTCGCACACTGCCATCCAGAACCGCGCGGGTGTGCGCACTTGGAGAGAACATGAACAACAAAGCCCTGCTGTCGGCGACCCTGCTCGCCGCCCTTCCTGGCGTCCAGGCGGAAGAGACCGCCCCGGTCATCGTCACCGCCACGCGCACCGCCCAGACCGCCGACGAAACCCTCGCCTCAGTCACGGTCATCGATCGCGAGACCATCGAGCGTCAGCAGCCGCAGGAGTTTTTCGATCTGCTCCGGGGGCAGGCGGGAGTCGGCATCAACCAGAGCGGCCCGTTCGGCAAGACCTCCAACATCCATCTGCGCGGCACCGCCTCGGAGCATACGCTGCTGCTCGTCGACGGCGTGCGCATGGGTTCGGCCACCACCGGCACCCCCTCGTGGCAGTTTCTCTCCCCCCGGGAGATCGAGCGGGTCGAGATCGTGCGCGGGCCGCGCACCAGCCTGTACGGCTCCGATGCCATCGGCGGTGTCGTTCAGATCTTCACCCGCCGGCCCGAAGGCCAGCCGGCCTGGCACGCCTTCGCCGGGGGCGGCAGCTTCGGCACCCACGAATACGGCGCGGGCCTCTCCGGCCGGAGCGGGCCGACCGGCTATGCCCTCTCCGCCAACCACTTCCACAGCGACGGCATCGATGTGAAGGACAATGGCGATCGCGACGGCTACTACAACAGCGCCCTGTCGGCCCGGATCGGCCACAAACTGTCCAACGGCCTAGAACTGTTTGCCCATACGCTCCGTTCGCAGGGCGCAACCCAGTTCGACGCGTACGGCGTCAATACCACCGAGTTCGTCCAACAGGCGTCCGGTGCCGGCATACGGGGCGGACTCACACCCGACTGGTGGAGTGCGCTGACCGTCTCGCAGGCCCGTGACGAGAACGACAACCTCGCCGACGGCGTGCTCACATCGCGCTTCGACACGGTGCGCGACATGGTCGCCTGGCAAAACGACATCGCCCTGGATCGCCACCTGCTCACCCTCGGCGTTGATTACCAAAACGATCGGGTCGACAGCACCACCGAATTTGCCGAATCGAGCCGCGACAACCGTGGCGCCTACGCCCAGCTCCAGCTCGATCTCGGCCGCCACGCGCTGGCGGGCAGCCTTCGTCACGACGACAACGAGGCCTTCGGCGAAAAGACCACCGGCCAACTGGCCTGGGGCTACGCCCTGAACCGCCACTGGCGCACCCGCGCCAGCTACGGCACGGCCTTCCGCGCACCGGATTTCAATGACCTCTACTACCCGTTCGAGGATTTCGGTGCGTGGGGCAACTATCAGGGCAACCCCGCGCTGCGCCCGGAAACCTCGGAGAGCTACGAACTCGGGCTTCGCTATCAGGCCGGTGCCCGCTATTTCGATCTGGCGTATTTCGACAGCCGGGTCGAAGACCTGATCGAGATTGCCGGCTTCCCGGCGATGCGCCCGACCAATGTCGAAAATGCCGAGATCCGGGGCGTTGAACTCGAAAGCGGCTTCAACATCGGCCCCTGGCGCACCCAGGCCGCATTCACTCACCTCGACCATGAGGACGCGGCCACCGGCAAGGAGCTGCGGCGCCGCCCCCGGGCCACCGCCCGACTCGACGTGGATCGCGGTTTCGACGCCCTCTCCGTCGGCTTCACCATCTCTGCCGAAGGTCGTCGGTTCGACGATGCCGACAACCAGCAGCGAATTCCCGGCTACGCTCTGCTTGACCTGCGAGCCGGTTATCGCCTCGACCGCGCCTGGACGCTGCAGGCCACGGTGAAGAATGCGCTGGACAAGGAGTACCAGACCGCCGCCGGCTTCAACCAGCCGGGGAGCGCCGCCTTTGTCTCGGTTCGCTACCAGCAGTAGACGACGATGATGGAGATCACGCACGGAACACCTCTTCAGCCTGGGCGCCGGCTCCTTCGGGCAGCGGCGCTGCTCGCCGGCCTGCTCCACGCCGGTTCGGCGGCCCTCGCCAATGAGGCCCCCTGCCCCCGGATCGTCAGCCAGTCGCCCTACATCACCCACACCCTGCAGTGGCTCGGCCTGGAGCACTGCATCGTCGGCGTCAGCCGCTACGACCGGCTGGAGCGGCCGCGCACCGGCGGCGTCATGGACCCCGACGGGGAGGCCATCGCCGCGCTGGCGCCCGAGCTACTGCTGACCTCCGGCTGGACCGACGCGAACCGCTGGCAGGCGGCGGCCCCGCCGGGCGCCCGCGCCCTGCGCCTGCCCGGTTTCGGCGCCATGGGCGAGATCGAGACCAACCTCCAGCGCATCGGCGAGGCCGCCGGGCTGGCCGACGCCGGGGCGCGTGCCGAGGCGTTTGCCAAGGCGTGGCGTGCGGCGGCGGCCGAGGTGGGCGGCCAGGGCAGAGCCCTGGTGGTCTCCGCCTGCGAGGCGGCGCCCTACTCGTTCGGGCCGAACTCCTATATATACGACCTATTCGCCACCGCGGGCTTCGACATGGTGGAGACGCACGAGCGGATTCGACATCTCAAGACGGGCGAGCCCTACCCCGACCTCGACACCCTGATCAACGCCCTGAGCCCCGACTGGCTGTTCGTGCTGGCCCGCGCCGACGTGCCGCAGTGCGCGATGCTGCAGGCGCGGACCGACGTCACGGTGATCGGCCTCGATGGCGCCCCCTTCTTCCACCCGGCCCCGATCCTGCTCGAGGGGCTGCGTCAGCTCGCCGGACAACGCGGGCGCTGGCAGGCGAGGCCGCCGCGGTGACGTTGACCTGCCCCGCCCTGCTGATCGCCGCCCCCGCCTCCGGGCATGGCAAGACCACCTTCACCGCGGCCCTGGCGCGCCATCACGCCGCCCAGGGGCGCCGGGTGCGGGTATTCAAGACCGGGCCGGACTTCCTCGACCCCATGGTGCTGGAGCGCGCCAGCGGCCATCCGGTCTATCAGCTCGACCTCTGGATGGGCGGGGAGGCCCATTGCCGCCAGTTGCTGGGGGAGGCGGCGGCCAGCGCCGACCTGATCCTGGTCGAGGGCGTCATGGGGCTGTTCGACGGCACCCCCTCCAGCGCCGACCTGGCCGAGCGCTTCGGCCTGCCGGTGCTGGCGGTGATCGACGCCTCGGCCATGGCCCAGACCTTCGGCGCCATTGCCGGTGGCCTGGCCCACCACCGCCCCGGCCTGCCGTTTGCCGGGGTGGTCGCCAACCGGGTGGGCAGTGCCCATCACGCGGCGCTGGTACGCGAGGGGATGCCGGCGGATGTGACCTGCCTGGCGGTGCTGCCGCGCAATGCCGATGCCGTCCTGCCAAGCCGGCACCTGGGGCTGGTCCAGGCCGACGAGCTGCCGGACATCGACGCCCGGCTCGATGCGGCCGCCGCCGCGCTGGCCGATACCGCCCTGGCGCCACTGCCGACGCCAGTCGCCTTCGCGCGCCCGGGGTCATTGAGGTCAGAGTCGGATTACTACTCAAGTAATTCGACTCTGACCCCAATGGCCACCACCCCAATGACCCCGCTGCGGGGCCGGCGCATCGCCATTGCCCGTGACGCCGCCTTCAGCTTCATCTACCCGGCCAACCTGGACACCCTCCGCGCCCTCGGCGCCGAGCTGTGCTTCTTCTCGCCCCTGCGGGATGCGACGCTGCCCGCGGCCGATGCCGTCTGGCTGCCGGGCGGCTACCCGGAGCTGCATCTTGACACCCTGTCGGCGAACACGCCGCTCCAGGCCGCGCTGCAGCACTACGTCAATGCGGGCAAACCGCTGCTGGCCGAGTGCGGCGGCATGCTCTTCCTCGCCGAATCGCTCACCGATACCGAGGGCAACCGGGCCCCCATGTGCGGGCTCCTCCCGGGGCATGCGGTCATGCAGAAGCGCCTGGCGGCGCTCGGGCTGCAGAGTGCGCAGCTCGAAGGCGGGGAGTTGCGCGGCCACACCTTCCACCATTCGCGCCTGGAGGGGGCCGGTGAGCCGTGGGGCCACGGCCGCACGCAGCAGGGCGGCATCGGCGAGGCGATCTTCCGCCGCAATGGGCTGACCGCCTCCTACCTTCATTTCTACTTCCCGTCGAACCCGACCGCAGCGGCGGCGCTGTTTCTGGCGGAGGCGGCGCAGTGACGTTCGCCCAACGGCGGCTGACCCTGGCGCTGCTGCTGTCAGGCGCCGCCCACACCCTGCTCCTGGGCTCGACGGGGCCGATGGTGTGGCCGCAACCGACGCACCCCGAAAGCGGACCGCTCTCGCTCCAGCTGCTCCCGCCCCGGCCGACGGAACAGAGCCATGCCACCGCCCCCGAAACCCCGCCAGTGGCCCCGCCCGTCGCTCCCGTGACGCCACGGACACGCCCCGAACGGCCGCAACGACCCGCCCGTGCCGAACCCGCTCCCGTGCAAACGGTGGCAGCGCCGGCACCCCAAGCGACACGCCCGGCCCCGGCCCCCACCCCGGCCGCCGACGAAACCTCGGCGGCCACAGAGCAGCCTTCGGCGCCAAGTGGTGACACCGCGACCGTCACCGCTGCGGCGGCAGAGGCGACCGGCCCCACACCCGAGGCGCGGCAGGCGGTGCGGGCACAGCTGGAGCAGGAGCTGGCACGTCACTTCCACTACCCGCTGTTGGCACGCCGCCTCGGCTGGGAAGGCGAGGTGCGGCTCGGGTTGCATATCGACCCCCAGGGGCGGGTCAGTGCAGCTCACATCATCAACGGCTCGGGTCACGAGCTGCTCGACCGGGCCGCACTGGAGGCCATCGGCAAAGTGGTGCGCCTGGCGGGCGTGGCCGGCTGGCTGGCCGGGCACGACCTGCAGCTGGAGTTGCCAATCATCTATCAACTGAGAGAGAGCTAAAGTGGGCTTTCGGCTGACCAAAATCTATACCCGCACCGGCGACAAGGGCACCACCGCCCTGGGCGACGGCAAGCGCCTGGAGAAGGACGCGCCGCGCCTGGAGGCCATCGGCGAGGTGGACGAACTCAACAGCGTGCTCGGCATGCTGCTGGCCCATCCGTTGGCCGCGCCGGTGCGCGAGACCCTCACTGCGGTGCAGAACGATCTGTTCGACATCGGCGGTGAACTGAGCGTCCCCGGCCGCGACGTGGTCACCGATCACTACGTGCAGCGGCTGGAGCAGGCCATCGACCGCTTCAATGCCGAACTGCCGCCGCTGGAGAACTTCATCCTCCCCGGTGGCGGACACGCCGCGTCCGCCTGCCACTTGGCCCGCGCCGTCTGCCGCCGCGCCGAACGCCGACTGGTCACCCTGGCCCGGCAGGAGCCTTTGCCGGCGCCGCTCATCGCCTACATCAACCGCCTCTCCGACCTGCTGTTCGTCATCGCCCGGCTGCTGGGCCGAGCCGACCAGGGTGAGGTGCTGTGGCAACCAGGCCAGGGGGCGGGCCAATGAGCCGGTCGCACGAAGAGCGCATGACGCGCAAGAAGCAGGTGGTGGACGAGCGCATCGCCCGCGCCGAGATCGACCGCGGCGTGCTGGTGGTGCTCACTGGCAACGGCAAGGGCAAGAGCAGCTCCGCCTTTGGCATGGCGCTGCGCTCGCTCGGCCATGGCCTGACCGTAGGGATCGTGCAGTTCATCAAGGCGCGGGAGACCGGCGAAGGCCGTTTTCTGCGCGAGCTGCCCCAGGTCAGCTACCACGTCATGGGCGAAGGCTTCACCTGGGAGACCCAGGACCGGGGGCGGGATGTCGAAGCGGCCCGAAAGGCCTGGGAACAGACCCGTCGCCTTCTGAGGGAAGAGGGGCCCGACCTGGTGGTGCTTGACGAGCTGAACATCGTCCTCAAACAGGGGCTGCTGGCGGTGGAGGAGGTCCTGGAGGCCCTGGCCCGGCGCCCGCCCATGCAACACGTGGTCATCACCGGCCGTGGGGCGCCCGCCGCACTGATCGAGGCGGCCGACACCGTGACCGAGATGGGAAATATAAAACACGCCTTCAGCGCCGGGGTGAAGGCGCAAAAGGGGGTGGAGTGGTGAGCGAAGCCCTCGCCTGTTCAGCCGCAGAGCGCGAGGCCCCCTCTCGGGCCCGTCGCGAGCGATGCAATAAGCGCCACTTCTGGGCGCAAGGCATCGTGCGCCTCTCTCTTCTCTGGCTGTGGCTCTGTTTCGCCGGGACGGCCCAAGCGGAGGTGAGCGCCATCGATGATCTCGGGGAGACAGTACGGCTCCCCGCCCCCGCGGCGCGCATCGTAAGCCTCGCCCCCCACGCCACCGAGATGCTGTTTGCGGCGGGGCTCGGGGCACGGATAGTGGGCGCGGTGAGCTACAGCGATTTCCCCCCCGAGGCCAAGGCGATCCCGCGGGTGGGGCGCTATGACCGCCTCGATCTGGAGGCGATCCTGGCCCTCAGGCCCGACCTCATCGTGGCGTGGGCCAGCGGCAACGCCCCCGAGCAGATTGCCGCCCTGCGCCGTCTGGGACTGGCGATCTATGTGAGCGAGCCCCGCGAGTTGGAGGCCATTCCACAGAATGTGGAGCGGCTAGGAATTCTCGGCGACACGGAGGCCATCGCCAAGGAGGCGGCCACCACTTTTCGCGCCACGCTCGCCGCCCTTCAGGCGCGCTATGGCGGCGGTGCACCGGTCACCCTCTTCTACCAGATCTGGAACCGCCCGCTCATGACCGTCAGCGATGAGCACCTCATCAGCCGGGTGATGGATCTCTGCGGCGGGAAGAACGTCTTTGCCCGGCTGCCCACCCTGGCCGGGCAGGTGGATCTGGAGGCGGTACTCGCCGCCGATCCCGAGGTGGTGCTGGCCAGCGGCATGGGGGAGGCCCGCCCCGACTGGCTCGACGACTGGCGGCGCTGGCCCAACCTGCACGCCACCCGCCAGGGCAACCTCTTCTTCATCCCCCCCGACCTCATCCAGCGCCACAACCCGCGCATCCTCGAAGGGGCGGCGCAGCTGTGCGCCCACCTGGAGGAAGCCCGAGGCAAGCGACAGGAGAGAGGGGAGAAGTGAGGGGCAAAGGTGGGGCTGGTTGTTGGTTGTTGGTTGTTGGTTGTTGGTTGTTGGTTGTTGGTTGTTGGTTGTTGGGCGTTGGGCGTTGGGCGTTAGTTGCTGGTCGGTGGTCGTTTAGTTGCCTGGCCACGCCTTCGATAGCTTCCGGGCGCACATTGCCCAGTCCGCCTAGAGGCGGGCCTGTAGCCCAGCGCATCAGCTTTCGACAGCAAAAAACAACAGCTAACAGCAAACGACAGGAAACAGCTGAACAAATCCGCTTTCTGGGCTCCAGCCCCCGAAAGGCATTCGAGGGCAGGCTTCGGCGGGAGCCCAGAAAGATCAAGGCACTGGATGGCCCGCCCCCCCGATTGAAGCGCTCGGGGGCAGGCTTCGCGGGAATGACGAATTAACGTTTCCCTAACGTAACTACTCACCCGCATTCGTCATTCCCGCGAAGGCGGGAATCCAGTGCTGGACTTCAGAGGGCCAGGGGTATTGTGCTGGGTGCCTTATGGATTCCCGCCTTCGCGGGAATGACGAACAGTACAAGTAGCGAGGATCGAGTGCGGTGAGCCTGCGACCGCATCCTAATTGCATAAGCGGGAGGCAGTCGGGGGCAAGTAGTTACTCCCTAACAACTAACAACTAACGACCAATAACCAGCAACCAATGACAACCCACCCCCCCACCCCCCTCCAAGGCACCCTAATGGTCCAAGGCACCAGCTCCGACGCAGGCAAGAGCCTGCTGGTGACCGGCCTGTGCCGGGTGCTCCACCGCCGTGGGGTGCGGGTGGCCCCCTTCAAGCCGCAGAACATGGCCCTCAACAGCGCCGTGACGGTGGACGGTGGCGAGATCGGCCGGGCCCAGGCGGTGCAAGCCCAAGCCTGTGGGCTGGAGCCCCACACCGACATGAATCCGGTGCTGCTCAAGCCCAACACCGACGTGGGGGCGCAGGTGATCGTGCACGGCCGCGCGGTAGCGAACCTCAATGCCTTCGAGTACCACGCCTACAAGCGCACCGCCCGTGAGGCGGTGCTCGCCTCCTACGAGCGGCTGCGCGAGGCCTACGAGGTGGTGGTGGTGGAGGGGGCCGGCAGCCCCGCCGAGATCAACCTGCGCGAGGGCGACATCGCCAACATGGGCTTTGCCGAGGCGGTGGACTGCCCGGTGCTGCTGGTGGGGGACATCGACCGGGGCGGGGTGTTCGCCCAGTTCGTGGGCACCCTGGAGCTGCTCGCCCCCTCCGAGCGGGCGCGGGTGGCGGGGTTCGTGGTCAACCGCTTCCGCGGCGATGTGGGGCTCCTCGAACCCGGCCTGAAGTGGCTGGAAGAGCGCACCGGCAAGCGGGTGTTCGGGGTCCTCCCCTATCTGCAGGGGCTGCACCTGGAGGCGGAAGACGCCGTTCCCCTCGATACCCCCACCAGCGGCAAGGGCGAGCGACTGCGGGTGGTGGTGCCGGTGCTGCCGCGGATCAGCAATCACACCGATTTCGACCCCCTGCGCCTGCACCCCCAGGTGGATTTCCGCTACGTGCGCCCCGGTGAGCCCCTGCCCCCGGCGGACCTCCTCATCCTTCCCGGCAGCAAGTGTGTGCGGGCCGATCTGGGGTTCCTCCAAGACCAGGGGTGGGCGGCGGCCATCGCCCGCCACCTCCGCTACGGCGGACGGGTGCTGGGGATCTGCGGCGGCTTCCAGATGCTTGGCCGCACCCTGCGGGACCCCTTGGGGATCGAGGGCGACCCCGGTGAGAGCCGGGGGCTCGGGTTCCTCGCCATGGACACCGAACTGAAGGCCCACAAACAGCTGCATCGGGTCGCGGGCCGGCTGGCCCTGGGCGAGGCGCCGGTCAGCGGCTACGAGATCCACGCCGGCCTCAGCGAGGGGCCGGCGCTGGCCCGCCCGCTGGTGCGGCTCGAAGGGCGCAGCGACGGAGCCATCTCGCCCGACGGCCAGGTGCTCGGCACCTACCTGCACGGGCTGTTTGACACCGCCGAGACCTGCGACGCCCTGCTGGGATGGGCCGGGCTCACCGCGCCCGAAACACCCGATTACCAGGCGATGCGGGAGGCGGGGATCGACCGCATCGCCGATGCCATCGAGGCGCATCTGGAGCTGGAGGCCCTGCAGGCGTTGCTGCAGAACCGTTGAAAAGAAGAACCCTGATGGTTACGTGACTGTTCAGCGCCCTAGAGCACCGAACAGATAAATCCGATGCGCCCAACATGTAGGGTGGATAAGCGCAGCGCATCCACCGTGCGGCGTCGAATTGGTGGATGCGCTGCGCTTATCCACCCCCTCGGTTCGCTGCCCCCGCCACCTGCGGCGCAACTTGGCTGCGATTGGCGATCTTTCGGTTTACCTGTTCGGTGCTCTAATGGATGCAGTCCAATCCGCATCACGGTACGACAGCCAACCCTGTAGGGGCCGAATGGTCGGCGAAGCCGGATTCGCGGCGGGGGCGCCGCTCCTACAGCAATAGGATTTGCGGCTGAGTCTGCACCTGCAGGAGATCTGAACAGGCGCATGTTTGCATCATCAAGAAGAACCTTTGAGCGAATAGAGCATGGAACAGGCAACATATTGTGAGTGGTTGAAGGTACCCTGCGCGGAACCCTATGAGGAGGCGCGGCAGGCGGCCCTGGCGCGTCAGGATAATCTCACCAAGCCGCCCGGCGCCCTGGGGCGGCTGGAGGCGGTGGCGGTGCAGCTGGCGGCCTTGCAGGGCAGCGCCCGCCCCGCGGCGGATCGGGTGCGCATCGTCGTCTTCGCCGGGGATCACGGCGTCGCGGCCGAGGGGATCTCCGCCTTCCCCCAGGCGGTGACGACCGAGATGCTGCGCAATTTTGCCCGGGGCGGGGCGGCCATCAATGTCCTGGCCCGCCAGTTGGGGGCCGAGCTGGAGGTGGTCAACCTCGGCACCGTGATCGACCCCGGGCCGCTGCCCGGGGTGCTGGAGGTACATCTTGGCCCCGGCACCGCCAACCTGGCGATGGAGCCGGCCATGAGCGAGGCCCAGCTGATGCGGGCCATGCACGCGGGCCGGCACGCCGCCGAGCGGGCGGTGGTGGGGAAGGGCCAGCTTTTCCTGGGCGGAGAGATGGGGATCGGCAACACCACCGCGGCCGCGGCCCTCGCCTCCGCCCTGCTGGGGCTCGCGCCTCAGGAGCTGGCGGGACCAGGCACCGGCCTCGCCCCGGAGGGGGTAGAGCGCAAGGCGCAGGTGATCGGCCGTGCCCTGGCGCTCCACGGCGCCCGGGTGGAGGAGCCACTGGAGGCCCTGCGGCGGCTGGGGGGGTTCGAGATCGCCGCCATGGCGGGGGCGTTCATCGCCTGCGCCCAGATGGGACTGCCGGTCCTGGTGGACGGGTTCATCGCCTCGGTGGCAGCCCTCGCCGCCACGCACCTCTGCCCGGGGGCGGAGGCCTGGTTCCTCTACGGCCACGCCTCCGCCGAACCGGGCCACCGGCGCGTCCTTGCGGCCCTGGGGGCCCAGCCGCTGCTCGATCTGGGCATGCGCCTTGGTGAAGGCAGCGGTGCGGCCACCGCCGTGCCCCTGGTACGACTCGCCTGCGCCCTGCACAACGAAATGGCCACCTTCGCCGAGGCGGGTGTCTCCGAGGGCGGTTAGCCGAGGCCGCCCGAGGACGCTGCCGAACGGGGCCCGCCCCCGGGCCGAATGGTCGGCGAAGCCGCATTCACGGCGGGGGCGCCGCTCGTCGCGAGCGCCTTGGGTCAACGTGCCACAAGGTGTTCGAGCGCCCCGGCAAGGCGCGCCCACTCGGCCTCCCCGGCCGGCAGGCCGAACCGGAGGGAGGGGGGCGTTTCGAACCGCCGGACATAGATCCCCAGGCGCGCCAGCCCGTGGGCCAGACGTTCCGCCTCGGGGTGGCGGACCCACTGAAAGAGCGCCGTGCCACCGGTCGGTGGCAGGCCGTGAGCGGCGAGCAGGTGGTGCAGCCGCTCAGCGGCGGCGGCGAGATGCAGGCGCTCCCGTCCCTGCCAGGGGCCATCGGCCAGCGCCAGGCGCGCCACCTCCCGCCCGGGCCCGCTCACGCTCCAGGGGCCGAGCCGCGCCTCCAACTCGCCCAGCAGCGCCGGCCAGGCAAGCACAAACCCCACCCGCACGCCCGCCAGACCGAAAAACTTGCCGAGGGAGCGCAACACCACCAGCCCGGGGCGACCGGTGGCCAGGGCCACGCTCCCCTCCGGGGTGGTATCCATGAAGGCCTCATCCACCACCAGCCAGCCGCCGCGCTCACTCAACCGGCGGTGCCAAACCAACAACTGTTCAGGGGAGAAGCGCTGGCCGGTGGGATTGTTGGGGTTAACCAGCACCAACGTATCCAGGGCCTCGACCGCCCTCCCAACCTCATCGACGGTGAGATCGACCACCGTGTGGCCCCCCTCTCGCCAGGCCGCCCCGTGCTCCGCGTAAGAGGGGGCGAGGATGCCCACCCGGCCCCTGGGCCGCAGCTTCGGCAGCAGCTGGATGGCTGCCTGGGAGCCGGCCACCGGCAGCAGGTGCTTCGCGCCGTAGTAGGCGCGGGCCGCCGCCTCCAGCCCGTCCTCGCTCTCCGGCAGGCGCCGCCAGCAGGCCTCCGCCAGGGGCGGCACGGGCCAGCCCACCGGGTTGATGCCGGTGGAGAGGTCGAGCCACCGGGATAGCGGAATGTCATGGCGCTGCGCCATCTCCCGCAGCCTGCCGCCATGGATCAGCTTGGTTTCAGGCAATCCAACCTCCCAACAGAATCACCGCCACCCAAAGCCACATGCCGCGGTGCACCAGCCGGACGGCGCGCGCGATGTCCGCCGCCTCGGGCGGGCGCCCCTCCCCCAGGGTCGGACGGGCCTTCAGCTGGCCGTGGTAGAGGGCCGCCCCGCCCAGGCGCAGCCCCAGCGCCCCCGCCCCGGTGGCCATCACCACCCCGCCGTTGGGGCTCTCGGTGAGCCCCCCCTGGGTACGCCAGCAGCGCCAGGCCGCCCCGCCCCGCCCCAGCAGCCCGTAGGTGATGGCGGTCAGGCGCGCAGGCACCCAGTTGAGCAGATCATCCAGGCGTGCCGCCGCCCAGCCAAAGGCAAGGTAGCGCTCGGTCTTGTAGCCCCACATGGCATCGAGGGTGTTCACCAGCCGGTAGAGCACCACCCCGGGCGCCCCCAGGAGGGCAAACCAAAAGAGGGCGCCGAAGACCGCATCGTTGCCGTTCTCGAGCACCGATTCGGTCGCTGCCCGGGCCACCGCCTCCGGGTCCAACGCCCCGGTCTCGCGGCTCACCATCCACCCCACCCGCCGACGGGCCTCCTCCAGCGCCCCGGCCGAGAGGGCCTCCGCCACCGCCAGCCCATGGGCCCCGAGGCTCTTGCCCCCCAGAGCGAGGTAGAGAAAGAGGGCATCCACGATCACGGCAGCCTGCCCCAGGGCGAGCCCGGCCCCATGGACCGCCACCGCCGGGGGCATCACGAGCAGCGCCAGGGCAAACCCGCCCGCAAGGCGGTCGAACCGCCCCCGCCTCAGCATCGCCTCGACCCGCCCGGCCAGGCAGCCAAAGCCCACCAGGGGATGCCAGCGAGGGGGCTCCCCCAGCCAGCGGTCAAGCACGACGCCCCCGAGACATGCCAATCCGATCATCATGGACCCGTTCAATGAAAAGGAGCGGTAGTCTACCCCTCCTGTGCAGGAAGCCCAACGCACCTGCAGCACCCGGCAGGGTGAACAACCTATAGAGAGATCACAGCTAGAGCACCGAACAGATAAATCCGACGCGCCCAACATGTAGGGTGGATAAGCGCAGCGCATCCACCGTGCGGCGTCGAACTCGTGGATGCACTGCGCTTATCCACCCTCGGTTCGCTGCCCCCGCCACCTGCGGCGCAACTTGGCTGCGATTGGCGATCTTTCGGTTTACCTGCTCGGTGCTCTAGGGGCGCACGTAACGGCCCCCCGCGGTGGGTTAGAATTCGCCCTTTGCAATCTGAGGCGAAATCACACCATGAGCTTTCAGGAGACACTTTCCACCCTTCCGCCCGTCGATCACCTCGCCCGGCTGGAACTGCGTCGCGACCCGGCCGGGCCGGTGGTGGCGGTCATCGAGAACCGTCCCGGGCAGGCCGGGTCACTGCGCGTCTACCACGCCGTCGCAGGCGAGAGCGGGGTTCTCGATGCCGCCGCCGCCGAGCGTGCCCTCGCGCTCTACGGCGAGTACACCGAGGAGGCTCGGCAGCGTCCGGGCAGCCACCCGAACATCGACCGGCTGTTCGAGATCATCGCCAACGGTGAGTGCCTCCATATACAGTCGGTGGAAGCACCCCAGGACGGGAGCAAGCAACAGTGATCAAACAACCCATCGTCGTGATCGGCATCGGTGAAATGGGCGGGGTCTTCACCCGCGGCTTTCTGAAACTGAGCTATCCCATCTACCCGGTCACCCGCCACATGGAGATGGAGGCGATCGCCGCCGCCATTCCCGAGCCGGCCCTCGCCCTGGTCGCGGTGGGCGAAAATGACCTGCACGCCACCTTGGAGAAGATCCCCGCCGCGTGGCGAGACCGGCTGGGGCTGCTGCAGAACGAACTGTTGCCGAGGGATTGGCAGCGCCACGGCATCACCCACCCCACCGTGGTGGCCGTCTGGTTCGAGAAGAAGAAGGGGCAGGATTACAAGGTGCTCGTCCCCTCCCCCGTGTATGGCCCTGCCGCCCCCCTGCTGGAGGCGGCCCTGGAGGCGCTTGAGATCCCTGCGTGGGAACTGAAGGATGAGGAGCAACTGCTGTTCGAGTTGGTGCGCAAAAATGTCTACATCCTCACGACCAACATCGCCGGGCTGGTGGTGGGCGGAACGGTGGAGGAGCTCTGGGCGCAGCATCGAACCCTGGCCCGAGGGGTCGCGGAAGAGGTGATGGACATTCAGTTCCGATTGATTGGGCGGGAACTCGATCGCGAGCAGCTCGTTGCCGGCATGGTGGAGGGGATCAAGGGCGACCTGGAACACAAGTGCACCGGACGCTCCGCACCGGCCCGGCTAGAACGCGCAATCGACCACGCCGACCACTTCGAACTGGCCGTCCCCAAGCTTCGTGAGATCCACCTTCAAGTCGGAAGGGACGCACCTTGAAAGGCTAGAGCACCGAACAGGTAAACCGAAAGATCGCCAATCGCAGCCAAGTTGCGCCGCAGGTGGCGGGGGCAGCGAACCGAGAGGGTGGATAAGCGCAGCGCATCCACCAATTGTAGGGGATAGGCGCAGCGCATCCACCCATTCGACGCCGCACGGTGGATGCGCTGCGCTTATCCACCCTACATGTTGGGCGCCTCGGAATTAATGTTGGGCGCCTCGGAATTATCTGTTCGGTGCTCTAGCTTTGCAGCTTGGCGCAGATACTGGTTTCAAGCCCGTTGCATGTTCTCGTTCGCCAGCAACATCGCCGAATCGATGCTGCCTCAGAACAGCAGCAGGTCGGCAGCGGCGATGATCCCCAACCAAAGCCACAACCCGTTCTGCACCAGGTGCAAGGCACGCGCGACGTCATAGGGGCCGGGGGCCAACCCCTCGCCCACCCAGGGGCGTTGCATCGCGACCCCCTGCTGGTGTACCGGCCCGCCGAGGCGCAGGCCGAGCGCCCCGGCCCCGACGGCCACGGCGATGCGGGAGGCGCTGCTCGGGTGGTGCGCCTGCTTCCGCCAGCAGCGCCAGGCACGGCGGCCGTCGCCGAGAAGCCCGTAGGTCAGGGCCGTGATCCGCACCGGCGGCCAGTTCAGCAGGCGAAACAGCCAGACGGTGGGTCTGCCGAAGCGGCGATAGCGCAGGGCCTTTCTTCCCCACATGGCGTTCAAAATGGCGGTGAGCCGATAGGCCACCACGCCGGGCGCCCCCAGGGCAAGAAACCACAGCAGCGGCGCGAAGACGGCGAGATTGCCGTTGTCGAGCACGGACTCCACCGCCGAGCGGGCGATGCCCTCTTGGTCCAACTCTTCAGCATCGTGATCCACCATCCACCGCACTTGCTGACGGGCGGCCTGCAGATCGCCTGCCGCCAGCGCCATGCCCACCGCCCGGCCGTGCTCCGCCAGACTGCTCCCGCCGAGGGCGAGGTAAAGAAGCAGGACTTCGACCAGCAAACCCGCCCCCTCCAGGTGGCGAAGAATCGCCACCGCCGCCACGGCAGGCACGACCAACGCGAGAAGGGCCAGAGTGCCCTTGAGCCGGGGTAGCTTCCCTTCCGGGTTCAGCCGCGCCTCCACGGCCTCTGCGAGGCGCGAAAAGCCGGCCAACGGGTGCCACCGAACGGGCTCCCCCAGCCAAATATCGAGAAGAACAGCGAGTGCACAGGCAAGAGTGATGGACATGACAGCCAGCGGATTGTGGCCAGGGCCAACAGCGCCTAATGAGAGCAGGCGGACACTCTGGATGCCGCCGACCCCGCGTCTGTGCGCCACGGCAGAGCAGGGTCAACGCATACTAACGTCACGGCCGTGCTGTGAGCGACGTAAGTCCTTGAAAGCAGGTGCGCTGTAAATACATCCCTGTACGCTCGACGGCCGCGTCCATGCGGCCGACGACCTGCTTTCAAGGACTTACGTCGCTCTTGGGTGAGTATGCGTTCACCCTGCACGGCAGAGCACAGCGACCCGCACATGGGGTCGAATCGGTTAGAATGGGCCCCAACCTCCGGAGCGACCCATGAATCTTACTGCACTGAACGAGACTGTGACACGCATCGAAGCGGATCCCCGCTCGGGGCAGTCCCTGCTGCTCTATGCCCTCACCAAGACCCTCTCCATTCCCCAGGGCGGACACTCGTACCTGCTGACCAAGCTCAGGGAGATGAACCCGGACACGCGGCAGCTCGCCTACGGGTTGATGGAGATCATGGCCCAGGGAGGTACCGCAGGCGCCGATTGGGAGCAGGCGGTGCAACGCATGGACCGGGCCATTGCCGGCTGAGCGCCCTTTTTGGGAAAAACCCCTTGACGAGCTGACAGCCGAGCAGTGGGAACTGCTCTGTGACGGCTGCGCCCGCTGCTGTCTGCTCAAGCTCGAGGACGAGGAGAGCGGTGAGGTCTTCTACACCAGCGTCGCTTGCCGGCACCTGGACCTCGCCACCTGCCGTTGCAGCTGTTACGCTGAGCGCACGCGCCTGGCGCCGGAGTGTGTCAAGGTCACCCCCAAAAATCTTGCGGAGCTCTGCGCCTGGATGCCACGGAGCTGTGCCTATCGCCGCCTGGCCGAGGGGCGGGGGCTCGCCCCCTGGCACCCGCTGCGTTCCGGCGATCCCGAGAGCGTGGTACGGGCAGGAATTTCCATCCGGGGCTTCGCCCTGCCCGAGAGCGAGTTGAGCGATCCCGAGGCGCTGGAAGAGCTCATCGGCCCGGACTTCAACTGATGCCGCCCCCCTCCTCGACCCGCGCCCCCACCTTCAACACCACCTGGAAGTGGGCCACGGCACCATCCTGAATGTGGCCTCGGATCTCCACCACCTCGAACCAGTTGAGGTGAGGATTCGTCCTTGCCGCTTGGGCTATGGCGTTTCGTATGGCATCATCACTGCTGGACACGCTGGAGCCCACCCACTCCATGATCCTGTAGACGTGTTCGCTCACCATCGCCTCCATGGTCACCGCCCCCTTCGGGAGGCTGTGACTCAAGGATAGTGAAGGTTCTCGTCTCGCCCGCTCTTTGCTGGGGTGGATTTGCAGGGTAAATGCTCCCAAGAGCGATGTAAGTTCTTGAAAGCAGGTCGACGGCCGCATGGACGCGGCCGTCGAGCGTACAGGGATGTATTCACAGCGTACCTGCTTTCAAGGACTTACATCGCTCTCAGCACAGCCGTGACGTAAGTATGCGTTTACCCTGGGGTGGATTGGAGTCGCAGGTGATAAGGCGCGGCGGTGCCATCAGAGTGGGAACGCAAACGCCTGATGGAACTCTGCCTCGACCCACTTGCTTCGGCTGAACAGGGGATTGAAGGGGCCTCTCGGCACCGATGAATTACGCCAGGCAGCGTCGGAAGATCCGGCACCTCACTTTTGCGGTGATCTCCGCGGGCACGCTAATGGCCGCCGGGATCGCCATCGCCATTCTCTACCACACCGCCGTGGACGGCCAGAAGGCCCGCCTCACCGATACGGCCAACGCGGTCAGTCGGCTGGTGGCAGCGCTGGCGCAGGCCGATGCCGCCATCCATTCCGAGGGCCTGCGCAGTGCCCCTGACAGCCTGACCCTGGCCCGCCTGGCGGCGGCCCACGACGGCTTCCCGGAGCTTGGCCGGACCGGCGAGGTGGTCATCGCCCTTCGGGAGGACGAAGCGATCCGTTTCGTGCTCGGTGCGGAGAGGGCGTCGGCGGAACGGGAGATTCCGTGGTCCGCCCCCTATGCCGAACCCATGCGCCAGGCCCTTGCCGGGCATTCCGGGACTCATCTCGGCGCCGACTATCGAGGCCACGAAGTACTCGCCGCCTATGCGCCCATCGCCCCGCTCGGATTGGGGGTGGTCGCCAAGGTCGATCTGGCCGAGCTGCGGGCCCCGTTCATCCGGGCCGGGGGGGCGACTGCACTTCTGACGCTCGGTCTGGCCCTTGTGGGTACCGCCCTCTACCGCCGGCATACCGACCCATTGCTCCAGCGTCTCGAGGAGGATGAGGTACGCTACCGAACCCTGTTCGACCTCTCCCCCCATGGCATCCTGCTCATCGACGCGGAGTCACGCCTCCCCCTCGCCTGCAACAAGGCGGCCCTCAATCTGTTCGGTGACCCGGCAGGCGAACTCACACGCCACTGCCTGGGAGATTTCGACGCCAATGCGGAGCCGGATTTCATCAGGCGCGAGATGGGGGAAATCCTCCACGCGGGGAGCGGCACTTTTGAAGCGCAAATCCGCACCCGGGAGGGCCAGGTCCGCCGGATGCGAGTTCGTGGCCAGTGCACCGAGCTGAATCGGCGCAAGGTGCTGTACTGCATTCTGGAGGACGTCACCGAAAGGGTGGCGACCGAAGAGGAGCTGGCGCGCCACCGCGAGCACCTGGAGGAGCTGGTCCGCGAACGGACCCAGGCCCTTGAGGCGGCGAATCTGCGCCTGCAGCGGGAGATCCGCGAGCGCGAACAGGCCCAGGCGGGGCTGAGAATGGCGGATATCGTCTACCGGAACACCAGCGAGGGGGTGTTCGTCACCGATCGCTCAGGGACCATTCTCACCGCCAACCCGGCGTTCACCACCATTACCGGCTACAGCAACGAGGAGGCGGTGGGCAACAATCCCCGCATTCTCAAGTCCGATCATCAGGACAAGGCGTTCTACGACAAGCTGTGGTCGGTGATCCGCGCCACCGGCCGCTGGCAGGGCGAGCTGTGGAATCGGCGCAAGGACGGAGAGGCGTACCTGCAGTGGCTCACCATCACTGCCGTCAGGGACGAGGCGGGAGAGCTCAAGAACTACGTGGCCGTGTTAAACGACATTACCGAGTTGCGGCGCAAGGAAGAGCACATCCGCCACCAGGCCTACCACGACGCCCTGACCGGCCTTCCCAACCGGATGCTGTTCCACGATCGGCTCCAGCAGGCACTCGCCCGGGCCCACCGCTGCGAGCAGATGGTGGCCGTGATGTTCATGGATCTGGACCGTTTCAAGGTGATCAACGACACCTTGGGCCATGACGTGGGCGACATGCTGCTCCAGGCGGTGGGACAGATCCTAGTGGACCAGATCCGGGAAGAGGACACCGTCTCACGCTTCGGGGGCGACGAATTCGTGCTGCTGCTCACCGACATTACCAGCCCCCACGCGGCCGAAGCCATCGCGACCAAGCTCGAGCGGGCCCTGGCCGAGCCCATCGTTCTGGCCGGACATGAACTTCCGGTCACCACCAGCATCGGCATCACCCTCTACCCCCAGGATGGTCAGGATGCGCCCACCCTGCTGAAAAACGCCGACACGGCCATGTATCGGGCCAAGGAGCGCGGACGCAACAACTACCAGTTCTATCGGGCGGAGATGAACGAACGCGCCATGGATCGGCTGGCCCTCGAGACCGAGTTGCGCAAGGCTTTGGACCGCCGGGAGTTCGAGGTGTACTATCAGCCGCGTATCGACCTGCGCACCGGGCGGATCGTCGGCATGGAGGCGCTCATCCACTGGCAGCATCCGGAACGCGGGATGGTCTCGCCGGGTCAATTCATACCAGTGGCGGAGGAGTCGGGCCTTATCGGCCCCATTGGCGAGTGGGTGTTGGAGACAGCCTGCCATCAGGTGAAGCGGTGGGCAGCGGCGGGGTTCGAGGCATTGAGAGTCTCGGTCAACATCTCCGCGCGCCAGTTCAATCAACCGGATTTGCTCAAGCGCATCGACACGATCATCGAGGAGAGCGGGATCGCCCCTTCCCAGCTGGAGCTGGAGCTCACCGAGACGCTCATCATGCAACACGCCGACACGACCATCGAGGTGCTCAAGAGGCTCAAGTCTCGCGGCATCTATGTGGCCGTGGACGACTTCGGAACCGGCTACTCCAGCCTCAGCTATCTGAAGCGGTTTCCCATCGACATTCTCAAGATTGACCAATCGTTCATCCGGGACATCCCCTCCGACCCCGACGATGCCGCCATCGCCGAGACCATCCTGGCCCTGGGGCACAGCCTGCGTCTGGAGGTGATTGCCGAAGGGGTCGAGACGAAGGAGCAGCTCGACTTTCTGGTCGACCGGGGCTGCGATGCTGTGCAGGGTTTCTACTTCAGCCGCCCGATTCCGACCGACCAATTCACCCGCCTGCTCGAATCCGGCAGGCAGGTGATGCAAACGGCTTCCTGAAGCGCCGATGGACCAGAATCTCCTCCAGCAGTTCACAAGCAGCGAATTCCAGCAGTACATCACCGAGCTGGAGCTCGCCATCGAGAGTCACTCCCGCTGGTTGGGGGAACTCAACCGAGCCCTCATCTGCCATATCCCCGCTGTCGGCGAGCTCGCCGACAATGCCCACCTGCGCTGCGTGTTCGGACGCTGGTACGCAGGGCTCGACGTCCCCGAGCTGGAGCAGCTGGCGGAGTTCAAGACCATTGGTCTCGTGCACGAGAAGGTCCACCAGGCCGCACGGGTGCTCCTGCTCAAGGAGCAGGCGGGGGAGTCCATCGGCACCGAGGAGTACGACTGCCTCATCGCCCTCTCCGAGGAGCTGCGGGAGCATATCGGCACCCTGCGCAATGCCCTCAAGCGCAACCTCAATGTGGTCGCCAAACTCCTTGGCAAGGTCTTCGAGAATGCCGCCGAAGGGGTGGTCATCACCGACCCCGGCGCCAGGATCATCACCGTCAACAGCTCCTTCACCCACGTCACCGGCTACGAGCCCCACGAGGTCATTGGGGAGACCCCCCACATCCTCTATTCGGGCCGGATGGAGAACACATTCTATCGGGAGATGTGGGGCAAGCTGCTCAACACCGGGCAGTGGCACGGGGAGATCTGGAACCGCCGCAAGAACGGCGACATCTATCTGGAGTGGCTCTCCATTGCCGCCGTACGGGACGATGCGGGCAACGTGACCAACTACGTGGGGATCTTTTCGGATATCACCTCCGAAAAAGAGAACAAGGAGCGGCTTTATCAGCTTGCCCACTTCGACATCCTGACCGAACTGCCCAATCGCATGCTGTTTCGCGATCTGCTCCGCCAGGCGATGGCCCGCGCCCGCAGGAACGACAAGCTGGTGGCGGTCATGTTCCTCGACCTGGACGGCTTCAAGGCCGTCAATGATACCTGCGGACACAATGCGGGTGACGAACTGCTCAAGGAGGTCGCCAGCCGTCTGAAGGGCAGCCTGCGCGAGTCCGATACGGTGGGCCGGTTCGGTGGGGACGAATTCACCATCGTACTTCCGGACATGGACAGCGTGGGTGCCATCGCGGCGGTGGCCGAAAAGGTCATCGGCACGGTGGACAGGGAACACTGGCTGGGTGGTCGGGACGTGCATATCACCACCAGCGTTGGCATCAGCCTCTTTCCAACCCAGAGCGAAGAGGCCGAACAGCTCATCAAACAGGCCGACGCGGCCATGTACCACGCCAAAAAAGAGGGCAAGAACCGCTACTGCTTCTTCCGCCGCGACATGGTCTAGGAAATCAGGGGCGAGTCGCGAGGGGCGCATCTCGCGTCTCGCATCCCGCATCCCGCCCTCCCGCGAACTTCCCGGGCGCTCTGAAAGTCTCACTGTTACCCCTTCCGAGCGCCAGAGGCATTCCGTGCGATGAAGTCTCCGCTGCCGCGTCGGTCGTTATCGACCGTCCTCTTCACGATGCTGTTTCTCGTCGCCTGCGCCACCACCGCCAGGCACGAGCCCCCTCCGGAATCCCGGTATGTGGATCCGGCCTACGGCGCCCTGAGGGACCAGGCCGCCCGGAAGATCGAAGCGCTGCTCGAGAAAGAGGCAATCCCCGGTCTCAGCATCGCCCTGGTGGAGCGGCGCAGGGGCATCGTCTGGAAGGAGGGATTCGGTTTCGCCGATCGGGAGCGAAAGGTCCCCGCGACGCCCGAGACCATTTACCGCACCGGCTCCCTGGCCAAACTGTTCACCGCCACGGCAATCCTGCAACTGGCCGAATCGGGACGGCTGGACATCGATGCACCACTGCCGGCGCTCCTGCCCGAATTCTCCATTCGCAGCCGCTTCGAAGCCGCCCCGGCGATCACCCCCCGCGCCCTGTTGAGCCACCATGCGGGGCTGCCGTGCGATCTCAGCCAGGGCATGTGGAGCGATGCCCACTTCTCCACCGTCGTCCAGCGCCTGCGTGACGAATACACCGCCTTTCCACCAGGCCTCATTACCAGCTACTCGAACATCGGTTACAGCCTGCTCGGCTCGGTGGTGGAGCGGACGAGCGGCCAGCCGTATGCGCAGTACGTGACCCGGGAGGTGCTCTACCCCCTGGGTATGCTCGACTCCTCGTTCGAGCTGCGCCCCGCCCAACAGGCGCGGCTGGCGGCGGGCTATCGCGACGGAGCGCGTGGCGATCCTCTCCCCATCCGGGACAAACCGGCCATGTCGTTCTACTCCAGCGTGGAGGATTTCGGCCGCTTCATCGCGGCAGTCCTCGATGGCGGGGACACCGTCCTGCAACCTGGAACATTCCGCACCATGGTGAGCGCCCAGAATGAACAGGTGCCGTTCGATTTCGCGCGCCGCGTGGGGCTCGGCTGGTTCCTGGACGAGGGAGGACTCGGCGGGGTCGGCACGGTGCTTCGCCACGGCGGCACGACGCCCCTGTTCACCAGCCAGCTGATTGTCCTGCCGGAGAGCGATCTGGGGGTGATCGTCCTGTGCAACTCCGGCAATGGCCGCAAGACCGTGCAGTATGTGGGCGAGATGGTCCTGAAACTCGCGCTGGAGGGTCAGGGCCGGACGCGGCGGGTGCTCACCGCCGCGCCGCCGGCACCGCCCGGCGAGGCAATCGCGATGGAGGCCGGCGACTACGCCACCGACTTCGGTCTGGTGAGCATCGATCCGGCGCGGGGGGAATTCTGTGCCACCACCCTGGGGCGGACCCTAAAGCTGGTGTCACGGACGGACGGCTGGTTCGGCCTGGAGGGGAAACCGCCCGCCGCCGGCGGCGCGGACCCCTTGGCCCCGCTGCTCAACGTCCACATCAACTGCCGCGAGGTGGGTGGACGTGAGGTCATCGTGGCGCGCATCGGTGATCGCTATCACCTGTTCGGGGAGAGGGTGCAAAGACAGCCGTTGGACGAGGTCTGGTGCCGGCGTGCGGGGAAGTACACGATCCTGAACCAGGATGCGGAATTCCCGGTCGAGAAGTTCGCCTTGGTGCACAAGGGCGGCGAGCTCTACCTGGACTACGTCATGCCGCGACTCTCCGCCGGACTCATCCGCACCCCTCTGACCCCCCTTTCCCGGGACGAGGCCGTGGTCTCCGGGCTGGGCCGGGGGCGCGGCGACACGGCCCGCTTCACCCTGGAGAACGGCGAGGAGGTGCTGAATTTCTCCGGTTACAGGGCCCAGCGGGTCAACTAGAGCACCGAACCAGATAAATCCGACGCGCCCAACATGTAGAGGGTGGATAAGCGCAGCGCATCCACCAATTCGACGCCGCACGGTGGATGCGCTGCGCTTATCCACACTACCTCGGTTCGCTGCCCCCGCCACCTGCGGCGCAATTTGGCTGCGATTGGCGATCTTTCCGTTTACCTGTTCGGTGCTCTAGCCCACCCGAATGCTACAGAAATCCGGGCCACCCACCGGCCGCCCCCACCGCAGGGTGAACGCATACTCACGTCATGGCCGTGCTGTGAGCGACGCAAGTCCTTGAAAGCCGGTACGCTGTGGATACGACCGACATGGAGTCGGGAGTGAAGATTATGCAGGAGCAATCATCTTCCATCCCTGTACACTTGACGGCGTGCTTTCAAGGACTTCCATCGCTCTAGGATGCGTTCACCCTGGCCCTCACCGGCGGCCATTCGCGGCGACAAGGAGCCGTGGGTTACGCTTCCAGACTCTTTGAGACCACCTCGTAGACATCCCTCGAGACGCCCGGGCGGCCGATGATCCGCTCCAATTGAGCGCGCATCAGCGCCTGGCGTGCCGGGTCGTAACGGCGCCAATGGGCGAGGGGCTCCACCAGACGCGCGGCCACCTGAGGGTTGAGGGCATCCAGGGCCACCACCTGATCGCCAAGGAAGAGGTAGCCCGCGCCGCTCGGGTCATGGAAGCGGGAGGGATTGCGCTTGCCGAACACGCCCATTACCGAGCGCACCCGGTTGGGATTCCTGAGATTGAAATCGGGGTGCTGCACCAGCGCACGAACCTCTTCCACCGCCCCGCTCACGGGCGCACTGGCCTGGATGGCGAACCACTTGTCCAGCACCAGCGGGTCGTGGCGCCACTTGTCGTAGAACTCCATGAGCACGGCGTGGCGCTCCGGCGCCTCGCGGTGGACGAGCGTGGTCAGGGCAGCAGAGACGTCGGTCATGTTGCTTCCGCTGCGGACCTGCTCGATGCAGCGGGTCCGGGCCGCGAGGTCATCGAGCTCCGCCAGGTAGCCGAGACAGACGTTCTTCAACGCCCGCTCCCCCATGGCCGCGGCGTCGATGCGGTACTCCCCCGGACGATCCAGGGTGCGGTAGATGGCCCAGAGGGCCTCCGCGTTGGCCCGCGCCAACGCCCCCCGCAGGAAGCTCCGCGCCTGGTGAATGGCGGTGGGATCGACCTCCTCCATGAATTCCGCCACATAGGCCTCGTCGGGAAGGGTCAGCGCCTCGGCAACGAGGCTCCTGTCCCGGGCCTCGTTCTGCAGCGTACGGGCAAAGGCCTCAGCCAGCGCCGGTTCGAGGCGCAACGGCCGCTGCCCGCGCACATCCCCCACCAGCCGCAGGATGGTGCGCACCGCCAACTGTTGTCCGGCATCCCAGCGGTTGAACGGGTCGGTGTCGTGGCCCATGAGGAAGGCGAGATCCGCATCGCTGTAGTCCGCCTGAAGGCGCACCGGTGCCGAGAACCCCCGCAGCAGGGACGGCACGGGTCGCTCGGGCACATTGACGAAGACAAAGCGCTGCTCCGCCTCGGTCAACTCCACCACCCGCGTGAGGCCGCCCCCGGTCGACTCCCCCTCCAGCTGCAGGGGCAACTCGCCGCCGCCCGGCATGAGCAGCCCCAGCGCGACGGGGATGTGCAGCGGCAGCTTCTCGGGCTGGCCGGGGGTGGGAGGGGTACGCTGGGTCAGCGTCAAGGTATACCTCTTCTCCGCGGGCTCGTAAGTGGCCGAGACGGCGATCTCGGGCGTCCCCGCCTGGGCATACCACTGCCGGAACTGCGCCAGGGAGACGCCATTGGCCTCCTCCATGGCTGCCACGAAATCATCGGTGGTCACCGCCTGCCCGTCGTAGCGGGCGAAGTAGAGATCGCTCCCCCGCCGGAAACCCTCGGGGCCGAGCAGGGTGTGCAGCATGCGCACCACCTCCGCCCCCTTCTCGTACACCGTCACCGTGTAGAAGTTGTTGATCTCCACATAGGATTCGGGCCGCACCGGGTGGGACATGGGGCCGGCGTCTTCCTGGAACTGGTGGGTCCGCAACAGGCTCACATCCTGGATGCGTTTGACTGCCGCGGAATTCATGTCGGCCGTGAACTGCTGGTCGCGGAACACGGTAAAGCCCTCTTTCAGGCTCAGCTGAAACCAGTCGCGGCAGGTGACCCGGTTGCCCGACCAGTTGTGGAAATACTCGTGGGCGATCACCCCTTCGATATGGATGAAATCGCTGTCCGTGGCGGTGTCGGGGCGTGCCAGGACGTATTTGGAGTTGAAGATGTTGAGCCCCTTGTTCTCCATGGCGCCCATGTTGAAGTCGTCCACCGCCACGATCATGTAGATGTCGAGGTCGTACTCCCTGCCGTAGACCTGCTCATCCCAGCCCATCGCCTTCTTCAGCGACCGCAGGGCATGGTCGCACTTGTCTTCATTGCCGTGCTGCACGTAAAGGCGCAGAGCCACGTCGCGGCCGCCGGCCGTGGTGAAGCGCTCTTCCACGCAGGCGAGGTCGCCGGCCACCACCGCAAACAGGTAGGAGGGTTTGGGAAAGGGGTCGTACCAGGTGGCGAAATGGCGGCCATCCTCGAGCACGCCCGCCTCGGTGCAGTTGCCATTGGCAAGCAATACCGGATAACGCTGGCGATCGGCGACAAGGGTGGTGGTGTAAACCGACATGTTGTCGGGCCGGTCGAGGAAGTAGGTGATCTTGCGAAAGCCCTCGGCCTCGCACTGGGTGCAGAAGTTCCCGCCCGAGGTGTAGAGCCCCTCCAGGGCGGTATTGGCCGCGGGATTGATCCGGGTGACCACCTCCAGGGCAAAGGCGCGGGGCGGCGAGTGGAGGGTCAGCGACTCGGCCGCAAGGGTGTACTCATGGCGGTCGAGGGGCCGGCCATCGAGATGGAGGGACAGCAGATCGAGCTCCTGCCCGTCCAGCACCAGCGGCCGGGAGGGGCCCACCTCCTCCTGGGCCCGCACATCCAGGCGCGCGGTGACCACGGTCGCGCGCTCGTCGAGTTCGAAACGAAGCGCTACCCGTTCGATGCGGTAGGGCGGCGGCGCGTAATCCTTGAGGTGAACAACCTGGGGAATGGCCTGGGGCTCGCACGGGTTCGGCATGGTTCGGCTTCCTTAAGATAAACTCGTCAGGGGCCCGCCACGTGGTGGGGGCGCAACAACTTATGGAATCATCCGGGCCAGATCAAGCGTAGCCCCGGCTCATCCAGGGTGAACGCATACTAACGTCACGGCCGTGCTGTGAGCGACGTAAGTCCTTGAAAGCAGGTCCGCTGTAAATACGACCGACATGGATGTCGGGAGTGAAGATTATGCAGGAGCAATCATCTTCCATCCATGTACGCTCGACGG
>JAWLHA010000008.1:0-100997 GCA_041690535.1 Gammaproteobacteria bacterium | reverse complement strand
TGCCCTCCCGCGGCATAAGTGCGTCCTTGCACCAATCCATGCGGCCGACGACCTGCTTTCAAGGACTTACATCGCTCTGGGGTAAGTAGGCGTTTACTCTGTCGGGCGAGGGGAGTCAGTGAAAGCCCCAAATGGGGCGAAGCAGCTGGCCCAGCCCCTTGTATTCCGACGCCTCGGCCTTGATGAATTTTGCTTGTTTGAAGCGCTGGAGGATCGGCTGTGCCATGGCCGCCCCCTCCTCACTGGTCAGGGCTTCGGCAATCTGCTGGCGGATGGCCGGGTCGATCTTCCGGTTGATGGAGAAAGTGCGCTCAGGATAGCTCCTTCGCGGGGTGCTCAGGAGTCGCAGTCCAGTCTGATCCATTTTCTCCCACAGCTTGTCGCGAAGCACCGCCACATCCCCTCTGCCGCTGCGCAGACACTCCTCGAGCCCGGCGAAGCCCTGTTCGCGGACCATCACCGGCTGGCGGGCGGGGTGGGGGAAGTGGGAGAGAAATGCCATGGTGAGCATGTTGGGGGAGGCAAAGGCGCAAACGCGGGTGTGGCCGTTGCCGAGCTCATCCAGGTCCGCCAGCTTGGAGCGCTCGGTGGTTGCCACCACGATCCTGATGTCGCCGGGGAGGCGGGCCAGGGGGTGATGCTGTTGGCGCTCCATGCGCCAGCCGACGAAATGGGGTCCGTCGAACAGCATGTCATACTCCCCATTGCGCATTTTCACTGCATACTGAACGAAGTCGTGGGCTGGGCGAATCTCGAATTTCAGGCCGGTTTTCCGGGAGAGGAAGGCCATGAGCGGCTGGTAGAGGGCGATGGTATCTTCGGTGGATTGCGTCGGCGCGGTCGAGAAGACGATCCGTTCCTGCGCCTTCGCTGGAAGCCAGAGCAAAGACATCAGGCATAACAGCGCAACGCGCATCCGATTCAACATGATCCCCCCTTACATCGTCACTGTTTTTCTTAAGCCGATATTCATCATTTATAGTCGTTGTTAGCGGTTTTGCCTTCCTGTCGGGGTAACGCACACTTACCCAAGAGCGATGTAAGTCCTTGAAAGCAGGTCGTCGGCCGCAGGGATGCGGCCGTCGAGCGTACAGGGATGTATTCACAGCGGACCTGCTTTCAAGGACTTACATCGTTCACAGCACGGCCGCGACGTGAGCATGCGTTTACCCTGGCCTTCCTGTTGTGCGGGCTCGTGATCGATTATCCTTCGGTGATCATGATGACTGGTTGAAGTAAGGGGCCTGCCTTTGGATTCACGCACCCGCGTCACCACCTTCGGATTTCTGCTGATCGCCACCCTGGCTGGAGGCTGTGGTGAGGCGGAGACCGTCTCCGCCCCTGCCAAGCGGCCCCGGGCGGCCGTGCTCATCGAGACCCGTCCTGCAACCGTCGAGGAGTTCGGTCAGACCGTCGAGCGTACCGGCACCCTGCGGGCCCGGCGCGAGATTCAGATCGTCGCTCAGGAGGAGGGGCGGCTGGAGGCGCTTCCCTTTTTCGAGGGCGACAAGGTTCGCAAGGGGGCCGAGCTGTTCCGGCTGGAAGACACCCTGCTTCGGGCACAGTTGAGGAAGGCCGTGGCGACACGCCGGCAGGCCGAGGCGGATCTCGCCCGTCTGGAGCGGTTGAAGGCGGACCGGTTGGTCGCGGAAGAGGAGCTGGCCCGCTCACGGACCGCCTTGGAGGTGGCGCGGGCGGAGGAGGAGTTGTTGCAGATCCGGGTCGGCTACGCGCGGGCGCAGGCCCCCTACGATGCCATTGTGAAGCAGCGCCTGGCGGAACCGGGCGATGTGATATCCCGCTTCAGCGCCGTACTGAGCCTGTTCGATCCCCACTCTCTGGTCACGGAGGTGCCGATCTCCGAGTTGCTGTTGCCCTCCCTGGCTGTGGGTGATCAGGTGCTGGTGCGCATCGATGCACTTGGCCCGAAACGCCACTTCGGCCGGATCAGCCGCATTTACCCTGCGGTGGACCCTGCAACCCGACAAGGTTTGGTGGAAGTTACCCTCGAGCCGGCACCGGAGGGTGCCCTTCCGGGGCAGCTTTGCCGCGTCACTCTGCAGGGGCGCCCGCAGCCGCGCATCACCGTCCCGTTCGCCTCACTGCGCCGTGATACGCAGGGCGAACACGTGTACCGGGTCGTGGAGGGGACGGCTCGGCGAACGGCAGTGATCACCGGAAGCCACTTCGGTGAACGGGTGGAAATCCTCGAGGGGGTCGATAGCGGCATCCCCGTGGTGGTGAAGGGCTTTTTGGAGCTGAACGACGGGGATCCTGTTCGTACGGCGGAGCGAGCGGGCGAGCGACCGGTATCGGCACCATGAAGCGGACTCATGGCAGCGGCGGTCTGGCCGCCTGGTCGATTCGCCATCCGGTGGGGGTGACGATGCTTTCCGTCGCCGTGGTGGTGCTGGGGCTCTTCGCCCTCGGACGGCTCTCGGTCGATCTCCTGCCCCATATCATTTACCCGGAAGTGAGGATCCGGGTACTCGATCCCGGTGTGCCCGCCAAGATCATGGAGGATCGCATCACCCGGCAGCTGGAGGAGCAGCTGGCCATCACCGAGGACGCCATCTCCATTCAGTCCACCACCAGCGAGGGTTCCAGCAACATCGATCTCTCCTTCGCCTATGGCAAGGACATCGATCTGGCCCTGCGGGATGCCAGTACCCGCCTGGATCGGGCCAAGCGCTTTCTGCCAGACACCATTCAGCCGCCAGTCATCTATAAGCGGGACCCCTCCCAGATCCCGGTGGCCGAGTTCGTGATCAGCGCCCGCGAGGGCGACCCCGTGGCCCTGCGCGACTGGGTGGACTACGACTTCTCCAAGCAGTTTCTCAACCTTCCGGGCGTGGCGGCCGTGGAGGTCGGAGGCGGGCAAATCCGCGAGATCCAGGTCCTTCCCGATCAGGGGCGGCTTGCGGCCCTGGGACTCACGGTCGAGGATCTCGCCAGTGCCATCGAACGGGGCAATCGGGAAGCCGCCCTCGGGCGGGTGGCCATGACCACCCGGGAACTGAGCGGTCGCCTCGACGCACGCTTCGAGTCGGTGGAGGCCTTCACCCAGCTGCCCCTTCGGTTGGCCGACGGCAACGTCATTCGCCTGGGCGAAGTGGCTCAGGTGGCGGATACCCACGCGGATGAAAGGATTCGCGTGCGCCTGGACGGGATCCCGGGGGTCAAGGTGTCGGTGCAGAAGCAGCCCAAAGCCAATACCGTGGAGGTGGTCGACCAGCTCAACCGCCGGTTGGCGTGGCTGGAAGCCCAGGGGCTCATTCCCCAACACATCGAAGTGCGTCGGGTGACCGACCAGGCCGTTTACGTGCGCCATGCCCTCAACAATGCCACGACGGCCGCACTGAGCGGTACCTTCCTGGCCATGGCGGTGGTCTATCTGTTCCTGGGCAACCTGCGTCGCACCCTGGTCATCGGCAGTGCCATCCCGCTTGCGATGATGGTGACCTTTGTGCTCATGGGATTCGGCGGGCTGACGCTGAACATCATGACCCTCGGCGGCTTGGCCCTTGGTGTGGGTATGCTGGTCGACAACACCATCGTAATGTTGGAGAACATCCATCGTCACCAGCGCGAAGGGGAGACGGGCCTGCAGGCAGGTGAGAATGCCGCCGGGGAAATCCATGGTGCCATCGTGGCGGCGACCAGCACGAATCTGGCTGCGGTGCTGCCGTTCCTATTTGTGGGGGGGCTGGTGGGGCTGCTGTTTCGGGAGCTGATCTTCACCATCTCCGCCGCCATCCTGGCCTCCATGGTGGTTGCCTTGACGCTGGTTCCGGCCCTTGCCGTGCGGCTGCGCCTGCCCCCCAGAGACAAGCCAAGGGGCTTCGATCGGCTCATGGGCGCACTGCAGCAGCGCTACGCCGCAGGTGTTCACTGGTTGTTGAGCCGGCCGGCGGTGCAGGGCGTTTTTGCCGTAGCGCTGACCGGAATGCTCCTGCTCGCACTACCAACCTTTAGTGGCCCCCAGGAATTCCTGCCTCCTTTGGACGACGGGGAGATCAACGTGAGCATCTCCGCCGACCCCGGCATCTCTCTGGAGGAGATGAACCGGGGGGTGCGCCTGCTTGACACTCTGTTCCAGGCCCAACCGGAAGTGGAGACCGTCTTCACGCTGGTGGGGGGGTTCATCTTCGGTCGAACGGAGCGGGAGAGCTCGAGCCGCAGCAACATGACGGTGCGACTGGTACCGCGCCAGCAGCGCTCCGTGAGCAGCAAGGAGTGGATCAAGCGCATGGAGGGGCTGATCGCGGAGCGGGAGCTGGCAGGCTTCAAGGTGCGCATGCGCACCCGGGGGATCCGGGGAATACGCATCAGCAGTGGTGACGATGACCTCAGTGTCCGCATCCAGGGCGCGGATCTCCAGACACTCGCATCTCTGGGGGACGAGGCCGTGAGCCGGTTGCGGGGGGTGAGTGGCCTGCGTAACATCCAGCACTCCGCCGAAGAGCAGCATCAGGAACTCGTGCTCAGCGTGGATCGGCAGCGGGCGGTGGATGTGGGTCTCGAGCCCGATGGCGTGGCCCAAGGGGTCCAGCTGGCACTTGCCGGTCAGGTGATCACCGAGTTCCATGACGGCGATCGCGCTTATGATGTCAGGCTGCGTCTCCCCCGTCGGGAGGTCAATTCGCTGCAGGCGCTCGAGGAGATCATTCTGTTCGCCAACGGCCGGCCACTGCGGTTGGGCGATATCGCGCAGGTCCGCCTTGCGGTCGCGCCGGCCGAGATCCGGCGCGACAACCAACGGCGGATCGTGGAGGTCAGCGCCTCCCTGGAGGAGGGGGCCACGCTTGGCGAGGTCTACCCCGAAATTCAGCAGCGCTTGGCCGGGCTCTCCATGCCGGAGGGCTACGTGCTCTACGACGGAGGTGAATTCAAGTCCATGCAGGAGAGCCAGTCCCTGGGCAGCTTGCTGCTCGGGCTGGCCGTGTTTCTGGTCTTCGTTGTGATGGCCGTCCAGTACGAGTCCTTGCGCAATCCGCTGATCATCCTCGTATCGGTGCCCTTCGCCGTCGTGGGCGTGGCGGCGGGGCTGGAGCTGGCCGCCTTGCCGCTTTCCATGCCGGTGTGGCTTGGGATGATCATGCTGGCCGGCATCGTGGTGAACAATGCCATCGTTCTGGTGGAGTATATGGAGGTGGCGCGCCGTCGTGGGCTCACCACTCACGCCGCAGTGGTCGAGGCGGCGCGGCTGAGGTTGCGTCCCATTCTGATGACCACGCTGACGACGGTGGTCGGCATGCTGCCGTTGGCACTCGGGATCGGGGAGGGCGCCGAGATGCTTCAGCCCCTTGCCGTCAGTTTGATTTCAGGGTTGCTCGCCTCGTTGTTGATCACCCTCGTGCTCATCCCCATCCTTTATCGGCTCGTCCACGGGCCGGGGGCTGAGCCGTTTGAGAGCGATTGTTTGGGACAACGCTAAGAGTTGCAACAAGTGGGCGAGGAGCCGCCCCTGTCCCTGAGTCGTCTTGGCAGCGCTTTGGCAGTGGTCGGACTCGACCACTGTCAGTGGGGGCGCAGATGCCTTGCGTGCGCGTTTCCCTCTCCTGTACGTTCATGATCCCATGCGGCGCGCTTATTAGATTTTTTAATTGCTCCAGGTCAAAAATTTAATGGATAGGTCGTGAGCGGCGCTGTCATTCACGGGTATGGGGGACTACCATACAGTTAGGGATTCCCCTAGAGTAACGAACAGATAACTCCAATGCGCCTAGCATGTAGGGTGGATGCGCTGCGCTTATCCACCCAACGCCGGTTCGTTGCCCCGTGAGGGGCGAGGACAGCGAGCCGGCGCATTGGATTTACCTGTTCGGTACTCCAGGCAACATATAGAGCGGCCAGCCATAAAGAGAACGAGCCGCAGGGTAATTCATTTGTGCGAAGAAGGGTTGAATGATGATCGACGCCAACAACGCCTTTGCTGTGCGAGGCAAAGAGGTGGGCAGCTCGCTGGTCCAGGAGCATTGTCCGGAGTGCAAGAGTCAGCAGTTCTATCGGGTGAAACGTCCTTGGTGGATGAGGCTCCTGCCAGGGAGCCGGCGCTATCAGTGCGCTGACTGCAAGACCTTGTTTCTGATCCGTTACCGCTAGGATACAGCGCAAACAAGCGGTCCAAATTGCACAGCAAACCCAGCGCCTTTGCCCCCGCGCCACCGGAGTGAGGGGCGAAGGCCAACATTCCCTGACCTAAGCACCGCGCAGTTCCAGAGCGCCGAACGATAGACGGCAAAAATCGCCGACCGCGGCACGACGAAGCCAACAGCCGCGACCGATGTGAGACACGCCGCGGCGGGCGTGATTTCGCGAACGAACAGGCGCTCAGCCGCCGTCCTTGCGCTCCTTGAGTGAGGCCTCCTCCTGGGCGCAGCGATCCAGCTCCGCCTCCATGGCTTCATCACCAAGCTCCTGCTCCGCGGCATCTTCTTCGTCCCCTTTGCGAATCCAGTGACGGGAGAAGATCACCCCCAGCTCGAACAAGGCCCACATCGGCAGTGCGAGGAGCGTTTGCGAGATCACGTCGGGGGGGGTCAACAGCATTCCAATGACAAAGGCGCCCACGATGATGTAGGGGCGTTTCGCGACGAGGCTCTCGGGCGTGGTGACCCCGGCCCACACCAGCAGAATGGTCGCGATGGGGACCTCGAAGGCGACGCCGAAGGCAAAAAAGATCTTGAGCACAAAATCCAGATATTCACTGATGTCGGTCATCACCGCGACCCCTTCGGGCGCGACCGCGATGAAGAACTTGAACATCAGGGGGAAGACGACGTAGTAGGCAAACGCCATCCCCGCGTAGAACAGCACCGTGCTGGAGATCACCAGCGGCAGCACCAGCCGGCGTTCATGGCTATAGAGCCCCGGGGCGACAAAGGCCCAGGCCTGATAGAGGATCACCGGCATCGCCAGGAAGATGGACAACACCAACGCCAGCTTCATGGGGGTGAAGAAGGTCCCGGCCGGCTTGGTGGAGATCATGCTGGTGCCTTCCGGCATGTATTCCAGCAACGGTGCCGCAACCACGTGGTAGACATCGTTGGCGAAGGCAAAAACCGCCCCGAAGATGACCAGCACGGTGGCCACCGCATAGAGAAGGCGGTTGCGCAGCTCAACCAGATGGCTGACCAGAGGCTGCTCGACTTCTGCGCCGGAGGTGTCGGAGGGGGCACTCATGAGCGGGTTGATGTCTCCTGGGAAGCCTTCTCATCCGTAGCAAGGGGGCGGGGAGAGGGCGTCTCGTCGCTGGCGTCGGTCTTCTCCAGCTCGCGGCGGAGGGCGTCGCCCTCCTCAATGATCTCGTGCAGGCCGGTGCTCTGGGCCTGCTTCTCCACGATCTGGCGCAGCTCTTCGGCCTTGAGTTCGCGATCGATATCGGCTTTGACGCTGGAGACGAAATGACGCATGCGACCAAACCACAGCCCCGCCGTCCGTGCGACCTGTGGCAAGCGCTCGGGGCCGATCACAAGGAGAGCGACCACCCCGATGAGGCTCAGCTCCCAGAAACCGATATCGAACATGGGGTCCGCTCGTCAGCCTAACGCTTAGGCCTTGTCCTTTTCACGGGTCACTTGACCGTTGATGGTTACGTCCTTGTCCTTTTCACGGGTGACTTCACCGTTGACGGTTACGCCCTTGTCCTTCTCTTCCAGCCGCGGCGACTCGTCGTTGCCCTCGCCATCCTTCACGGCCTTGCGGAAGTTCTGGATGGCACTGCCGAGGTCACCGCCGATGTTGCGCAGCTTCTTGGTCCCGAACAGCAGGGCCACGATTGCCAGAATGATGAGAAGTTGCCAGACACTGATACCCATTTGCTATGCACTCCAGATGTTCAGAAGCCCGGCAGCCCCTTGCCGCCGAGCAGGTGAATGTGCAGGTGAAAGACCTCCTGTCCGCCCCCTTTTCCGGTATTGATGATGGTGCGGAAACCCGACTTCAGCCCCTGTTCCGTGGCGATCTGCGGAAGAAGACGCATCATGTGCGCAATCAGACCATCATGCGCTGCTTCCAGTTCGGCGAGACTGCTGATGTGTTCCCGCGGGATCATCAGCAGGTGCACTTCGGCCTTGGGGTGGAGGTCGCGAAACACCACCACCTTGTCGTCCTCGAAAACCTTGTCCGCGGGGATCGCCCCCGTGGCGATCTTGCAGAATATGCAATCGCTCATCATTCGCCTCTGCTGGCCTTCTCCTCCAACCCGGACAACCCGAACCGCCGATCCAGCTCCGCCAGGACCTGTGCAGGCTCCAGGCCCAGGTGCTTGAGCATCACCAGGGTGTGGAACCAGAGGTCGGCGGTCTCGTAGATCACCTGTCCGGCGTCGCCTCCCTTCGCGGCGATGACGATCTCGGTTGCCTCCTCCCCCACCTTTTTCAGGATCGTGTCGATCCCCTTGGCGTAGAGCTTGGCCACGTAGGAGCTGTCGGGATCCGCTTGCTTGCGTTCTTCCAGCAGCAGGGAGAGGCGCTCAAGAATATCATTCATGCCGCATCAATTCTTATATATAGCTGCCGGGTCCTTGAGGACCGGATCGGTATCCACCCACTGGCCGCCAGTGAACTCCCTGAAGAAGCAACTCTGCCGGCCGGTGTGGCATGCGATGCCGCCCACCTGCTCGATCGCGAGCAGCACCACGTCGTTGTCGCAGTCGGTGCGGATGGATTTCACCCGCTGGACATGGCCGGATTCCTCACCCTTGGGCCACAGCTTACCGCGGGAACGGGACCAGTAGACCGCCCGACCTTCAGCGGCGGTGCGCTCGAGCGCCTCCCGGTTCATCCAGGCGAACATCATGACGCGCCCGCTCTCGGCGTCCTGGGCGATGACAGGCACCAGCCCATCCTCGCTCCACTTGATTTCGTCCAGCCAGCTCATGCCCATTCACCCCAAGGAGCGTGCTCGCGCACCTCCGCGCCATTGTTCAAAGCCTTACCTCCATCCCGGCCGCGGCCATGCGGCGCTTGGCTTGTTCGATGGTATATTCGCCGAAATGGAAAATACTGGCCGCCAGTACCGCTTCGGCATGGCCTTCACGAATGCCCTCCACCAAGTGATCGAGGTTACCCACCCCCCCGGAGGCGATCACCGGCACATGCACCGCATCCGAAACGGCCCGGGTCAGTGCCAGGTCGAAGCCCACTTTCGTACCGTCGCGGTCCATACTGGTAAGAAGGAGTTCCCCCGCGCCGTATTCCACCATTTTTCGTGCCCACCCCACGGCGTCGATGCCGGTCGGCTTGCGGCCCCCGTGGGTGAAGATCTCCCAGCGCCCCGCTTCCCCCTCGGCACTGACTCGCTTCGCGTCGATGGCCACCACGATGCACTGGGAACCGAACCGCTCGGCGGCCTCCCGGACGAAGTCGGGGTTGAACACCGCGGCGGTGTTGATGGCCACCTTGTCCGCCCCGGCATTGAGCATGCGGCGAATGTCGGCGCTGGTGCGAATCCCGCCCCCGACCGTCAGGGGGATGAACACCTGCCCGGCCACCTGCTCCACCACGTGGACCATGGTCTCGCGTTCATCGGAGGAGGCGGTGATGTCCAGAAAGGTGAGTTCGTCGGCCCCCTGTTCATCGTAGCGGCGCGCGATCTCCACCGGGTCGCCGGCGTCGCGGATCTCCACGAACTTGACGCCTTTGACCACGCGGCCGCCATCCACGTCAAGGCACGGAATGATGCGCTTCGCTAATGGCATGGGTCTGCTCTCCTGGAGGGGCGGTGCCTCACCCTAACAGAGTTCATCGGCGAGTGCCTGCCCTGCCCGGAAGTCGAGCGTGCCTTCGTAGATGGCCCGCCCGGTAATGGCCGCGACGATGCCCTCGTCGGCTACCTCGCACAGGGCCCGGATGTCATCGAGGTTGGTGATCCCCCCGGAAGCGATAATGGGGATATTTACCGAGCGTGCCAGGCGAAGTGTCGCCTCCACATTCACCCCGGTCATCATGCCATCGCGGCCGATATCGGTGTAGACGATCGCCTCCACCCCGTCCGCTTCGAAGCGCTGCGCCATGTCAATCACATCATGACGGGAGAGTTTCGACCAGCCGTCGATGGCGACCTTGCCGTCCTTTGCGTCCAGGCCGACGATGACGTGCCCCGGAAATTCGGTGCAGAGGTCGTTTACAAAGTGGGGGGTCGTGACCGCCTTGGTTCCGATGATGACGTACTGGACTCCACTGTCAAGGTAGCTCTGGACCGTTTCGGCATCGCGAATCCCGCCCCCGACCTGGATGGGGAGTTCGGGGTAACGCCGGGCGATCGCCTCGATCACGCCCCGGTTCACCGGGCGACCGTCGAAGGCTCCATTCAGGTCCACAAGGTGGAGTCGGCGCGCGCCAGCCTCGACCCAATGCCCCGCCACCGCGACGGGATCATCGGAGAAGACCGTCTCGTCCTCCATGCGTCCCTGGCGCAGACGCACGCACTTGCCGTCTTTGAGGTCGATGGCCGGAATTAACAACATGCAGAGGGTCCTTCGGTTGGGTTCGGAAAGGAGAAGTAAATCGCTGCCATTCTACTGCAAGATACCTCAGGCGGAGCCATCCCAGCGGAGGAAGTTTCCGTACAGTCTCAACCCCGCATGCTGACTCTTTTCGGGGTGAAACTGCACGGCGAAGACATTCTCCCGGGTCATGGCCGCGGCAAAACGGAGACCATGGGTGGAACTGGCGGCGACCAGGGCCTCATCCTCCGACTGCACGAAGTAGCTGTGGACGAAGTAGAAGCGGCTGTCCTGGGAAATACCCGCCCAGAGGGGGTGTTGGAGCTCCTGGCGAACCTGATTCCAGCCCATGTGGGGCACTTTCAGCAGGGCGCCTGTGGCGGTGTCGGTCAGGTCTTCGCCGAAATAGCGGACCCGTCCCGGGAGTACGCCAAGGCACTGTGTCCCGCCGTTTTCCTCACTGAAGTCCATGAGCGCCTGCATGCCCACGCAGACGCCCAGTAACGGTTTGCTGCGGGCGACCTCCCGAACGACCTCATCGAGGCCCAGGCGTTTCAACTCACCGACACAGTCGCGAATGGCCCCGACACCGGGAAAGACCACGCGATCGGCGCGCAGGATGCGCTCCGGATCCGGTGTCACAATGATTTGCTCGTTATTTTCACGGGCGTGCTCCAGGGCCTTGGCCACGGAATGCAGATTGCCCATGCCGTAGTCGATGACGGCTACAGTGCTCATACAATCACTCGTTAGATTCCCGGGCGGAAGATGTTAGAGGCTGCCCTTGGTGGATGGCGTCAACCCCTGCATTCGCTCATCGGCCTCAAGCGCCATGCGTAGCGCCCGGCCGAAGGCCTTGAAGACGGTTTCAGCGATGTGGTGTGCATTTCGCCCGCGCAGATTGTCCACGTGGAGAGTCACCTGGGCGTGGTTTACGAACCCCTGGAAAAACTCCAGCAGCAGGTCGACATCGAACTCACCGATCCGGGCCCGGGGGAAGTCCACGTGGTACTCCAGCCCGGGCCGCCCGGAGAGGTCAATCACCACACGGGAGAGCGCCTCGTCGAGGGGTACATAGGCGTGTCCATAGCGGCGGATCCCCCGTTTGTCGCCCACGGCCCGCGCGAACGCCTGGCCAAGGGTGATGCCGATATCCTCCACCGTATGGTGGGCATCGATGTGCAGGTCGCCCTGGGCACGAATTTCCATGTCCACCAGACCGTGTCGCGCCACCTGATCCAGCATATGCTCGAGAAAGGGCACGCCGGTGGCGAAAACGGCCTTGCCGTTGCCGTCCAGACGGACGGATACCTCGATTTGGGTCTCCAGCGTTTCCCGCCGGATGCTGGCGGTGCGCTCAGCCATGGGGGCTCCTCGTCGTAAATGCGCATAGCATACCCGCAACCGCCACCAGAGCAAACCGGGCGAGCCCATTCGCAGGCGGCCTCCACCACGCTCTCATGCGGTGGGATGCCGCGCAAGACCACCCAGAAACCTTGCTCGGAGTGTTGCATCTATTCGGCACATGTAAGAGGATGTTGGCATTATCCCAACGTGGAGCCGTCGCTTGATGGCTGATGAAACAGAACAGAGCCTGATCAGCCTCTCCCGCATCAAGGTTGCCTGCAAAGACTGCAGCCTGTTCCAGCTTTGCCTCCCCGTGGGCATTGATGCCAATGACCTGGAGCTCCTTGATCGCATCATCAAAAGGCGGCGTCCCCTGAAAAGAGGGGAGCATCTGTTCCACGTCGGCAATCCCTTCTCGTCCATCTTTGCGGTACGTTCGGGCTCCATCAAGACGTATGCCCCCACCGAGGACGGGCACGAGCAGGTGACCGGGTTCCATCTCCCCGGGGAGTTGCTCGGGCTTGATGCGATCAATGCCGAACGACACCCTTGCGCCGCCAAAGCCCTCGAAACCACCAGCCTCTGCGAAATTCCCTACGACAGTTTCGAGGAGCTGTGCAATCGCCTCCCCAGCCTCAGGCAGCAATTACTCAAGATAATGAGTAAGGAATTGCTGCATGACCAATCCCTCCTCACCTTGCTTGGAAAGAAGAGCGCGGAAGAGCGACTTGCCGCGCTTCTGGTCAGTCTTTCCAGCCGCTATCGACAACGGGGGTTCTCCGCCACCGAGTTTAATCTCAGCATGTCGCGTAATGACATAGGGAATTACCTGGGATTAGCCGTGGAGACCGTCAGCCGCCTCTTCAGCCGTTTTCAGGATGAACAACTGCTGATCGTCCAACGCAAATACATCCGCATTCTCGACTTGCCACGCCTGCAACAAATTGCCAGCAGCGCCAAAAGTGCCGGCAAATGCAAGGCCTTGGCCTAACATCGTCCAACAGCCATAAGCACCGTTGAAATCAAGCGATTTTGTCGGGAATGGTGATGCGGCAAATGACTCGTTGATTGACAAAAATCAATGTTCTGATATTTTGTTTTCGTCTACCATTCCGAGCACTGCTATAAAAAGTGCGGGCTTTTTTTGAAGCAGTGTAGTGGGCGCTGACGCCTGTCTCATTTCGAGGAATTCCTTGTTTTTCCCTCGGAAAGGAACGGACCACATGCGTTCAGTCGGCCCTCTCCAGAGCTCTTTTGCCAGCGGGTAGAAGAGTCCGACCGTTCCAGGCCATGGAGCCCGAAATGTATTTGTGTCCGTGTTGCCGTCAGCTGCGGCGGGCCGCGGGCAAGTGGTCTTTTGGGGTGATACTACTAACTACCAATATGGGCGACCGTCGTCGTTTCAACCCCTCCGAATCCGGGTGGAAGTGCCCCCTGGGTGCCTAACCATACTTCATTGGTGACAACAAAAGGAGACTACTCGTGGAAGCAACACAAGTAGAGCAAAAATATAACTTCGACGTCGTCAGATGGTTCACCATCATGGCGGTCGTCTACTTGGTCGTAGGCACCCTGGTGGGTGTTTACGTCGCATCCGAGCTGGCCTGGCCGGCGCTCAACCTCGACATGGCCGAGTTGAGCTTCGGTCGTTTGCGTCCGCTTCATACCAACGCAGTGATCTTCGCCTTCGGCGGCTGTACGCTGATGGCCACCGCCTACTACACCGTTCAGCGTACCTGCGGTGTGCGCCTCTACAGCGACAAGCTGGCATGGTTCACCTTCTGGGGCTGGAACCTCATTATCGTGCTGGCAGTTGTCACCCTGCCGCTCGGCATGACCTCCGGCAAGGAGTACGCGGAGTTGGAGTGGCCCATCGACATCCTCATTGCGGCGGTGTGGCTGGCCTACAGCTTCAACTTCCTCATGACCGTCGCCAAGCGCAAGACCAGCCACATCTATGTGTCGAACTGGTTCTTCCTCGGCATGATGGTCATGATCACCTACCTGCATGTGGTGAACAGCCTGGCCATTCCGGTCAGCCTGACCAAGTCCTACTCCATCTTCTCCGGGGTGCAGGACGCCATGATTCAGTGGTGGTGGGGTCACAATGCGGTGGGCTTCTACCTGACCGCGGGTTTCCTCGGCATCATGTACTACTTCGTTCCCAAGCAGGCCAACCGTCCGGTCTTCTCCTACCGTCTGTCAGTTCTGCACTTCTGGGCCCTGATGTTCGGGTATGTCTGGCTGGGCGCGCACCATCTGCAGTACACCGCCCTGCCTGACTGGACCGGCTCTCTGGGCGCCGCCGTCTCCCTGGCCATGATCATCCCCTCGTGGGGTGGTGCCATCAACGGCATGATGACCCTCTCCGGCGCCTGGGATAAGCTGCGCGACGATTACGTCCTGCGCTTCCTCATCATGTCCCTGGCTTTCTACGCCATGTCCACCTTCGAAGGCCCGGTCATGTCCGCCAAGACCGTCAACGCCCTCTCTCACTACACCGACTGGACCGTGGGTCACGTGCATTCCGGCGCCCTCGGTTGGGTGGCGATGGTTGCTGCAGGCGCCCTCTACCACATGGTGCAGAAGCTGTGGAATACCGAGATGTACTCCGCCAAGCTGGTGAACCTGCACTTCTGGCTGGCCACCATCGGTACCGTGGTTTACATCACCGCCATGTGGGTGTCCGGCATCATGCAGGGTCTGATGTGGCGTGATTACGACGCGTTCGGCACCCTGACCTACACCTTCGCCGAATCCGTCGCTGCCATGCACCCCTACTACGCAATGCGTGCCATCGGCGGCATGATTTACTGGGCCGGCGGCGTGGTGATGCTCTACAACGTCGTGATGACCGTACGCAAAGCCGCTGCCGAGCGCAGCGTTGGCGTTGCACCGGCGGCCGCCTAAGCGCAAAGGAGTACAACGAAATGGCTGATCAGATTCATTCGACAAAACTGCAGGACAACGTCGAGCGCAATGTCTTCTTGATGCTCGTCATGCTGCTCGTCCTGCTCTCCGTGGGCGGCCTTGTGGAAATCGTGCCACTGTTCGTCCTGGACGACACCATGGAACACAACAAGCGTCCCGAGATCGTGTGGCAGCGCCAGGCTGGCCAGAGCTTGGCCGATTGGAAGGCGGGCGATGGCGTCCGCCCCTACAAGCCCCTCGAACTTGCCGGTCGCGACATCTATCTGCGTGAGGGCTGCTATACCTGTCACTCGCAGATGATTCGTCCGTTCCGTGACGAGAAAGAGCGTTATGGTCACTACTCGCTGGCGAGCGAGTCCATGTACGACCACCCCTTCCAGTGGGGTTCCAAGCGCACCGGGCCCGACCTGGCCCGCGTCGGTGGCAAATACTCCGACGAGTGGCACGTACAGCATCTCCGTGCTCCGCGCTCCGTGGTCCCTGAGTCCGTGATGCCCAACTACCCCTGGCTCGAAGGTGCCATGGTCGATGCGACCATGGTGGCGAAGAGCATGCGTGGGATGAAGGTCATCGGGGTTCCTTACACCGAAGAAGACATCGCCTCGGCCGCGACCGAAGTGCAGGGCAAGACCGAAATGGATGCGATGGTTGCCTACCTGCAGGTACTCGGCACGATGGTGAGCTTCGACGAAAACGTCGACTATCGTGAGTAATTTCGTGAACAGTCTGATGGAATATTTCCACACCGATTGGGCAGCGATGTCGGTCCACGACTGGATCGGGACGATCATGACCATCGGCATCTTCATTCTGATGGTGTGGGCGTACGTGCATGTGCTTCATCCGAAAAACCGGGAGAAGTTCGAATCGCAACGCCGTATTCCCGATGACGTTGACTGGATCGACGGAGACAAAAAACATGAGCGATAAGCACAACTATGGCGCCCCAGACACGGGGCATCTTTGGGACGACAACCTGCGGGAGTTGACCAACCCGCCGCCGAAGTGGTGGATGCTGGGTTTGCACGCCAGTTGGATCTTCGTTCTGCTCTACGGGATCGTCTACCCCGCCTGGCCCTGGTTCGGAGGGGCCACCAAGGGTGTGATGGGCTGGACGTCCATCGGCGAGTACAAGCAGGACATGGCCGCCATTGAACAGGTCCGTGCCAAGTACGAGCAGAAATTGCCCGGTATGTCTGCCCAGGCGATCGTGGCTGACAGCGAACTGAACAGCTACGTGCAGAAGTCGGCCAAGGTGCTGTTTGGCGACAACTGCGCGGCCTGCCACGGCAGCGGTGGTCAGGGTAACCCCGGCTACCCCATTCTGGCCGATGACGACTGGCTGTATGGCGGTTCCATCGCGAAGATTGAGGAAAGCATCGTTAACGGCCGCATGGGCATGATGCCTGCCAAGGGCGGCGCCCAGATGACCGAAGCCGAAGTCGACAAACTGGCTCAGGCCATCAAGGCCGGCAACCCTGCCGGTGAGCCGTTGTTCCTGCAAAAAGGTTGCATCGCGTGCCACAACATGGATGGCAAGGGCAATCAGATGCTGGGCGGCGCGAACCTGACTGACGGCATTTGGCGCTTCGGCGACGGCAGCCTGGAGGCGATCAAGTACACCATCACCCACGGTGTCAACGATCCGTCCGACGCTCAGACCCGCAACGCCGAAATGCCCAAGTTCGGCGGCGGCAAGCTGAACTCGACGGAAATCAAGAAGCTGGCTGTTTACGTACACCAGCTTGGTGGCGGTCAGTAAGAGGGAATGACACACGAAAACCCCTAGACGGTCGGATTGCATGACGCTCGCGTCATGCAATCCGACCCAATCTTCCCGGAGGTGCATAATGGATGCAGTAGTCATTGGTTCCGTCCTTGCGGTCGTGATTTCGGTGGTTATCCTCGTGGTGATTGGAATCCGTGTGGGCAAACTGATAAAAACAACCCACTCAGAAGATTGACGTGTTTAGCGGTAGGTTTGAAGGGGGGCACTAGCCCCCCTTTTTATATGACCGATGTGCTAATATGCACTGACTTTTATCAAGCACATCGGCGCACAGCGGGGCTTGGGGTGAAGCGGTGAGAGGATCAGGACGACCCTTTCATTTTTTCTTGATCGAATCCAACTATTTTCGGCTGCCCGTTAACACCGGGTATTGCGACGGGAGGGAATCGTGAGCGAGCAACTAACCCAGACCGACCAGAGTGTCGACGCCCTTTATGATGACCACTGGCATGTAAACACCGGTGGGAAAACCATTCACGCCAAGCGTATGGCCGGGCGCTTTCGTACCCTTAAGTGGCTTGCCGCTTCGGTTTGGCTGATCTTCTTCTTCGGCCCCTATCTTCGGTGGGGCGATCGGCAGGCCATCCTGTTCGATATCCCCAACCGCAAGTTTCATATCTTTGACATCACCATTATGCCTCAGGACGTGTGGATGCTCTCCCTCACGCTCCTGTTTTTCGCGATCCTGCTGGCAGCGATCACCTCCATTGCCGGTCGTGTCTTTTGCGGTTTCTTCTGCTTTCAAACCATTTGGACCGACCTCTATACACTGGTAGAGGACCGTCTCGAAGGAGGCCCGGCGCAACGTCGCAAATTGGACGAGGCGCCGCTCACCGCCAACAAGCTACGCATCAAAGTCACGAAGCACGCCATTTGGCTCGTCATTGCCATGCTCACCGGCATCAGCTTTGCCGCTTGGTTCGTCGATGCGTTTGAGTTGTGGCGCGGCTATCTCACCCTGCAGGCCCCGACCACGGCGTGGATCGTTCTTGCCCTGTTCACGGCCGGTACTTACGTCCTGGCCGGATTCATGCGTGAGCAGGTGTGTTTCTGGCTTTGCCCCTATGCCCGCATTCAGGGGGTAATGTACGACACCGAAACGATTCTGCCGGCCTACGACCACACCCGTGGTGAGCCCCGGGGCAAGCTCAAGAAAGGGGCTCTCGCAGAGGGCAACGGCGATTGCATCGATTGCAACCAGTGCGTTGCGGTGTGCCCCACCGGAATCGACATTCGTGCCGGCCAGCAGGAGGGGTGCATCACCTGCGCACTCTGTATTGACGCGTGCGACTCGGTGATGCGGAAGATCCAGAAGCCCACCGGCCTCATTCGTTATGCCTCGCTCGCCGAGCTGCGGGGCAAACCTGCGGAAACGCTTTACAAGCGTCCCCGGGTACTGGTTTACTTCACCATACTCACCTTGGCCGCGAGCGGCATCCTCTACGGGCTGACCCACCTTGGCAGCCTTGAACTGAAGGTACTCCATGAAAGGTCGCCCCTGTTCGTCCGTCAGAGTGACGGCTCGATCCAGAACCGCTACGAACTGAAGATCCTGAACAAGACCGACAAGGAGATGGCTGTTACGCTGGCGGCTGAAGGGCCGGAGGGGTTGGTCCTGGTCGGCGGGGACAAGCCGTTCTCTCTGCGTCCGGGGGATATCAGTGCTTACTCGGTGTTTGTCCGGGTTCCCGGGGAACACCTGAAGGAGGCGGTCGCGCCGATCACCTTCACGATTCAGAGCACGACCGACGACGAACTCGTCGCCGAGTACCAAAGCATGTTTACCGGTCCCGGTCTTTGAGCCGGACTCTTTCACGGGGGAAACCAAGACATGAGCATGGCGGGACAGAACCGTATTTCGCAGGATAGCCGCGCCGCGATGCGCAATCCCTGGGTCATTGGCTGGATCCTGCTCGTGGTCGTGGTGCTCGGGGTCAACGCCGGGATGATCACTCTGGCGATCACGACGAACCCCGGGCTCGTGGAAGAGGATTACTACGAAAAGGGCCGGGATTACGAGCGCAACATGCAGACACGAAAGGATGCGCGGTCGGCCTTGGGGTGGGAGGTCGCCCTGGAGGTGCCCGAGCGGCTTGCCCTCAACGAACCGCGTGAATTCAGGCTGCACATTCGGGACCGCGTTGGCCTGCCGGTAAGGCAGGCCCATGTGACCCTCACCGCATACCGCCCATCGGATGCAAGCGCGGACTTTGAACTCCAGCTGGAGGAGATCCAACCGGGGATCTACGCTTCCAGATTCGCGCTGCCCCTGAAAGGGCTGTGGGATCTGAACGCGCGGGTCGAGCACGGTGAGGATGTCTTCACCCTGAGCCGCCGTGTTTCGGTTCGCAGCCTGTAACCACGCAGCACGGGGATGAGCGATGACCCAAACCCCCGATGCCGCACAGAGCTGCTTCCACTGTGGGCTGCCACTTCCCCCCGACGAGTGCTTTGAGGAAGAAATCGAGGGGCAGCTTCGGCAGTTTTGTTGCATTGGCTGTCAATCGGTCTGCAAGGCCATCTTCGAGGCCGGTCTCCAGGGTTTTTACCAGCGCACCCCGGAGGGCATCCTTCTTGGTCCCCCGCCTGAGCCCCCGAAAGATGTCGGGCTGTACGATCTGGATGACGTCCAGGGTGAATTCGTCACCGACCTAGGGGCCGTTCGGGAGGTTAATCTTCTCGTCGAGGGGATCCATTGTGCCGCCTGCGTGTGGCTCATCGAGCGGACCCTCGGGCGGATCCCCGGGATCATCGAGGCGCAGGTCAATCTCAGCGGCAAGCGGGTCCTCGTGCGCTGGGACAACAGTCAGCTGAAGCTCTCGGCCATTATCCGGCGCCTGGGCGAGATCGGCTATGCTGCCGTGCCATACGATCCCGAGGCCGCCGAAGGCACCATCAAGCGGCAGAACCGGGCCATGATGTTCCGCATGGCCTTTGCCGGGTTCGCGATGATGAACCTGATGTGGATCTCCATCGCGCTCTATTCGGGGGCCGATCGGGGCGAGTTTCAGAACCTGTTCCGCTGGCTTGGTTTTCTCCTGGCCACTCCCACGCTGTTCTACGCCGGGTGGCCGTTCCTCAAGGGGGCGGTGAGCGGCTTTCGCACGCTTCACCTGACAATGGATGTGCCCATCGCCATCGGCGCGACCGCGACGTACCTGTACTCGGTCTATATCACCCTCAATCCGGGGGTCGCAGGCGAGGTTTACTTCGATACCGTCGTGAATTTCATCTTCATCATCCTGGTCGGCCGGTATCTGGAGGCGATGTCGAAGCGGCAGGCGGTGGCCTCTACGCAGCGGTTGCTCGACCTCCAGCCCCGTGTGGCGACCGTCCTTGAGGGCGAGGCGGAGCGCATCGTGCCGATTCGGGCCGTCAAGCCCGGGGAGACGGTGTTGGTCAAGGCCGGCTACAAGGTCCCCGTCGACGGCATTGTGCTGGAGGGGCAAAGCACCGTGGACGAGTCAATGCTGACTGGCGAGTCGGTTCCGGTTCGCAAGACCGGCGGGGAGCACGTCTCCGCCGGGACCGTGAACATCAGCAGCGCGCTGACCGTGGAGGTGACGGGGACCCTGAAAGATACGGCACTCGGCAAGATCATTCGTCTGGTCGAGGAGGCACAGGCCTCCAAGGCCCCCATCCAGTGCACCGCCGACCGTATTGTGCCGTGGTTCGTACTCATTACGTTGTTGCTCGCATCGGTGACGTTCGCGTGGTGGATGGGCACCGACTTCGAGCTGGCCCTGATGGCGGCCACCTCGGTGCTGATCATCACCTGTCCGTGTGCTTTTGGCCTGGCTACGCCCATGGCCATCGCCGTTGCCTCCGGCCAGGGGGCGCGGCACGGCATCCTGGTCAAAAATGGCGCCGTTTTGGAGACCCTGTCGCAGATCTCCCATGTGGTGTTCGACAAGACCGGCACCCTCACCGAAGGGCAAATGCGGGTACGGCGAATCCTGGTCGGTTCGGAGCGCACTCCATCGAGCCTGCTGGGGGTCGCTGCCGCCCTCGAGCGATACTCTGAGCACGTGATTGGCCGTGCCATCGTCGAGAAGGCGGAGGAGCAGAGCTCCGCCTGGCGGCGATTTAAGGTGGAGGGCTTCGAGAGCCTCCCGGGTCATGGGGTGAAGGGCGACGTCGATGGAACCCCGGTGGTGCTGGGAAATGCGGCCTGGTTGGCCCGGAACGGCATTGGTGTCACGGCCGCCTTGAGCGCCGAGATCGCCGAGCTCGAAGAGCAGGGGGTCACGTGCGTGCACCTGGCCATCGGGGGGGAGTTTGCCGGCATCATCGGTGTTGCGGACGAGCTTCGGGCCGATGCGCAGGCGGTCGTCAGCGCGCTGCGTTCGGCGGGTATTCGCATGACGCTGCTGAGCGGGGACCGGCGCCGGGTCGCCCACGCGGTGGCGCAGCGGTTGGGCGGCATGGAGGTGATTGCGGAGGTGCTTCCCGAGGACAAGGCGGCCGTGATCAGCGACCTGCAAGCGCGGGGCGAGTGGGTGGCAATGGTCGGTGATGGCGTCAACGACGCCCCCGCCCTGGTGCGGGCCAATGTGGGGATCGCCGTTGGCTCGGGGACGGATGTATCGGTGGAGAGCGCCGACATCGTCCTCATGAGCAACGAGCTGGAAAAGGTGCGCCTGGCTATTCACCTGTCGCGCCGCACCCTGCGTACCATTCGGCAGAACATTGCCATTTCCCTCACCTACAACGTCATCATGATCCCCTTGGCCATGATGGCCTATATCACCCCCCTGTTCGCGGCCATCGCCATGCCCTTCAGCTCCATCATGGTGATCGGCAATGCCGCTCGGATCGGTTCCGTGTTCAAGGGCCAGCGACGGATGGAATCACAGACCTCCGCAGCGGCCGCGCTCAATCACGCCCCGCAGTAAGGGGCGCATGGGGTAGAATGTTCGCTCCCAGCGACCAGGCAGAATTTCAGCGATGGAAGTCATCTACACCCTCATTCCGGGCATGATCTTTTTCGGGCTGCTGATGATCGGCGTGCTGATCTGGGCCGTTCGCCGTGGCCAGTACGACGACCTGGAGGGAGATGCCAACCGCATCTTGATGGATGAGGACGATCCTCTGCTCCCTGAAGGGCAGCGGCGCAGACGCAAGCTCACGGACAAGAGGATGCCGGACGCGGATGAGTAATCAGGCCGGCTGGCGGAGGGGGTGAACGCATACTTGCCCAAGAGCGATGTAAGTCCTTGAAAGCAGGCCGTCGAGCGTACATGGATGTATTCACAGCGCACCTGCTTTCAAGGACTTACATCGCTCACAGCACGGCCGTGACGCAAGTATGCGTTTACCCTGGGCCGGTGGAGGGGGCGAGGGGAGAGCGGTCGCCCTGCAGGGTAGAATCGGCAGATCGATTCACAGGCACCGGGGACTGGCGGGGTGCCAGGGTCAACGCATCCTTACCCAGGGAGAAATGTAAGTATGCGTTCACCCCGGAGAGTGGAGGCAAGTACTGTTCGCTTGGTGCGTTCGGTCCACCACCGTGGGCAAGCTCTGCGCCGGCAGAGGCATGATTGCCGGGCAGGGGCGCGCCTTCGGCCCACTCAGCGCTTCTGATTGGCCGCCTGGCTCTGAAGCAATGGCTCGCGCAGCCGGTCGAATGCCGCGGGGGGCACGTACTGAAGGACTTCCTTCTCTTTGGGGTTCAAGGCCAGGTCAAGTCCCCGATCCGGGTAGAGCCAGTGCACCGTCTGAGAATTCGGTTCCGCGATCCGTTCGGCCGGCTCGCCGAAGCGCCTCAGGACCACCTCTTCATCCAGATTGACTTGGGGGATATAGGTCACCAGCGCAAGGGGCGCCTGGCGCGCCCGCGCCAGATCTTCGGTGCTGAGTGTGACCTTCCGGCCCCCGCTGCCCAGTCCGGCGATCCGCAAGCCCCGTTCGTAAAATCCCTCGATCTCAGCCTGCGGGATCCCCAGGGTCAGCACCATCTTCGCGGCCAATCCACTGATCCGCAGCTGATCGAAGTAGGCCTCCACCACCATTTCACCCTTCTCCGGCACGAACAGGCTGATTTCCGCCTCCACCCCAAACTGGAGCTCGGCATCCCGAAGGGTAGTCTTCCCCAGGGTCAGTCCGAACACCTCGATGGTCCCCCCGTCAACGCGCTGGATCTGCCAGGGCAGGTTCTCCTCGCGCTCTTTCGGCTGACCAGGGATGAGCATGGCCACGACAATGGCCAGAAGTGTGAACCCGAGGACCCAGGGGAAGGTGCTGCGCATGATTCGTTGTTGCCTCAACTTCAGTCCGCTAGAGCACCGAACAGATAAATCCGACGTGCCCAACATGTAGGGTGGATAAGCGCAGCGCATCCACCGTGCGGCGTCGAATGGGTGGATGCGCTGCGCTTATCCACCCTACCTCGGTTCGCTACCCCCGCCACCTGCGGCCCAATTTGGCTGCGATTGGCGATCTTTCCGTTTACCTGTTCGGTGCTCTAGGGCTTTGGCCGCTCCATCCGGGAATCGTTCCACCACCCATCCCGGAAGGCGACCGGTACGCGCTTGGTGAACCGCATCGGACTCCATCACGATGAGCACCAGAACCGTGAGCATGGTTGGCAGAATGGCGGCACCGCCGAGCGCGTAGTGTTGCGGCCTCAAGTCACCGCCACTGGCCAGCAGGAGCAGCAGCATGGCGAGGGCCATGATCAGGAGCATGATGATGAACAGCTTGCTGCGACGGGCACAGACCTGCCAGTGACACGCCACAAACCAACTATCGAGTGTCAACGACCGCTTGGCCCGATAGAGCAGGTACAGAATGATACTCACCGAAACGGCCGGGGTCACGAGCATTATTGCCGGATAGCTGCCCGCCATCCCGAGCAAACCCACGAACACCAGGATGTGGTTGGTGATCAGATTGATGAGAAACAGCTCATGTGGGTGTTTGGCACTCTTGATCTCTTCTTCGGTCACGTCGAAATTCATATTTCCCCCGTTGCGAATATTGATGATTCGCAATCCATGCGCAACGGGCAAACCTAACACCAACCAGGGGCGAAATCCAGCGGCCGGGATCGACCGACCGGAGCGCGGGAAATCGCCTGTGGGGGCAGGGGTTTACGTGTGTTGGGGCGGGACCTGTAGCCAGAAGGTAACCGGGCCATCATTGGTCAGGGCGACCTGCATGTCCGCACCGAAGCGCCCCGCGGCGACCGGTGCATGAGCCACGCTGGCGCGCTGCAGTAAATAGTCGAACAGCGCCCGCCCCCGTTCGGGGGCCGCCGCCGGGGTAAAGCTCGGGCGCATGCCCTTGCGGGTATCCGCCGCAAGGGTGAATTGGGGCACCAGCAGCAACCCGCCCCCAATATCCCGAACGCTGCGGTTCATCTTGTCTTCCCCATCGGGAAAGACCCGATACCCGAGCAGCCGCTCCAGCAGGCGATCCGCCTGTGCTTCGGAATCGCCCCGTTCCACGCCCACCAGCACCAGCAACCCCGCTCCGATCGCCCCCACTGTTTCGCCCTGCACCACCACCGAGGCGTGGCTGACACGCTGCAACAGGCCGATCATGCGAAACGGTCCGCCATCTCCACGGTGGCCTGGATCAGTGCATCGATAATAGGGGGCTCGGAGGCCGAGTGGCCGGCATCGGGGATGAGGCGAAGGTCGGAATCGGGCCATGCCTTGTGCAACTGCCAGGCATTTTCGAAGGGGCAGATCACGTCATAGCGGCCGTGGACGATAGTGCCGGGGATCCCGGCCAGCCGTCCCGCATCCCGCAGGATCTGATCGGGCTCAAGGAAGCTGTCGTGCCTGAAGAAGTGACATTCGATCCGGGCGAGGCTCATGGCCACGAAGGGGTTGCCGAAGTGATCGATTACCGCGGCACTGGGGCGCAGGGTGGCCGTGCGCCCCTCCCACACCGACCACGCCTCGGCACAGGCCATGCGGGCCACCTCGTCGCTTCCGGTCAGCCGCTTGGCGTAGGCCCCCACCAAATCGCCCCGCTCTCCCTCGGGAATGGGGGCCAAAAACTTCTCCCAGTGATCGGGGAAGATGCGGTTGGCCCCCTCTTGGTAGAACCAGCGGATCTCGTGGGGACGGCAGAGGAAGATCCCCCTCAGCACCAGGCCCAACACCCGGTTGGGGTGGGTCTCGGCGTAGACCAGGCTCAGGGTCGAGCCCCAGGAGCCGCCGAAAAGAACCCAATGCTCGATGCCCAGGTGCTCACGGATGCGCTCCATGTCCGCCACCAGGTGTTGGGTGGTGTTTCCGTTCAGCTCCGCGTGAGGGGTCGAGCGCCCCGCCCCCCGCTGGTCGAAGAGGATGATCCGGTAGCGCTCGGGGTCGAAAAAGCGCCGATGATAGTCTTCACAGCCGGCCCCCGGCCCCCCATGCACGAACAGCACCGGCAATCCGCGCGGGTTGCCGCACTCCTCTACATGGAGGAGGTGGGGGGGATCGACAGCCAGGCTGTGGACCACGTAGGGTTTGATCTCAGGATAGAGCGTCTGCATCAGCGGTCTGCGGAGGTCGGTGATCAGGCCCCATGATAGTCCCCGTGTTCCCCTGTTTCCAGACGCCCGCTATCCCTCCCAGAGTAAACGTATACGTACATCGCTCTTGGGTGAGTATGCGTTTACCCCGCTATCCCTCCTCCACGCAGATCTCCCGCCGGGCAATTCCGATGATCGTGCGCACCACCAGTACCGCGATGATGAGCGTCAGAAGCCCCAGCAGGAAAAAGGAGAGCCACCGGAAGGCGACCAGCCGGGTCTGGGCGTACATCAGCAGTGTCGCAATGGTCACCGCCGCCATGGGGAAGGAGTACGCCCACCAGGAGAGGAAGAACTGCAACCGCGAGAAGCGCCGAAACTGGCTCAGCAACAGCGTCGTGAGGAACAGCGCGACGTAGTAGAGGACCCGGGCGAAGTTGTCCAGCCCGCCGTTCAGCGCCAGGTAGGAGATGAAGCCCACGGCGGGCGGGGCGATGAGGATGAACATGGTGGGCACCAGACGCTCGGGCAGCGGGTCATGGAAGATCACCCGGTAGTAGATGATGGTGAGCAGCACCAACCAGAACAACAGCCCGATGCTGAAGAAAAACCAGGAGATCTCCGGAGAGGCGTGGTGCACCCCGGCGATGGGAACCAGGATGTTGCCCACCACGGGGATGAACCAGGCGGGGTTCATGTGGTGGATCTCAAACTTGGTGTGATTGATCCACACCGACATCACATAGAGGGTGAAGCCGAAATGCAGAGTGGCTCCCACTGACCACAACCACTTGGAGAGTGGGGGGCTGGCGTGCAGAAAGGCGATACTGAGCAGGATCAACGCGATGGAGAAGCTCGGGAAGAAGTTCAGCCGGACCGGATGATTCAATTCCTTCACCACTTCGCCGCGGAAGCGCGCCAGTTTCGCCGCATAAATCAGGGTTAGGATGAGGAAGGCGACACTGGTCGCCCCCAGCAGCAGCGTGTGAATGCTGAACGGCAATTCCAAAATGGCTTCGCCCCGGCTCCACGCGATGGTGAACCCGGATAAACCCATGACCAGGGCGAACCACGATATTGGGAAGTGTTTCAGGCGATCCTGATTTTCCATCCTAGCTTCTCCTCGCGTAAGGGGTGATGGTTAGACAACGAAACGGGGGGCATGGAGTCACGTGCAAGCATCGGACCATGAACGTACCCTTGACCTGAAGGGTGATAAACCTATTGATACGCTTGGTTATTCCTCTCCATGCCGTCCGCTGCGATTCTCTAAAGAGTCAGCCATTAATGGCGGTCGCAAAGTATTGGCTCTGACAATTGCGGCACGGCGTTGGACGCTCGGGCAAATGTTTACCAGATTGCCAGGGTGATTTCTGCAACCCGCGGCAGATTCAGACGATTTTTTTTCTGGCCCATTGACAGATTTCAATGCGGTGGCGTTGTCCCCTCCCGTAGCATGCCTTTATCGCGGGCGCCCGAGCGCCTGGCCCGTTGACCGACGGGCGTATCTGTCGATGGAGGTTGTTTGGACGCGAATCGAACCGCGCTCTACTGCCTTGCCGCCGGGCTGTTCGATCAGCCTGACGAAGCGCGAAATCAGACCATATTGGAGCTGATCCGCCAACTCGCTCAATTACCGGGGAGCTCAGGCCCTTGGCGAACACTGCTGGTTGGTTTGGCGCAGGCGGTGCAGTGTGATCTCGAAGAGGCGCAGACCGAGTACGCCCGGCTGTTCATTCTTAGTTTCCCCGAGGTGGCGGCCCAGCCATATGGCTCCTATTGGCTCGAGGCCGACCACCGCCTATTTGCATCCTCCACAGAGGAAGTGGCCCGGTTGATGGGCGACCACGGAGTGGTCGTGGATCCCGAAAGCGGACTCCTGCCGGACCACCTCGTCGCCGAGCTGGAGTTCATGGCCTTCCTTGCTGACCAAGGTGAGGCCACCTGGTCGGCGCAGCGCAGGCTGTTCGACCATCTGGCGCGCTGGGTACCCCCGTTCCTGGCGGCTCTGCGTGCAGCCGCCCCCTCACCTCGCTATAGCGGGGCAGCCGATCTGCTCGAGCGGCTCCTCGATGCCGAGCGCGCCCATCTGCAAGGCCAACCGCATCCGCCGTACCCCGTCCCGGTTTCCAACCTCTGAGGAGGCATGTATAGAAATGAAGAGGGCTGATGAGTTCAACCCGCGCCGCCGTGCGTTCCTGGGCGCGGCCGTAGGCGGTGCCACGTTGAGTGTTGCGGGCTATCCCACCCGGGCACTGGCACGCATCGACGCGCCCCACCAGGCCGAGCAACTGAAGGAGACCACGGAAGTCTTCGGTTTCTGCGACATGTGCTACTGGCGTTGCGGTCTGAAGATCCGTTCCCGAAATGGCCGGGCGGTGAAGATCGACGGCAACCCGATGCACCCCAACAACTACGGCGTGGTCTGCGCCAAAGGCAACGCCGGGCTGATGGTCGCCTACGACCCCGACCGCCTGAAGTACCCCATGCTGCGCGTGGGCGCGCGGGGCGAGGGCAAGTGGAAGCGCATCTCCTGGGAGGAGGCGCTGGATCGGGTGGCCGAGGGGCTGAACGGCATCAAGGAAAAGCATGGGGCGCACAGCCTGGCCATGATCGGCCATGGCTCCTGGGAGAAGCCCTACCATCGCCTGGCCCACGCCTTCGGCACCCCCAACACCACCAGTCCCGTCTTCGGCCTCTGCTGTGGCCCCCGCGGGGTGGCCAATATGCTGGTGACCGGCCGCAACCTCACCGGCAACGAAACCCTCGACCTGCCCAACACCAAGTACTTCCTCATGCTGGGGCGCAACGTCACCGAGTCTCTGCACAATGGCGAGACCCGGGCGTGGCTCGATGGCGTGGCCAACGGGGCCAAGGTGGTCTATGTGGACCCCCGCTACACCATCACCGCCTCCAAGGCGGGGGAGTGGCTGCCCATTCGTCCGCTCACCGACCACGCTCTGCTGTTGGCGCTCATCCATGTGGTGGTGAACGAAGAGCTCTACGACAAGGCGTTCATCGCCGAATACGCCGTGGGGCTGGATGAGCTGAAGGCGCGGGTGGCCCGCTACACCCCCGAATGGGCCGAAGGGGAGAGCGAAGTTCCCGCCGCGGACATTCGGCGCATCGCCCGCGAGATGGCTGCGGCCGCCCCGGCGGTGCTGGTCTACTCGCCGCGTCGGCTGACCCGCACTACCAACGATCTCGGCACCGGCGTCTCCATCTCCATCCTCAACTCCCTCTTTGGGGTGTGGGACCGCACCGGTGGTGTCTTCACCCCCCAGGGCTTCAAGGTGCCGGAGATCGACCTCCCTGCGTTCGGGCACCCCCATGCGGAATTGCCCAAGGCGCTGCTGGACGAGCACGGCCAGGCCATCCGCGCCGACGGCGCCGGCCCCCACGGGCGCTGGCCGCTGGCCAATGCCGATCTGGGGCTCACCAATGAGATGTGGAAGGCGATGGCCTCAGGCGAGCCCTACCCCATCAAGGGCCTGCTCACCGCCGGTGGCAACGGCTTCATGAACAGCACCGACTACGAGACGGTGCGCAAGGCCATCGATCAGCTGGAGTTCTTCGTGGCGGCGGACGTAGCCCCCAACGAGATGAATATGTTCGCCGACATCCTGCTGCCCGAAGCCACTTATCTGGAGCGCTACGATGACCTGCAGACCGGTGGGGCGCGGGAAGGCTATGTGGCCATCCGCATGCCCGCCATGGAACCGCTGCACGACACGCGCGATGCCTGGAGCATCTGCAAGGGGCTGGCCGATCGCATGGGGCTGGGGCAGTACTTCCCCCACGACTCGGTGGCCGACCTCATCGACGAACGGCTGAAGAAGGTGGGACTCTCCCGTGCCGAACTGGAAGAGAAGGGGGTGATCACCATCCCCGCCGATCCCGCCAAGAACTTTCCACGGGAGCATGGCCGCAAGTCGGTGTTCAAGACCCCTTCAGGCAAGCTGGAGCTGGTGCCCAGCGGTCTCAAGGCCCTGGGCATGGAAGATGCCCTGGACTACGAGTCTCAGGTACGCCCCGAGGCGGGCGAGTTCCACCTCACCTTCGGCCGGGTGGGCATGCACACCCACGCCCGCACCCAGAACAACCTCTGGCTCGCCGACCTGATGGCGGAGAACACCCTCTGGATCCACCCCGAGGCGGCGGCCGAGCGGGGCATTGCCGAGGGCGACGCGGTGCGGGTGACCGATCGCAAGGGGCGCAGCGGCGAGCTCAAGGCGAAGATCACTGCGCGGATCCGCAAGGATACCGTGTTTATGGCCCACGGCTTCGGCCACTTCGACCCGCGCGTGCGCGCCACTTACGGCCGCGGCGCCGCCGATTCCAACCTCGCCTCCGCAGACCAGGATCGGTGGATTGGATCTGCGGCCATGGGGCGGGGGTTGGTCAAGCTCGATAAGGTTTGAAAGGGCGTGAACCCAGAGGTACGAAATTCGAGGGGAGGAGTGTGCTCCGCGCACGGGCCTTTATCAAATGGCCGCGAGCACAGCGAGCACATCCCCTCGTATCTCGTAACTCGCTTCTCGCATCTGAATTTCAGGAGTTAGAACGATGTCGAAACGTTACGTCATGCTGGCGGACATCACCCGCTGCATCAACTGCAAGGCGTGTGTGGTGGCCTGCCGCGCCGAATGGGAGACCCCGGTGGGGTACTCCCGGGATTGGGTCCGGGAAGTGGAGGGGACCACCGCCGATGGGCTGCCCACGGTGCAGCTGTTTCCCGGGCGTTGCCAGCACTGTGACGATGCCCCCTGTGTGGAGGCGTGCCCGCCGGGCGCGGCCTACAAGCGTGAGGATGGCATTGTGCTGGTGGATGACGAGCTCTGCTCGGGCTGTGAACTGTGCGTCCCCGCCTGCCCCTATGAGGCGCGCTGGCTCAACCCCGAGACCGGCACGATCAGCAAGTGCACCTTCTGCCAGCCCCGGGTCGACGAGGGGTTGGCGCCCGCCTGCGTGCAGACCTGTGTCGGTGGGGCCCTGCACTTCGGTGATGCCAACGACCCCGACTCTGAGGTCAGTCGCCTGCTGCGGGAGAAGGCGTGGGTCCAGTTGACCACCGCCGAGGTGCCCGGTGGCACCAGCCACTACTACTACACCGCCGGACAGGCGCTGCCGACCGAGGTCCTGCCCAAACCTGTCGAGCAATATCTGCAGGGCAAGCTGCTGGGCGATGTGGTCAATCCGGTGGCCACGGTGGGCATTGGCGGCATGGTGGCCGCGTTCCTCACCGCGGGCGTGAAGAAGATCATCGACCGCCGTAACGAACTCGGCGGCAACCATGAAGGGGATAAATGATGGCCGAGCGAAAGATCCTCGTCCGCGATAGCTGGACCATACGCCTGCACTGGTTCAACGCCGCCTTCTGGGCCGCCCTGGTGGCCAGTGGCCTGGGAATCATTTCCGGCGACATGCTGCGCCTCGCCCCCGCCTTCTGGCCGGAGTTCGCCCAGAACCTGGTGGGGGGCAATGCCAACCTGGTGTTGTTGCATGGGGTCGGCGGGCTGGTGTGGATGGGAGGCATCTTGCTGTTCGTCCTGCTGCGCCTGCGGACGGTGGTGTTGCCGTTCCTGCGCCAAGTGCTGGTGTTGACCCCCGGCGCGGCCATACGCGACCTGTGGAGCATGACCATTACTTTGGCGCACCTGTTCGGCCTGATGAAGAACACGCCGATTCCCCCCCAGGGGCGCTACAATGGTGCCCAGCGCCTGCTGGGTACGCTCATCGTTTTCGCTTCGCTGGCGATTGCCCTGACAGGGGTCTACCTCTTTTTCGGTCCCAGCCTGTTCGACTTCGCCCAGTATCCGCTTTTCGGCGCGCTGTTCCGTTGGGCTTTGGTGGTCCACGCCGCCAGCGTCTTCCTGGTGCTCATCGGGCTGGTCGCGCACATCTATTTCGCCGTGGTCGAAGAGCGCGAATCCCTGGAGACCATGAAGACCGGCTACGCCTCTGTGGAGTTCATCAAACACCATAACCCCCTGTGGTACGAGGAGCTGAAGCGCAGCGGCCGCGTTTGATGCCGATCCCGACAGTGGCGCGGGGGCACACCGCCCGGGACACCGTTGCTTCCCCGAGTGGGCTCCTTACGCCCACATTCTTGATCCCCTCGCACGAGGGGGTTTTTTTCGGCGAAGGAAGGAAAAAAAATTCGCCCGATTGACCCTTTTCAATGCGTTAAAGGCGGGATTCACCTTAGTATTTTGCTCGGTTATTGGTTCGATTCAGGAGATCACCCACATGAAGCAGTCCCTGTTTCAGGAGAAGTATCCCATTTTCACGCTGGAGCTCGACAAGTCGGAAACGCGTTTCGCGAGCGTCGACGAGATCATCGCCTACTTCAAGGAGAAGATTGAATCCCACCCGGTCGCACGCTTCATAGCGGTGTTTGACCACTACACCCATACCAAGTCCTTGCCGAACGGCGAAGTGGCCGAGGGGATCGTCGATGCCAAGAACATCATCTTCTGCTTTGGCATCGCGCTGCCCAACCCCGGCGTCATGGCCGTGCGACCCCGCTCCATCGGCGTGACGGAGACTAAGTCCGGTTTCGTGGTCAACTTCATGGAGGCGCCGATGCCGCCTGCCAACCAGGCCATGGAGGCGTGGGCGAAGTCTCTGAAGAACTGAGCGGGGTTGCAGAGCGTCTTCGGGCGGTCGGCAGGTCGCTGCGCCTCAAGGCGTGCTTGGCAGGTTTGGGTTCAAGTAGTGCGTCCATGGGACAGGAGAGGAACACTGACGATGAAGATTGCGGTCACCAGCCAGAATTTCCGGACCATTACCGGACATGCGGGCAAGACGAGACGTTTTCTGGTGTATGAAGCGCGCGACGGCGAACCGGTGGAAGTGGAGCGGCTTGACCTTCCCAAGGAGATGTCCTTTCACGAGTTTCGCGGGGAGGCCCACCCCATCGACCAAGTGAATGTGCTGATCACCCAAAGCTGCGGGGCCGGCTTCGTCCATCGCCTCGCACAGCGGGGGATCGCCGTGCTGGCGACCGGGGAGACCGACCCGGTGAAGGCCGCCCGTGCGGTGCTCCGGGGCGAACCGTTGCCGCCTGCCGCACCCCACAGCCACGATCATCACCACGGCCACGACCATCACCCGTAAGGCCTCCGGTGTTCTGTCCGCACCGCCTGCGACAGGGATGTCGATTTACCTTCCCCTCAATGAACGCCGGACCTGCGGCATCCAGCGGTTGGCTCCCTCGTGATCCGCGCGGCGTGCGGGAGGAAACGCTCGCTCGCCCACCACTCGACCCTCGCAAGTCGACCCGCCTTCAGGCGGACCGGCCACAACCCTGCGGCCAAAGCATACCGATCCCCGGCCCAACCCATACGCCCAGGTCGAGCGCATGCCCAGCTCCGGGCTGCGGGAGAGACGTAGGTCCTGTCCTGTCAGGGTGAACGCATACTTACGTCACGGCCGTGTTGTGCGCGAAGCAAGGATGCGTTCGCCCTGCCCACACGCTGACAAAAAATACGGGAAAGGGTGTGCCATTCCCCCCAAATGTGATAAGGATCGCCCCTTTACGGGATTCCCACGGATTTGCGCCAAGGAATTGAGATGCTTTGGGAGAGGGTGGTCCCCTTCGAGACCGACGATGGCCGACATTGCAGCGTGATCCAGGTCCGGGGAGCGCGGGCCCCGGAGCGCGGCCCGGTGCTGCTGGTCCACGGGGCCGGGGTGCGCGCCAACATCTTCCGTCCTCCGGTACCGGTGACCCTGGCGCACTACCTCGTCGCCCAAGGCTACGACGTTTGGCTGGAGAATTGGCGGGCCAGCACCGAGTTCCCGCCGAACCTCTGGACCCTGGATCAGGCGGCGGTTTATGACCATCCCCGGGCGGTGGAGACCGTCTGCCGGGAGAGCGGGGCGGCCACCATCAAGGCGGTCATCCACTGCCAAGGCTCCACCAGCTTTATGATGGCCGCAGTGGCCGGCCTGCTGCCCCAGGTGGAGCTCATCATCAGCAATGCCGTCTCGCTTCATCCCGTGGTCCCCGGCTTTTCCCGATTCAAACTGAATGCGGCCGTTCCGTTGGTGGGGCTGCTGACCCCCTATCTGAACCCCCAGTGGGGGCTTTTCGCCCCCGGCCTCACGGCCAAGGCCATTCGGTTGTTGGTGAACCTCACCCACCACGAGTGTGACAACGCTGTTTGCAAACAGGTGAGCTTCACCTACGGCACCGGCTTTCCCACCCTGTGGGATCACGAAAACCTGGATGAGGCCACCCACGAGTGGATCAAGGGGGAGTTCGGTCACGTGCCGCTGCGCTTTTTCCGGCAGATGGCCGCCAGTGTTCGCAACGGCAGTCTTCTCCCGGCCGAGCGGCTGCCCGAGCTGCCCGCCGACCCGTGCGGCCAGCCGCCGAAGACCGACGCGCGCATCGTCCTCATGACCGGTGCCCGCAACCGCTGCTTCCTCCCGGAATCCCAGCGCAGGAGCTTCGAGTGGCTCGAACGCCACCGCCCCGGTCGGCAATCCCTCTTGGTGATCCCGGGCTATGGGCACCTGGATGTCTTCATCGGCAAGGACGCGGCCCGGGACGTCTTTCCGTCCATCGTCGCGGCGATCGAGGGCGCTCTGCCCTCTAACCCGGAGGTGACAGAAATGACAACCGGACCCCTCGGCATTCGCTTTCGCGAGACCATGGCGGGGCATTTCAGCCTGGACGAGAGTCTGCCCCACGCGGGCGAGAGTGGTGGCAAGAGGAGCGGCACCACCCTCGCCATGCACGCCACGGTGACCATCCGCGACATGGAACGCTTCATCAGCGACCCCGATCACGCCGGAGAGCTCACGGGGCACATCGACTTCACCCCCTTCGGCACCGGCATCCCGGCCCACCATGGCAAGTTCAACCTCTTCTCGCCCAGCGACGATCCGCAGAAGAAGTACATGGTCTACGAGCTGGGCTTCGAGCACGACGGGCAACCGTACTACCTTGCCGGACGCAAAGAGGTGAAGGACGACCCGGGGTTCGATCTCTGGTCCGACACCACCACCCTGTTCACCCGGCTGCACGCCGGCGAGGACGCGAGTGCCCCCGTGGTGGGGGCGGGCGTTCTTACCCTGGGGGTGACCGATTTGCTGAAACTCATCTCCACCATGACCGTTCTCGGTGCCAGGGGCGTGGGCGACAACGCCGCCGCCTTGGGCAAGTTCGGCCGGTTCTTCCTTGGGGAGCTGTGGGAGAGCTATGCAGAGTGATGCCGTCCAGCCCCATCCCGTCGAAAGCAAACCGGATGGATCACCGGCCGTGACCCCACCCCCTGCCCGTCCTCGCGACGACTCGCCTGCGGCGCTTGGCTTCACCCGCAAGCCCATGGTTGACTGGCTCTCCCCCATTCAGCTCATGAACACCGGGGTGAAGGTCCTGCTTTCCACCGTCTTCGGCGCCTACGCGGACCGGCGCGAGTTGATGGCCGTGGCCGCCGCTCCCGACGAGAGCGACTACAGCGATCGGGAGGAGCTGTGGCTCGACTACACCGCCGATTTGGGGGACGGGTTCGACTCGGGATACGCCATCGCGCGGCTGCTGGGAGCGCCGGGCCTGCAAGTGCACGACGGCGAGCAGCCATTGGAGCTGCCCCGGGGCCACCTGCTGGTGCTCGGTGGCGATGAGGTCTACCCGGTGGCCACCCGCGAGGAGTACGCCGATCGACTGGTGGGCCCCTACAGGGCTGCTCTGCCCTGGGTCCATGTGGAGGAGGAGAGGCCCCACCTCTTTGCCATCCCCGGCAACCACGACTGGTACGACGGGCTGACCAGTTTCAATCGCCTCTTCTGTCAGCGACGCAGCATCGGCGGTTGGCTCACCCGCCAGTCGCGCAGCTACTTCGCCGTGAAGCTGCCCCACGGCTGGTGGTTGTGGGGGCTCGATGTGCAGTTGGAGTCGGACGTGGACTACCCCCAGATCCAGTACTTCGAGCGGGTCGCCCGGGAACGGATGCAGCCGGGCGAGCGGGTGATCCTCTGCACCCCGGAGCCGAGCTGGGTCTACGATGCCCTGGGCAGCCACGCGGCCAACAGGAATCTGGAATTCATCCGCCGCAGCCTCATCGAGGCTCACGGCGGGACAGCTCCCCTCATGCTGGCCGGCGATCTGCATCATTACGCCCGCTACCAGTCCGCAGATGGCCGATGTCAGAAGATCACCTCCGGTGGAGGTGGCGCGTTCCTGCACGGCACCCACGACCTGCCCGAGACTCTCCCGGCCAGCGACGGTTGCCCACCGTTCCAACGGGCTCGGGAGTACCCGCCGGCGAAGACCTCGGCCGGACTGCTGTGGCGCAATTTGCTCTTCCCCCTGCTGGACTGGCGCTTTTGCCTCCTGTTGGGGGGCGTGTATCTGCTCTTTGCCTGGTTTCTGGAAAGCGCCAGCATGAGCCTGGACAACCGCTACTTCGCCGACACCTTCGCCCTGCAGCTCATCGGCATTCCTCTCGGCGCGGAGGGGTTGCCACGGGTGCTGGCGGACTTTCTCAGGGTACTGGGGCAGAGCCCCGGCAATGTGGTGTTCCTTGCCGCCATTCTGCTCGGCATGGTGGGGTTTGTGGAGGCTCCGCCCGGGCGCAGCGGCAGTCGCTGGGCCGTAGGGCTCGCCCATGGGGCCGCCCATGTCCTGCTCATCCTGGTTCTCTTCTGGAGCTTCGCGCACCTGAACCAACGCGGTTTTGCCCTGGACCTGGAGTCCCCGGCAGAGGGGTGGCTGTTCGCTCTCGAAATGTTTCTTGCTGGCGGACTGCTGGGCGGACTCCTTACGGGGGGCTACCTGCTGGTCACCAACCGCTGGCTCGGCCTCAATCGCACCCCGGCGCTGTCCTCCCTGCGGGTGGCCGACTTCAAGCATTTCCTGCGCCTGCACATCACTCCCGAAGGGGTGACCCTCTACCCGCTGGCACTCGATCGGGTCCCGCGCCGCTGGCAGGTGCAGCCGAAGGGCGATCCGGCCGACCCGTGGCTGGATCCCATGGATCGCCCCCTGGCCCCGCGCCTCATCGAGCGCCCCATCCACATCCCGGCGGCAACCCCCAACAAGGAAGCGAACCATGGCCGAGTTTGATGCGATCGTCATCGGCAGCGGCTTTGGCGGCGCGGTGAGCGCCGCCCGCCTGGCGGAGCAGGGGCTCAAGGTGCTGGTGCTGGAACGGGGTCGGCGTTGGCAGCCGGAGGACTATCCCCGTGAGCCGGGAGACGCATGGCTATGGGACTCGGGGCGCCCCCACAAGTTGAACGGGTGGGTGGACATCGATGCCTTCGGCGACATGTCGGTGGCGCGTGGGGCCGGGGTGGGCGGTGGCTCCCTCATCTACGCCAGCGTCTCCATCGTCCCGCCACCGGAGCGTTTCGACGAGGGGTGGCCGGAGGCGATCAGCCACGAGGGGCTGTTGCCCTACTACGAGCGGGTCGGCCGGATGCTGAACGTCCAGCCCCTGCCGCAGAACCAGCTTACCCGCCGCTACCACCTGATGAAGGAGGCCGCCGGGCGGCTCGGCTATGGGGCACGGTTCCGGCCGGTGGAACTGGCGGTCACCTTCGATCCGGAGTGGAGCTACGAGCAGCAAGACTGCTTCAGCGACAGCCGCTCCAGGTCGTGGGTCAACGCCCAGGGGCAGACCCAGGGCACCTGCACCCACTGCGCCAACTGCGATGCGGGCTGCCAGGTGCGCGCCAAGAACACCCTCGACCTCAACTACATCCCTCTGGCCGAACAGCACGGCGCCGAGGTCCGCCCCCTGCACCTGGTGCGCAACATCGCGCCGGTGAACGGGGGCTACGAAGTCCTTTACGACCGCCTCGACTCCGGCACCCCCGTGCGCGGCTCCGTCACCGCCCGCAAGGTGATCCTCGCCGCCGGCTCGCTCGGCTCCACCGAAATCCTGCTGCGCGCGCGCGACCAGTACAAGACCCTGCCGCTGCTCAGCCGCCGTCTTGGCCACGGTTGGAGCGCCAACGGCGATTTCGTTACCCCCTCGTTTCACCGCCGTGAGATCTCTGCCTCCCAGGGCCCCACCATCAGCGCTGCCATTGACCTCCTGGACGGGGTCCATGGCGGTGCGCCCCTGTTCATCGAGGACGGCGGTTTCCCCGACCTGCTCGGCAACTACCTCGAAGAGGTGCTCAAGAGGTGGCACCGCCCCAACTCCCCGTGGGGCTGGATCCTCCAGGCGCTGGCCTTGCGGGTGCGCAGCCGCGACCCTTTGGACAAGGTGATGCTCTGGTTCGGCCAGGCCGTGGACGCCGGCGACGGCCAGGTGCGCTTGCGCCGCCCCTGGTACGCCCCGTGGCGGCGCAATCTCGCCCTGAAGTGGGACATCCGCCGCTCCGAACAGGTGATGGACGCCATGGCCGACCTTCACGCCAAACTGGCCAGGGCCACCGACGGGGTCCCCTTCACCCCACCCACCTGGACCCTCTTCAAGGACCTCATCACCCCCCACCCCCTGGGCGGCTGCAACATGGGCGACAACGCCGAGAGCGGCGTGGTGGATCACAAGGGCGAAGTGTTCGGCTACCCGGGGCTCCATGTGCTCGACGGAGCCATCATCCCCCGCCCGCTGGGGCTCAATCCATCGCGAACCATCGCCGCCCTGGCAGAGCGCGCGGTGGAGGTGATGGGGCGGGCGTGAGCTTGGCAGAGACCACTCGAGAGGCGAAGGATCATGGCGGCATGCCCATTGTCTCCCCCGGACAAGAAGCGGTACGGAAAAGCGGTGGGGGAAATTCTCGTGCGCAAGCATGGCAAGAGGAAGTACTACTCGCCTGAGCAGGTCAAAAAGGCCTCGGAGGAGAGCAGATACGGCCTCGATTGGCACTGCTGGGCGCTGTCGTTGTACAGCTCGCCAGCGGACTTCAAGGCCTATCACGGGCGAATCGGCGAGGCGTGCGACTACGCATCCATGCGGGCGGAGATGGCAACGGCCCTGACCGACGGCGCCTCTGATGTCTGGTTCAGCATCGATCTGTCCTGGCTCGAGTGGCCGGATTTCGATGTGGCGTCACTCTTCGACCTGTTTGACTGACTGTCTGACCCGCTTCTCCACACGTTCGAAGGTGCGTCACGCGAAAGCTGGTGAGAGTACCCAAATCGATTTTGCTCAATGGAAGGGAGAGAAAATGGCAGAGCTGCACAGCAATATCTATTTCAGGCATGGCGATGAGCGTGTTCATGGTCTGCTCCACAACCTGTTCGCCGTGGCAGATCTCAACTCGCCTCTGCGCATTGAAGGGGAGGAGGCGCAGCGGAAGGCGCTGGAAGAGATCGCCGAAGCGGTAAGTCCGGGCCAAGGCGCCGCGCTGATGGGCGAGTTGCTCGATGAGTTCCGTACCGAGTTTCGCGATCAGTTCGGCTCAGAATCCATCTGGGAATCGGCCGGTTACTGGGTGGCACACTTCGTCAATGGATCGGGCGGAGATGAGATTGCCGGCCGGGTGATCGGTTTCCTGCACCAGTTGTGTCCTTCAGTGGATGCGCGGGCGTGGGGATGCGGCGACGACGATCCCTGGGAATACTGGTTCAGGTATGAGGATGGAGTGGTGGTCCGCAGGGATGACGAGCCCTTTATGGATGAGGAGGAAGATCTCGAGATCCTCGCCTCGATCTATGCCTGGTGGCACGAGGGCATGCCGGCGACCATTCGGGAAGGCTTCCTCAACGAGCTGAGCCTCGATGGTGAACATGTCGTGTTCACCGGCCAGATGGCGCAGGGATGCCGCGAGGACCTGGAGGCGATCGCGGAGGAGTTCGGGGCGGTGGTGCAGAAGAGGGTGACGGGTGAAACCACACTGCTGGTGGTGGGACAACAGCCTGAGGCCTCCGACGTGAAGGCTGCCAAGGAGTTTGGTTTGCGCATCATCTCCGAAGCGGAGTTCAACGACATGGTGGATGCCTGAGCCGGCTTGAGCGGCGGATGCAGGGAACTGCGCCGCTTTTCAGCGCGGCGTCTCCCGAAAGATGACTGTCAAGCCGTCGGGGTGCGGCTGCCAGCCAATCGGGGAGAGGGCGGGAACTGCGAGATCGAGCACCAGCCGTAATCTGTCGCCGCGCTGGGCGTAGCGTATTCCTTTCACTTCATGCGCCCGCGCGACAACGTTGACCTCCTCGGCCGCAAGGACTTCTGGCAAGTCGATGACGAAACGCGGTGGAGCATCAAGGGAAAAATAGCGGTAGCGCATCATTTCGCTTCCGGTGGTCAGGCGAAGGCGCAATCCGTCTGAATCGCGGCCCATCGCAATCGCAGACAGTTGCACCACCCCGCTGATTGTCGCTGGCGGTGGTTGTGGTGATACCGCGGTGGACTCTTCCTTGTTCTCCCCCTCTCTCTCTTTGTCCTCCTCATCGGCCACAAGTACAGCGGCCTCCGATGCTGTTCCTGTCTCCCGTGCCGCCAGAGTTGCCTGCTCCTTGGTGGACACGTCCAAATCGTCGGGTTCCACCGCAGGCGGACGCGGGGAGACGGGCTCGGGGGGGGCAAGGGGGGCAGATCGCTCCGCTATGAGCGTCGCGGCGGTGGCCTCGGGCACGCGTTCCGGTCGGGGCGTATACATGGCCACCAGGTAGGTGAGCAGAGCCAGGCCGCCGAGGAGCCAGCGCAGGCGGAATCGAAGCGGTGGGGCGAGTATGCGCCAGGATCGGCGACCACAGGTGGTACAGCGGAAGCGGCGCACCTGCAGCAATCCGGGCCAGTGCAGAACGCCGGGCCGGTGCCGGTGAACGATTGTCTCGCCGCCGCAATTCCGGCAGGTGACGATGGAAAAAGCACGTGCGCCGATCGCAGCCATCGGCACCTCCTTGCTGGTGGAACGCGATCTTTCCGGATCCGCGATGTTGTCGTACGGGCTCCCGAGGCCCACCCTCGGGGCCGCACCCGCGAGGCACGCCCATGATACCAAGCCATGCCGGGAACGCCAGTTCCCTGGCAGGGTAAACGCATCCTTACCCAAGAGCGATGAACGTCCTTGAAAGCAGGTCGTCGGCGGCATGGATGGGTGCAAGGAGGCACTTATGCCGCGGGAGGGCAGGGTGCCCGAAGCGGCCGCGGCCGTCGAGCGTACAGGGATGGAAGGTGATTGCTCCTGCATCATCTTCACTCCCGACATCCATGTCGGTCGTACTCACAGCGCACCTGCTTTCGAGGACGCGCTGGTGCTCACCGGAGCACACTGGCCTACCGCTAGCGGGTGAATTCGATATCGCCTTCCAGGGCATGGAGGAACGCGACGATGTCCTCGACCTCTGTGTCGCTGATGGTCGCGTTAGGGGTGGCGGTCGTTGTCCTGGCCGCGGGATCCCACACCACCTCCCAGTCATCCCCGGGGCTGGCGCTGTAAGGCTTCGCCAGTTGGACCCGGGCCATGATGCGTACCGCCTCCGCCAGATCGGTGACGGAGCCGTTATGGAAGTAGGGGGCGGTCTTGGTGACATTTCGCAGGGAGGGGATGCGCCAAACCCGCTGCGAGGGCTCGGCGGAAGCGGGGAGGGCTTCGGCCAACCGGTAGCGGCTCTCGTATTCGGTACCCGTGACGGCCGGGAACACGCGGAACGGTGCGGCCCCGCCAATCAGGGAGGCATCGCTGAAGTTGGGGCCGCGGTGGCATGCCGTACAACCAAACTCTGCAAAGAGGGCCATGCCCCGGATCTGTTGTCCGGTCATTGCCGAGCGATCGCCCCGGACAAAGCGGTCATACGGGGTATCGGGGGTGATCAAGGTGCGCTCGAAAGCTGCAATCGCCTTGGCAATGTTGTCGATGGTGATGGGGTCCTCACCGCCGAACGCGTGGGCGAAGGCTTGCCTGTACTCTGGAACGGCCACAACCCGCTCGACCACCGCCGCGAGATTGGGCATCCCCATCTCGAGCGGGTTGATCAGTGGCCCTTTCGCCTGCGCCTCGAGAGAAGCGGCCCTGCCGTCCCAGAACAACACCGCCTGATATGCGGCATTGATGACCGTGGGAGCGTTTCGTGTGCCGCGTTGTCCGTGGATGCCCACCGAGACGGGTTGCCCGTCGGCGCCGCCCCCTGCGAGGTCGTGGCATGAAGCGCAGGAGACCTCTCCGTTAAGCGAGAGGTTAGGGTCGTTGAACAGCCGTTCCCCAAGTTTGACCCGGGCCTCTGTGGTGGGGTTGTCCCGCGGCGCAGGCGCGGCTCGCGGCAGGGATTCCCAGGCATAGCCTGCGACCTCAGGTGAGGTTGTCCTCTCTGCTTGGCCCCTGTGCGGGCGGTAAGTTTCCGGTTCGAGATCCCTGGGGAGAAAGCGGGCGAGGTATTCATCACCGAGCAGACCGAAGGCGATGATCAAAAGCAGCTTCGCGCCAAACGCCAGGACTCCCAGGCCCAGGCCGACACCCATGAGTGCGCCCGCCCCTGATGCCTGGGGCCGCAGTTCGTAGACCACCGCCCCCAGCATCAGCACGCCCATGCCGAAGACGCCGGCGCCAAAGATCAGGAGGTCGGGCGCAGTCATGTGGGATCACTTCAGTCCGAGCTTGCGGTAGAGCGCCAGGGTCGGGCAGAACCCGGTTGCGCCGGCAAACAGCAACAGCGCGGTCGGCACGTAGAGCAGCCAGTGAACGTCATTCCAGCCACTTAATCCAATGCCTGCGCCGAGCAGTACGGCAACGGTGAAGTATAGTAATCTCACTGCGCTCATCTTCATCTCCCTGTTGTTTTGGTGCGGTGACGCTGACCATTTCCGCACTCAGGTTCAGTTTCAATGGTGGGGTCAATCGCATCGGCCGCCATCGAGAGACTAGACATGGTCAGGGCAGGGGAGAAATTGGATCTTTCAATCTCGAAATAGGGTGGTCCTATAAATGGGGTCCTTCCATGAGCGGGTCCGGCGCCCAAGGGTGCGCCAGCACTACTTTGCGGTGCGCGGTTGTGCGGTGTGTTTCCTCTACCCGGTCTCCGCGAAGGCGGGAGCCCAGAAAAATCACTGGATGCCGCCCCCCCGACTGAAGCTCTCGGGGGCAGGCTTCGCGGGCATGACGAATAATCAGCGTTTTCCTAGAGCACCGAACAGGTAAGCGGAAAGATCGCCAATTGCAGCCAAATTGCGCTGCAGGTGGCGGGGGGCGAACCGAGGTGGATAGGCGCAGCGCATCCACCGTGCGGCGTCGAATTGGTGGATGCGCTGCGCTTATCCACCCTACATATTGGGCGCGTCGGATTTATCTGTTCGGTGCGCTAGTTAGGGGTAACCATACGTTTAGCCTGTCCCGCTCCCTTGTCCGGCGTACTGCAAAGTGGTTAATGTGAGGGCACATCCCCGCGACACGGAATGCCTTAGAGATGAACCTCAATCAGCTCCGGTTTGCCAAAGCGGTCGGGGAGAGCGGCTCCTTCAGCCGCGCCGCCGAACACTGCTGCGTCACCCAGCCCACGCTCTCCAGCGCCATTGGCCAGTTGGAAGACGAGCTTGGTGGACTCCTCTTTCGACGCACCACGCGCAGTGTCTCCGTCACGCCATTCGGCAAGCAGATGTTGCCCCTGATCGCGGCAGTTCTCGAGGCCAGGGACGAACTGCTCTCCGCGTCCAGGGCGTTCCGTGAACCGGCTCATACGTTGATTCGGGTGGGGCTTTCGCCCCTGGTGGATGTCCGCCTGGTAAACCGGCTCCTTGCCCCCTACGTTGCGAGTCATCCCCAGGTGGAGATCTTTTTCAAGCAATGTTTTCTGGATGACATGGAGCGGCGGCTCGAAGCGGCAACCGTGGACCTCGCAATCGTTCCGCGTGGCCTGCCCCCCAACGGAAGGAGCACTCTTCGGCTCTATGATGAACCGCTCTATTTCCTTCCGAGGGAAATCGATGGCGCCGCGCCGCTGCCGCCGGGCCCTTCTCTCTTGGGGACCCACGAGCGCGAGCAGATTATATTGACCAGCGGTTGCGGGCTCTCGGATACCATCGGGGAGCTCTACCGACAGGCGAGAGTGACACTGAAGCGGTATCCCGGGCAGGCGCTGAGTTATCGGGTGGTGGAGGACTGGGCCAGCCTCGGCATTGGCGCGGGCATACTGCCTCGCTCCAAGCTCTCCGGTTCCAACACCGCCGCGCGTCCCCTGTCGCTGAACGATGGCAGTGCAGCACGGGTGAGCTATGAGGCCCAGTGGTTTCCCGAGATCACCCAGGCGCGACACCTCGTCGAGTTCATCGAGCACCTGGACGGCGCGGCGACCGCACTTCGCAGCATTGACCCGCGCCTATGAAGGCCGTTTCGGCGAACCCGGCGGAGAGGGCGGAAGCGACGCGGCTGGCACGCGAGTTCCCCCCTCCTGCGGCTGGTATCCCGCCGGTGTTGCCAACTTTGCCGGGGCGCTTCGCTACACGCGGTATGGGTTCTTCAAACGACTGCTGATGCGCTCCATCGCGCGCAAGGAGGGGAGCCCGGATCTCGATGCCCGCAGGGACTACGAATACACCGACTGGTCGGCGGTGAACGGTTTCGTGGAGGACTTTGTCCGCAGCCTCGAGGAGGGGGAGGAGGCTTGAGCCCGAGGGGAGAGGGCTTCCGTGCCCCCGGACCCTGCCCATGCCGGTGAGATTTGTGGCGGGTTCACTCCCTGCGTTTTTGCGGAACGATCTTCAGCCACGCCCGCCCTTCGAAGGCGACGCCCCCGGCGGTCTTACCGCGCAGAATCCCTTCGAGGTCGCCCGGCTGGAAGCCGGCCTTCTGATTCTCGAAGTGGCAGACCCGGTCCACTCGCCCATCGGCGTTGACGTCTTCGCCTGTCCAGTTGCACTTCGCCAGGCTCTTCTCGGCGCCCGTGGGCCCGAAGGTGAGGGTGGCGGGATCGATGGTGAGCGCATCGAAATCCGGCGCGCCGAGGATGGCGACCGGGATCTTGCCGCGGCTCTTGGGGTTGATGGGGGCAAGGCCGTCATTCCCGGGCTTCACTTCAATGGAGACCTGCTTGATGGCCGGTGTGACCCCGGACACCACCAGGGTGTAATCGCCCGTACCCACGTAGGTGGGGTATTGCACCAGACCCCCGTTCATGAAGTAGCGGGGGTAGTTGCTGACCCCCACGGTGTAGCGGCCTGTGGCCGGGAGGACGAAGTTGTCGATCCGCGAGTCGCTGGTGCTGATGCTCCCCTCGTCCAGCGGCGCATCGTCGTTCATGCGCAGGACGCGATACTCCGGCGCGGGGCCGAACACGGCGATGACCGTATCCACGCTGCGCGCGCCGCCCACGCCGCCGTCAATGTCGAGCGTGACGACATCCCCCGCCTGGCCCTGGAAGCTGAAGAAATCGAGATCGTTGCTGCCCCCGTTGCCGAGTTCGCCATCGATGGCCAATGTGCCCGTCGGCAGGGCGAGCAACTGGGCCTTTTCGATGGGGTGGTTCGGCTCCAGCTCCGAGATGTCTCCGGCGTCGGCAATGCCGATGGTGGTAAACACGGCCAAGCCCGTGAGGAGCCTCACTGCAGTTTGCGTTCGCATCGTCGTACCCCCGTGTGGCGCCGGCAACGCAGAGGCGTGCGGCGGGAGGTACAGTGTGCGTGAGGGGGCGGCCCCAAATCTGTGACTGGGCGCCCGGGCAAGACCTCGACGGGTTCGCAGAAGCGGCACGCAGGTGCGGCAGGGCACGCTACCCCGTGCGAGCCGGCCTACCCTGGGCTGCCCTGCGAGGCTCCGAAGCGGTCAAGAGTTGCTCAGGCGCAGCTCCCCCGCCCGAAGTCGCAGCGCCTCCAGTCGCGCCGCGAGCAGGTCGGGAAAGCGTTTGTACCAGGTGGCATTGAGGGGAGAGGGGTGCGGCAGCGGATGGAGCCGCAGTCTGCGGCGGTGTTCCCCGGCGGTGAGTTCGATCTCGACCCAGGCGCTGAAACGCTCCTCCCCGGCCCAGAACGCTTCAAGGGTCTCCTTCACCTCGCGCGGCTGATTGATGGCGAACCAAAGGAAGGCCTCCCGTCCCAGGGTGATCATGTCCGAGCCGCGCCAGGCGTCCACCAGCAGCTCCGCCATCAGGGGCTGAAACCGCTTCTTGACCTTCATTGACCAGGCCTTGTTCCCGAGGGGTTTGTAGGGGACGGTATTGGCCCAGAAGAACTCCTGCCCCACTGCTAGCGAGGCGGCGAAGTCGGGCATCTCCTCCCCATGGAGGTGGCGGTACAACGCCCCGCGCACCTTCTGCCCGGCGGCCCCGATGAAGGGCATGCCGTGCTGCACCTCGTCCCGGCCCGGGTCGCGCCCGAAAAAGCCCACGCGCAGGTTCTCGTCCCCGAGTCCGATGATGGGATCGAGAGGGTCCTTGCCGAAGGCCGTGTAGACATCGAGGTCTATCCCCTCGATCCCGGCGGCGATGGTGCGCAAGGCGGCTCGTTGTGCGGCGGTGATGGTCATGGCGCCTACCCCGCCGGATCAACCCTGACCGTTGGTGCCGATCCGCCCCTCTTCACCCTGCAGCAGGTTGCGGATGTTGGAGCGGTGCCGCCAGATGAGGAGGGCGCTCATGGGGAAGATCATCATCAGGTATTCCGCATGGGGGGCGAGCAGCCAGCCATACAGGGGGGAGAGTGCAGCGGCGGTGAGTGCCGACAGCGATGAGATCTTGAACACCTTGGCCATCAGCAGCCAGGTGAAAAGCACCGCCAGTGCCACCGGCCAGGCGAGGCCCAGCAAAACCCCGAAGGCGGTCGCCACCCCTTTGCCGCCCTGGAAACCGAAGAACAGCGGGTAGAGATGCCCCAGAAAGGCGGCCATGGCCACGGCCGCCAGCAGCGGTGGCTCGGCGCCCAGCGCCCGCGCCAGCAGTACCGGCAGCAACCCCTTGAGCAGATCCCCTGCCAGGGTCAGCGCGGCGGCCTTTTTGCCGCCCAGGCGCAGCACGTTGGTGGCGCCCGGATTGCGCGAACCCTGGGTACGTGGGTCCGGCAACCCCATGATGCGACAGACGATGATGGCTGCAGAGACCGAACCGACGAGGTAGGCCAGGATGATGAACACGCTAGTTTGCAGGGTCATTGCCGTAAAAACCGAGAAGAGTGGGGCGATTATACGTGGTTGGACCCTCCCTGTCCGCACCGCTACGGCCGCGCCGCGGGGTGGCATCACCCCGGCCTGACCGCTATAGTGCAAACCCCGGCAAACGGCAGCAATCGTCACATCATGGATATCATCTACCTCAACGATCTCGCCATCGAGACGGTCATCGGTATTTACGACTGGGAACGGCGCATCAAGCAGACCGTCAGCTTCGACCTGGAGATGGCCACCGACATTCGCAAGGCGGCGCAGTCCGACACCATTGAAGACACCCTCGACTACAAGGCGGTGGCGAAGCGGCTCATCGGCTTTGTGGGCGAGAGTGAGTTTCAGCTGGTGGAGACCCTCGCCGAGCGGGTCGCCGAGATCGTGATCAATGAGTTCAATGTGCCTTGGGTCCGGTTGCGGGTGAACAAGCGGGGGGCGGTGCGCTACGCCGGCGACGTGGGGGTCATCATCGAAAGGGGCTCTCGCTCCTGACCGCGCGAGGTAGCTATGGCACGCATCTATATCAGCATCGGAAGCAATATCGATCGGGAACTCCACGTCCGTGCCGCTATCACCGAATTGCGGGCACATTTCGGTCAACTGACGCTCTCCTCGGTCTATGAGAGCGAGTCGGTCGGCTTCGAGGGCGACAACTTTTTCAACCTGGTGGCCGGGGCCGATACCCAGCTGGATATCCAGGGGGTGGTGGAGACGTTGCGCGCCATCGAGGACCGCCACGGCCGGGACCGCGAAGGGCCGCGCTTCTCTTCACGTACCCTTGACCTCGATCTGTTGCTCTATGATGACGTGGTCCTGCGCGCGGGCAAATTGGAGCTTCCCCGCGGGGAGATCACCCGCAATGCCTTCGTGCTCCTGCCATTGGCGGAAATCGCCCCCGAGCGGACCCATCCTCTGGAGGGGGGCACCTATGCTGAACTTTGGGCCCGGTTCGACGCCGCAAGTCAGCCGCTCTGGCCAGTCGCGTTCGAAGTGGAGCCGGCAGAGGCCGGGGCGCGGATCTCGGAACTGCAAAGCGGGCCTGGTACGCAGGGCGGATAAGCGCCTCCACGGTCGATGGGGCCGATCGTGGAGGCGCTGCGCAGTGTGGGGCCGCGGGGGGGCGGGTATTCGGGGAATCAGCTGTTGAGCGAACGCCCCCCATCCACGGTGAGCACATGGCCGCTGGTATAGCCGGCATCACGCACGAGGAACAGCACGGCGCGGGCGATGTCTTCGGGGCTGCCCTGGCGCTTGAGGAACGTGCGGGAGATGATGCGCTGCTTGGTCACATCGTCCATCGGAATTTCCGGCCACAAGATGGCGCCCGGGGCGACGGCGTTGACCCGCACCTCGGGGCCCAGTTCCCCCGCCAACGCCTTGGTCAGCATCGCCAGTCCCGCCTTGGCGACGCTGTAGACCGGATGGGCCTTCAACGGCCGGTCGGCATGGATATCCACGATGTTGACGATGCAGCCGCGCTGGCGCACCAGGTGGGGGGCGGCGGCCTGGCTGAGGAACAACGGCGCCTTTAGGTTGGTGCCGATGAGGTCATCCCAGTTGGCCTCGGTGATGTGGCCGACGGGTGTGGGGTAGAAGGTGGAGGCGTTGTTGATGAGCACATCCAGCCGCCCCCACGCCCCGTGTGCCTCGCGCACCAGGGACTGGAGCTTTCCCGTATCGAGCAGGTCCGATTGCACAAGGACCACCGAATCGGGCCGCAAGGCATTGAGCTCCTCCTGCACCCCCTGGGCAGCTTGGCGTGAGCCCCGATAGTGGAGCACGATGTTGGCGCCTTCCCGGTGGAGCAGACGGGCGGTGGTGGCACCGATGCGATGGGCCGCCCCCGTGATGAGGGCCACTTTGCCTTCGAGGCTTGGACTGCTCACGAACTTCTCCCCACTTTCGTTGTTTGGCACACTGTAGCCCAAATTCTGACGCCACTGGAACGTATTCATGTTACCTCAGGAGCCGCGCGATGCGCGCATGGCCGCAGGCAGTCTTCGCGAACTGCCGCTGCCGGGGCCCGATGCGGGGGCTCACAGCGAACGGGTTTCCACCCTGATCCGGGACGCCATTGCACAGGCGGGCGGGCGGATCGGATTCGACCGTTTCATGGCGTTGGCCCTCTATGCGCCGGGCGTGGGCTACTACAGCGGCGGCAGCCAGAAGTTCGGCGCGGAGGGTGACTTCGTCACGGCGCCCGAACTGACCCCCCTCTTCTCGCGCTGCGTTGCGCGGCAATGCGCCCAGGTACTGGAGCGGCTGGAGGGGGGGGCCATTCTGGAGTTCGGGGCGGGAACCGGCCGGCTCGCCTGCGATCTCCTTGGCGAACTCGAGCGGTTGGGGCGCCTGCCCGAGCACTATTACATCCTTGATGTCAGTGGCGAGCTCAAGGCGCGGCAGCAACGGTTGCTGACCGAACAGCTACCGCACCTGGTGGCGCGTGTGCAGTGGCTTACCTGCCTTCCGGCACCGGGGTTCCGCGGCGTGGTGATCGCCAATGAGGTGCTGGACGCCATCCCCGTGCACCGGTTCCGCATCAAGAACAGCCAGCCGCTCGAGCTCTCAGTGACCTGGACGGAGGGGCGTTTTTCGACTGTGGCCAACACCCCCCGAGCGCCTCGGCTCGCCAAAGCCCTGGCGGCCCTGCAGGAGGCCTACCACTTGCCGGAGGGGTATGAGTCGGAGCTCAATCTGGGGGCCCTCGATTGGGTGCGCAGTCTGGCCGATTTCCTTGAGGCCGGCGTGGCCCTGCTCATCGACTACGGTTTCCCGGCCCGCGAGTACTATCATCCCCAGCGGGGCGGTGGGACCCTGATGTGCCACTATCGTCACCGTGCCCACCCTGACCCCTTTGTGTTCGTGGGGCTGCAGGACATTACCGCTCACGTGGATTTCAGTGCGGTCGCCGCGGCCGGCGTCGAGGCCGGTCTGCACGTGGGCGGGTTCACCACCCAGGCCAATTTCCTGCTGGGGAACGGCCTATTGGACATGGTGGAGGCGAACGCTGACGATCGTGCCAGGCTGCAAATGGCCGCTCAGGTGAAGCGCCTTCTCATGCCGGGAGAGATGGGGGAGTTGTTCAAGGTGCTGGCCCTGACGCGGGGGGCGGAAGGCCCACTGGCCGGATTTGCGATCCGCGATGATCGCACCCGGCTCTAGGCTCTGGCCTCAGTTGCTCTTTTTGACGGCGCTCAGCTGATTGCGCCGGGTCTTCAACAGCGCGGCATAGGTCCGCGCCAATGACTTCTCATAGGCACAGTCGCCCACCGCGCCGATGGAGAGCAAACGGCTCTCGAGGAAGGCGATCTCCTCCATGAGCCGACTCTCGTTGTGTGGCGAGTGAGGCATGGCTGCTGTATAGAACTCAACGATCTCGGACATGTTTTTCTCCTCCTAACCCCATTTGGTTCAAAGCTAGCACCTCTTTGTGAAAATTCCTTGACCGTGCAGCCCCGATTCAGGGTAAACGCATACTTACCCAAGAGCGATGTAAGTCCTTGAAAGCAGGTCGACGGCCGCACGGACGCGGCCGTCGAGCGTACAGGGATGCATTCACAGCGTACCTGCTTTCAAGGACTTACATCGCTCACAGCACGGCCGTGACGTGAGTATGCGTTTACCCTGCCCCGATTCTCCTGGGGATGCCGCGGGCGCTTGAACCGGTTATGATCCTGACCTCTTCGGCCAGAATTCCATTCCCATCCAATTGAGCTTAGACGATGTCGGACAGGTTACAGAAAACCCAGCAGATGCTTGCGAAGCACCACCGTGACGGCGAACGTTTCGCCCAGATGATGAAAGAGGGTTTCGAGCGCCGCTTCGACGAGACATTCTGGACCGTTTGGGACCGCTGGATGGTGCCTGCCTACTCGAGCGCACCGGTGGTGCTCGATCTCGGGGCGGGCCCGGGCATGTTCGTCAAGGCCGTTGGCGAACGCTACCAGGGGGTGCGGGCCATCGGCGTGGAATGCGCGCCTTACATGATCGAGGCGGTCGGAGCGCTGCCCGAGGGGTGTGAGATTCTTTGTGAGGATCTCCATGATCCCCGCCTGAGCCTGACCGACGGAACGGTGGATGCGGCACTGGCCTCCGTGGTGCTGCACGAGATGGACCAGCCGGTGCGCACGCTGCTGGAGACGCACCGCTGCCTCAAGCCGGGCGGTCGCCTGATGGTCCTGGATTGGGTCCGTGTCCCGCTGGAGGTCTATGTCCGTAGCCAGACCGAGGAGGCCCGTATTTTCGATGCGGCCACCCCGGTGGAGGAGCTCGATGATTTCTTCGTCCACTTCATCGAGCACAATCGTTTCTCCCGCGAAGACCTTATTTACATGCTCAACAAGACCGGATTCGCGGTGATCGACAGCGAGGTGACGCGCGAGGGACGTTACGCGCGCATCATTGCGGAAAAATGGATCGGCCGCTGAGGCCGGCAGGGACAAGTCGTCATGGACCTTTTGCAGATCATTGCCCTCGCGGTGCTTCAGGGGCTCACGGAATTCCTCCCCATCTCCAGCTCGGCGCACCTCATTCTCCTGCCCCAGCTCAACGGCTGGGGTGATCAGGGGCTCGCCTTTGACGTGGCAGTGCATGTGGGCACCCTTGCCGCGGTGGTGTGGTATTTCCGGGGCGAGCTGGGCGTGATGGCGCGGGACTGGAGCCGCTCGGTGGTCGAGCGGCGCAGCGTCGGGGACAGCCGCCTCGCCTGGGCCGTGCTGTTCGGGACCGTTCCGGTCGGCCTGGCCGGCCTGCTGTTCAAGGATGTCATCGAAACGGCGCTGCGGGCGCCGGTGGTGATCGGATGGACTACCATCATCTTCGGGCTCCTGCTGTGGTGGGCCGACGCCAAGGGGCAGCGCGTGCGCAGCGAGCACACCATCGGCTGGAAGGACGTGCTGGCCATCGGGGTGGCGCAAGCCCTCGCCCTCATCCCCGGCACCTCCCGCTCGGGGATCACCATGACCGCCGGGTTGATGCGGGGGCTCAGCCGCAACGGGGCGGCGCGCTTCTCTTTTCTGCTGTCGATTCCGGTCATCGTTCTGGCAGGCGGGCTGAGTACCCTGGACCTGATTCGGGGCGAGGAGACAGTGGATTGGTTCGCACTGATCCTGGGGGCGGTGCTATCGGCGGTCAGTGCCTATGTTTGTATTCACTTCTTCCTCAAGCTTCTGGAGCGCATCGGCATGTTCCCGTTCGTGATCTACCGGCTCCTGCTCGGCGCAGTGCTGCTCTACCTGTATGGGTGAGCGACGCCTGCGCTGGCACACGCTTTGGCTTGGCCTCGGCTGGGTCCTTATCGGCCTGGTGGTCTGGCTGTCGCTGATGAGTTCACCGCCCGATCTCGAACTGGAATTTGAGCACATCGACAAACTGGAACACGTCGTCACCTATGCGGCGCTCATGGGGTGGTTCGGTCAGCTCTACGTCGGCCGGGCCCTGAAGGTGTGGGCGCTCATCCTCCTGGTCCTCGGGGCTGCGTTGGAGGGGCTCCAGGGCCTCGGGGGCACCCGCATATTCGATCTGGCCGACATGGCCGCCAATGCCGCGGGGATCGGGGTGGCGCTGGCACTCTCCCAAACCCGGCTGTCGCACGGACTTGTGTGGTTGGAGCGGCGCCTCTTGGGACAGACCCGAAGCCCTCGCTACCGGCAGTAAGTCATAGGCCTGTCTTTCTCCTTGGCGCCACACTCCGCCGGTTGGGGAGGCCACACCAGTACTGCGTTGAGCGGCTCTTTCGCAGCACTGATCCTCCTTGCGTCCGGGGCCGCATGGGAGTCCGGGGGGCTGTCGCAAGCAGGAAAACAGAACATGGCGGGAGCGGATATGGATAAAGACGAACAACTGGCCCAGGCGGGTGAACTGCTCCTTGGGGCGAGGTGGGCGGGGTTGGCCAGCGTGGATCGGCAAGGACAGCCGCTTGCCTCCATGGTGGCCTTCGTGGTCGGAGAGGAGATTGGGGGCCTTCTCCTGCACCTGAGCCGGTTGGCCGCCCATACCCGCAATCTCATGCAAAACCCGCCGAGGTGAAGCGGGATTACTGCCCCAGCGCTGAAGCCTCGCAGGGTCCCACGCGCTTGCCGGTGATGGTGAAGACCATCGACTGGTAGGGATTGGTGGCGCTGAGAATTTGCAGGTAGACGTTCCCTTCCAGTTGATCCCCAGCGTAGTCGGCAGTGCCCATCCCCTGGACGATCTCCGTATCTGTGGAGCAGTCGAGCGACCAGACGATCTTCTGGCCGTCCCAACTTTTCGGGCTGACGGTACACTCGTGGCCGGGCCGGGAGATGTTGGGGATAGGGTGCTGTGCGGAAACGCAGTGCGTGCGCACGTAGGTGGGAAACACCTGTGGGGTCCCGGACAGCTCATACCGGATCTCGTGTTCCCACAAGCCATCGACGGCCTGGGCGAGTCCTGCACCAGGGATCGCCAAGGTGGCGGCTGCAATCAAGGTCGTTCCGAGTCGTCCCATTCTATGCCCCTCCTTGAGGCCCGGGAAATAGCCGGGTTCATCTTAACCTAACCTCGGTCGCGCTATCCAGACGAGAGTCCAGGGTAAACGCACTTACCCAAGAGCGATGTAATCCTGAAAGTGGTTCGAAAAACGCGGTGACTGATCTGGCTCGCGGGTCAGTAGATCGGTTTGCTTGGCGTGAGCGGAGACTTGACGGCTCGATGACACACTCTGTCATGAGTCCGATGATGGGAGGGGGGGTGTTTACTCAGAACGATCCGCTGGTATTCACATAGCCCATTTGCGATTGGGTATCGATGCCGTACGCGTAATCCACCGTCAAGGTGATATCCACGAAGGACTGAACGCGCCAGCGTAAACCGACGCCGATCGACGCGCGCAAATCTGTCAGATCCAGCTCCGAGACACCAGCATAGACATTGCCGATGTCCGTGAAGACCACGCCCCGCAGTTGTCGATAGCCGCTGAGCTGGTGGTGGTATTCGACATTGGCGAGCAGAAGGGCATTGCCTTTGTCCAGACCCGAGGCGTAGCCGCGCAGGGTGGCTGCACTGCCGAGCGTGTGGGCGGGCTCACCGAAGCTGGTGCCGTTGGCCAGTCCCAGTTGCAACCGGGTGTTCAGGTTCGAGCGGTTGGCGTCCAGGGGCAGGTAGCGGCGGTGATAGAACCGGTGGCGATTGTAACTGTGATCGGAGCCCAATGAGGGGACCGCGAGCTCGCCCGTGTAGCCGTACGCGACGCCGGCACGATGGAAGGGAAATTCGTGGACATCCTCAAAGCCGATGTTTCCTGTGACCGCGAACGACTGACTGTCCTCCACGAGGGCGGGCTGGCCGAGGCGGACATCGTACTCCTCACGGTGGAATGCCAAGCCGAAGCCCGCCAGCCAGCCGCGACTCGGCCCCTGCTGGCTCAGCCAGCGGCTCAAGCCGATGCGGGCCTTGTAGGTGTCGCGGCGGTAATCCTCGGTGGCCTCTGACAGCTCATCCTCCACCGTAACGTCCTGGGTCTCGAGAGCCGCCTCACTGTCGAGCAGATAGGCCGAACCCATGATGCGCGGATAGCTGTATTCGACCGCGGCTTCCCGCGCCACGCTGGCATGGCCATTGGTCGAATCCTTGTGGCGGTAAACCGTCTTGAGCCGCTGGTTGAGCCCGAAGAGATTGTCGAAGCGCAGCTCGAGCCCGTAGCTGTAATCCCCATTGGGTTTTGCATCCAGGCGAGGCAAGGGGAGGATGTAGTACCGCTCGCTGACGTGGATGTTCAGGGCCTTGCCGCCCGGGGCATCCTTCAGCTCGGCGCGAACCGTCTTGAACAGCCTGAGGTCCATGATGGCCTGCTGCGATTGCGCTATGGCCCCGGGATCGGCCGGGTCCCCCACGTGAATGGTCATCTCCTGCAGGAGAATGCGCTCCTCGGTGGTGTCGTTACCGAAAAAATTGATCTCGGTGATGATCGGCCGCTCCTCGGCTGCAGCGTGCGCCAGCCAGAGGGCTGCTGCGAGGAAGAGTGCGAGAAGATGTGAGCGGGCGGCCACGACCAAAGTGTGATTCAGGGGGGGGACGGTTGTTCGGCAGATGGCGCGAAACGCGGCTTGTGCCTCAGTTCCAGGGCGGCGATCTGATCGAATGCTCTCAGTATAGTTCGCCTCATCGGTCGGTCGGACCCCCTCGGCCTCAGCCCAGCAGCATGCGCAGCCCCAGCAGCGCAAGCAGCACGGAAAACGCCCGTTTGAGCGTCTCCCCTTTGACGCGGTGGGCGATGGCCGCCCCGAAGGGAGCACTGAGGGTGCTGGCCACCACGATTCCTCCTAAGGCAGGGAGGTAGACGTAACCCAGCGCGGCCCCGGGCAGGTCGGGGACGGCCTGCCCGGCGAAGATGAATCCGCCCGCCCCCGCCAGGGCGATGGGCAGTCCACAGGCGGCGGAGGTGGCCACCGCCTGGCGCATCTGCACGTTGCACCAGACCAGAAACGGTACCGTGAGGGTGCCCCCGCCGATCCCCAGGAGCGCGGACAGCCCGCCGATCGCCCCCCCCGCGAGGGCAAGCCCGGATCGCCCGGGCAGGCGGCGCCTTGGGGCGGGCCGAACCGACCAGGCCATCTGCGCTGCGACCAGCAGTTCGAACAGGCCGAAGATCCAGCGCAGGGAGTCGCTGGGCAGGCGATCGGCGAGCAGGGCGCCCAGCCACCCCCCGGCAATGATTCCGGGCGTCAGCCTGGCGAACACCGGCCACAGCACCGCGCCGCGGCGGTGGTGGGCACGCACCGAAGAGATGGAGGTGAAGACGATGGTGGCCAGAGAGGTGCCCACCGCCAGATGCATGATGAGCCCGGGCGCGAAACCCCGTGCCTCGAACACTAGGGCCAGCACCGGTACGATGATCAGTCCTCCCCCCACGCCGAGCAGGCCGGCGAGGGTGCCGGCAACCGCGCCCAGAGCGAGGTAGATCAGGAGGTCTTCGAGCACGCGGGTCCTCCGCAGGATCGGAAAGGGCGCATGATAACCCCGTCGGTCTCCTTGGCGCTCCCCGCCGCTCACCGGATCCAGAGGGTCTTGGCGTTCACGAATTCGCGGATGCCATGGTGAGCCAGCTCCCGGCCGAAGCCCGAGGCCTTGATGCCGCCGAAGGGGAGACGGGGGTCGCTCTTGACCATCCCGTTGACGAAGGCGCAGCCGCATTCGAGCTGTCGGGCGAGCGCCTCGCCCCGGGCGGTATCTTCTGTCCAGACGCTGCCCCCCAGGCCGTGGGGGGTGTCATTGGCCAGCGCCAGGGCGTGCTCTTCGTCACGGGCCCGATGCACCAGGGCGACGGGGCCGAACAGCTCCTCGTGGTAGGCGCGCATGTGCGGCTGGATGCGATCCAGGATGGAGGGGGCATAGAACGCGCCTTCCCGCGCCAGCGGCTCGCAGCCGGTCACCGCAATGGCACCCTTGTGGAGGGCGTCAGTCACCTGACCATGGAGTTCCTCGCGCAGGTCCTCCCGCGCCATGGGGCCGATCCCGGTGGCCTCGTCCAGAGGATCGCCCGGGACGAGGCCCTCCACCCCCTCCTTGAAGCGGGCCATGAACTCCTCCGCCACCGTCTCCACCACGATGAAGCGCTTGGCGGCGATGCAGCTCTGTCCATTGTTGAGGAAGCGGGAGGCCACGGCATTGTGGGCCGCCAGGTCGAGATCGGCATCCTCCAGGACCACGAAGGGATCGGAGCCGCCGAGCTCGAGCACGCATTTTTTCAATGCCGCTCCCGCCAGCGCGGCGACCTTGCGCCCGGCCAGCTCGCTGCCGGTGAGTGTGACCGCCTGGATGCGGGCATCCTCAATGACCTTTGGAACGGTCCCCGCGCCGATGAGCAAGGTGCGGAACACCCCGGGGGGAAATCCCGCCTCCTGGAAGATCGCCTCGATGGCCAGGGCGCATTGGGGGACGTTGGAGGCATGCTTCAGCACGGCGGTGTTGCCGGCGATCAGCGCCGGAGCGGCGAATCGGAACACCTGCCAGAAGGGGAAATTCCAGGGCATGATGGCCAACACGGTGCCCAAGGGCTCGTACGCCACCAGACTGCGGCTTGCATCGGAGTCGATCGCCTCATCCTGCAGAAAGGCCGGCCCCCGCTCGGCGTAGAAGTCGCACACCAAGGAGCACTTGTCGATCTCCGCCCGCGCCTCGGCAATGCGCTTGCCCATCTCCAGCGTCGCCAGGCGCGCCCACTCCTCGCGGCGCTGCCGAAGCAGCTGGGCGGTCCGGCGCAGCAACTCGCAGCGTTGCTCCATGGGCGTCGCGGCCCAGCCGGGCGTGGCTGCCCGCACTTCGGTCAGCGTCCGCTCCAGCGCCGCGCCGTCCCACTCTTCATACGCCTTCAGGAGTTCACCGGTGTAGGGGTTGATTGAACGCAGTGCCACAAAACTCTCCCAGATCAAGTACGCGAGGCAACATACGAGGGTGAGGCGGGTGGTCGCTCGCGGCTGTTCATTCTACCCTGTGGGCGCAGCGCACTGCTTCCCCTGGGTAAACGCATACTTACCCAAGAGCGATGTAAGTCCTTGAAAGCAGGTCGTCGGCCGCATGGACGCGGCCGTCGAGCGTACATGGACGTATTGATAGCGTACCTGCTTTCAAGGACTTACATCGCTCACAGCACGGCCGTCACGTAAGTATGCGTTCACCCTGACTGCTTCCCCCGCATCTCGCCTCGCGGGCCTCGTCCCTATATAGTAAGCCGAATCACCGCCTGTTCTTGCCTGATCCCGTCAGGGTGAACGCATACTTACCCAAGGACTTACATCGCTCACAGCACGGCCGTAATGTGAGTATGCGTTTCCCCTGCTGATCCATACCGCGGATGGACAAACACGTGCAATCCAGACAACACCACATCTGTATTCTCGGGGGCACCGGTTTCGTGGGCACCCACCTCGCCGCCCGGCTCGCCCGCGATGGCCACCGCATCAGGATCCTCACCCGTCGGCGGGCGCGCCATCGCGAACTGCTCGTCCTTCCGGGCGTGGAGCTGGTGGACGCGGAGATCCACGACCTGGATGCGCTCAAGCGCCATGTCGCCGGCTGTGATGTGGTCATCAATCTGGTCGGCGTTCTCAATGAGACCGGCCGCAGGAGCGGGGGATTCCAGCGGGCCCATGTGGAGTTGCCCCGCCACATCGCCATCGCCTGCGAGGCCGCGGGCATTCGCAGGGTCCTGCACATGAGCGCCCTGGGGGCCGACCCCTCCGGCCCCAGCATGTATCAGCGCACCAAGGCGGAGGGGGAGGCGCTGCTGCACGCCTGGGAGGGGCTCCACGTGACCTCTTTCCGCCCTTCGGTGATCTTCGGTCCGGGGGACTCCTTCCTCAACCGCTTCGCCGGGCTGCTGAAGCTGGCCCCGCTGCTGTTCCCGCTGCCCTGTCCCGAGGCCCGTTTCCAGCCCGTGTACGTGGGGGATGTGGCGGAGGTCTTCGCCCGCGCCCTGGACAACCCCGCCACCCATGGCCAGAGCTACGCCCTGTGCGGGCCCCGGCAATACACCCTGGAGGCGCTGGTGCGCTATACCGCGCGGGTGTTGGGGTTGCGGCGGGCGGTGATCGGCCTCGGCGATGGATTGTCGCGCCTGCAGGCCGCCGTGATGGAGCGGGTCCCCGGCAAACCCTTCAGCCGCGACAACTATCTTTCCATGCAGCGGCCCAATGTCTGCGGCGAGCCCTTCCCGTCGATCTTCGGTATCGAGCCGGTGGATCTGGAGTGCGTCGTCCCCAGCTATCTGGGGCGCAAGCACCAGCGTGCCCGGTTGGACGAGTTCCGCCGCAACGCAAGACGCTGAACGCCCTGTAACCGCGAGGTGCCCTCTTTGGAGATTTACCTGGTCGGCGGCGCTGTCCGCGACAAACTGCTCGGTCTCGAGCCCCAGGACCGCGATTGGGTGGTGGTCGGTGCCACCCCCGAGGCGCTGTCGGCCCAGGGGTTCAAGCCTGTGGGCAAGGACTTTCCGGTATTCCTCCATCCCAAAACCGGCGAGGAGTATGCCCTCGCCCGCACTGAGCGCAAGAGCGCGCCCGGCTACCACGGCTTCACCTTCCACACCGCCCCCGAGGTGACCCTGGAGGAGGACCTCAAGCGGCGTGATCTCACCATCAACGCCATGGCCATGGCCCCGGACGGCAGCCTCATCGACCCCTTCGGCGGCCAGGAGGACCTGCGCGAGGGGCGCCTGCGCCACGTCTCCCCCGCCTTCGCCGAAGACCCGGTGCGCATCCTGCGGGTGGCTCGCTACGCCGCCCGCTACGGCCAGTGGGGCTTCCGGGTCGCCCACGGCACCAACGCGCTCATGCGCAAGATGGTGGAGTGCGGGGAGGTGGATGCCTTGGTGCCCGAGCGGGTGTGGCAGGAGCTGGAGCGGGCCCTCGGCGAGGCCATGCCGTCGCGCTTTTTCGAGGTGCTGCGCGGCTGCGGGGCCCTGGGGCGCATCCTGCCCGAGCTGGAGCGATTGTTCGGTGTGCCCCAACCCAAGCACCACCACCCGGAGGAGGACACCGGGGTGCACACCCTCATGGTGCTGGAGCAGGCGGCGCGCCTGACCCCGGACGCCCGGGTGCGCTTCGCCGCCCTGGTGCATGACCTCGGCAAGGGCACCACCCCCCCATCGGAGTGGCCCTCCCACCACGCCCACGAGCACCGCGGGGTCGAGCTGGTCCGCGGCCTTTGTGAGCGGCTGCGGGTGCCCACCGACTACCGCGAGCTGGCCCTGACGGTGGCCCGCCACCACGGGGTCTACCACCGGGCAGAGGAGCTGCGCCCCTCCACCCTGCTGAAGACCCTGGAGGCGGTGGACGCCTTCCGCCGCCCCGAACGGCTGGAGCAGTTCCTCCTCGCCTGCGAGGCGGACTCGCGGGGGCGCACCGGTTTCGAGCAGGCCCACTTTCCCCAGCCGGGGATCTTCCGCGCCGCCTACCACGCCGCCGTGCAGGTCACCGCCAGGGAGTTGGTGGAGAGCGGCCTGCAGGGCAAGGCCATCGGCGAGGCACTGCACCGGCGCCGGATCGAAGCGATCGCCCAGGCCCTGCACCGCAACATCTCGTAGGGGCGGCGTCCTCGCCGCGAATGTGGCCTGGGCATGGCCCATGCGGCCCGAGGGCAGGCCTTCTGCGTCTGTGCCCCATGTGGGGTGGTGCCCCGCTGGGGACCGCTGCCCAAAGCCCCTATCCGCGGTCACTCCCGCCGGCGGACGGCAGGCTGCTATACGTTGCGGCATGGATGACGACCGCTGGCAGGCATTGCGGGAGGGGCGCATCCGCCCCACCAAGGACGATCTGCGCGCCGCGGCCGGCAGGGTGGTGCCGGACGTGATCGCCCCCGGCCTCACCTACCTCTTCTGCGGCATCAACCCGGGGCTCTACACCGCGGCCGTCGGGCACCATTTCGCCCGCCCGGGCAACCGCTTCTGGCCCGCCCTCTACCGGGCGGGATTGACCGACCGGCTCTACTCCCCCTATGAGGAGGAGCAGCTGCTCGCGCTGCGGATCGGCATCACCAACATTGTCCCCCGCGCCACCGGCGGGGCCAGTGAGCTGACCCGGGAGGAGGTGCGGGCCGGGGCCGTGACGTTGCGCGACAAGGTGACGCGACTCCAGCCCTGCGTGCTGGCCATCCTGGGGCTGGGGGCTTATCGCACCGCCTTCGGCGGACCGCGTGCCGCGTTGGGCCTTCAATCTGAACGAATGGGGGAAACCTCCGTCTGGGTCCTGCCCAACCCGAGCGGCGCCAACGCTTACTATCAGCCGGCGGTTCTGGTGGAGCTCCTGGCGGAAATGCGCGAGAGCACCGAGCGTGGGACCTGTGCGCGCCTCACTGGAGCCGAATGAAACCCACACAGGAGGACCAAGCGGGGAGTGAACATCAATTGAACATTCAATGGCCATAAAATGATTCACCCTTCGGGGCCACCGCATTTGCAGCCGGCTCGGTGAGTATCCAAGTCCATGAATTTACGGTCATAACCCGCCTCCGCCCGCCTCTGGCACACTCCTTGAAACGTCACCCAGGAACGCACACTGCAAGGAGATGCTCATGTCACTGTTCAAACGCCTTTCCACCACCTTGGTGGCCCGCATCGATGCGCTGGTCGGCCAGGTGGAGAATCACGACGCGGTGGCCGAGGCCGCCATCACCGAGACCCGCCGTGCGGTGGCCCAGGCAAAGGTTCGCCTGACCGCATTTCAGCGCGAGGAGGAGAAGCTGGAGGCGGATCTGGCCACGCAGCGCCGGGCCGAGGCGGCCTGGACCGAGCGGGCCCGGCAGTCCGCCGGGGACGACGCCAAGGCGCTGGCCTGCCTGCGCCGCCGCCGCGAATGCGCGCGCCAGATCGCCTCCCTGGAGGAGGCCCTGCAAACCCATCGCACCGCCGAGCAGCGCATGGCCGCGGATATCCGCTCGGCCGAGGAGCGGCTCGGGCAGCTGACCCGCCAGCGCAACCTCATGCGTACCCGCCAGTCGGCGGCCCGGGCGTTGCACACCACTGCCGATGCCGCCGGCCCGGCGGGTCTGGACTTGGAAAAGACCTTCGAACGCTGGGAGGCGAGCCTGCTTGAGCAGGAGATGGCGCTGGGCACCGGCCCCGCGGTGGATCCGCTGGAGCGCGATTTCGCCGATGCGGAAGAGGATGAAGCGCTCCGGGCCGAGCTGGCCCGGCTCACAGGAGAGAGGGAGAACGGCAATGAGCAATGAACAGATCACACTGGACGTGGCCAGCGGCGAGGTGATGGCGGCGCCCTCGGCACCCTGGTGGCGGCGCGGCATCGACCTGCCTTCGCTACTGCGGGTGGTGGGCGCGGCCGTGGTCGTGGCGGCCATCTCGGCCCTGTTATTTCAGGATTGGGAGCGGGGCGACGACCTGCAGCGCTACCTGATGCTTCTGGCCCACACGGTGATGCTGGGTGTGACGGGGTTCGCCATCGGCCACTTCCTCAACGAAACCAAAGGGGCCCGGACCTTCGTGATGCTGGCCGTGGCCTCCATTCCCGTGAACTTTGCCATCCTCGGGGCCCTGGGGTATTCGCACTTCGGCGGGGGGGCCGTTCATGACCTCCCCGCATTGGCCACCTGGAATGCGGCCGGTCACTCGATGACGCTCTTGATCACCTTGGTGGCCCCGGTTGCCTTGGGGACGGTGGCCCTGATCGGCTTTTTGGTGCTGGCGCGGCGCTCGGCCCCGAGGCTGACGCTGCTGTACCTGACGCTCAACGCGATGCTGTTGCTGCCGACCCGGGACCCCGGCCTCATCGGGGCACTGTTTTTCGGCGCGGTCGCCCTGGCGGGCTGGCAGGTGCGGCGCCTGACAAATGCGGATGTTGGCCTGAGAACCGCCGAAGGCTTCATGGCGCGGCTGGTGCAGTTCGCCCCCGCGGCGATTCTGTTGGGCCGCAACCTCTGGCTCTACAGTGCCGACGCCTTCCTCTATGGCGCCTCCGCATTGGGTCTGTATACCCTCGTGCGGCTGGCCGCCCTTGGCCTTGCGCCCCTCTGGCGCAGGCGCCTTGAAACCCTCTCCCTGGTGCCGGCGATGGCCGCCGCCTGGGGACTCGCCGCGACGGTCAGCCAACTGGCCAATCCTCTGTTCCTGCCGGTGGCGGCCGTCCTCTTTGCGGCCATGGCGGTGGAGCTCTCGCTCCATGCCGTAGCCGGTCACGCACGCTACCGGCGCATGGCCGCCTTCGCCCTCGGCGGTGGGTTGATGCTGAACCTGCTACTTCACGGGGGTGGTCTCAATGGACTGCTCTGCCTTGCCTCGGGTGTGGGCGTGTTTGCTTACGGCTACGGGGTGCGGCAACGTTCAGTCCTCGTCCTCGGCACGATCACCGCCCTGGTGGGGCTTGTGGAGCAGTCCAGCCGCCTTGCTGTGATGGTGGATTTCGCAGCTTGGGAGGCCTTGGCGGGGATCGGTGTCACCACGATCATGGTCGCCTCGCTCATGGAGCGTTACGGCGCGCGCCTGAAGGCGAGGTTGTCCGAGTGGAATTCAATGACTCAGGGTTGGGAGAACTGAAGAGGGGCGATTGCTCCAGCGTGTGGCAACGCACCTGACCCAATCTTGGGATTGTCTGGTCGGCCCGACGGCGACATGGCGCTCCGTCGGGCCATTCTTCTGCTTTCGCTTTTCCGGTGCAGGTCAATTGGCGCAATGGGCAGTGCCGGACGCGCTCTGGCCGGAAACGGCTCTGTAAGCGCCCGGCAGGCCTCTCTCCTGCGATTGCGATCATGGCGCCACGACGGAACTGGCAAATGGGTCAGGTTGGGATTGGCGTGCGGAAGCACGGGGATTTGCGCATCCGTTCAGTGGTGGTCCCGTGTATCCGCGATCTGCGCTTCGGTGATCTCCATGCGCTCCACATCAGCCAGCGTCACCTCGCGGCCATCGATGGTCTTGAACGAGCGGCCACGGACATCGTCGCGGTAGGCCGCATAGAGGCGCACCTCCCCACTGCGGGTATCCACGACCCGGACAGTGAAGATGCGATGGCGTTCCTGCCACTCCAGCCAGAACATTGCGGCGGCGACGCCCAGCACGGCAAGCAGCAGGCCCGCGGGGAGCATCCGCCAGTACCAGCGCGGCGGCGGGCGATCACCGGCCATGGCAACGGGTTGGCGGGTTCGGTTGCGTTGCCTGGTGTACGCCAGGGCAATACTGGCCACCAGGGCGGTCAAGAGGATTTTCGTGAGCATGGGATGACTGGATCGACGACCGTGGCAATAGTCTACCAGCTCTGGCCATCAACAGTCCGTGTGCGGTCGGTCGGGCGCCAGGGTAAACGCATACTTACCGGGAGCGATGTAAGTTCTTGAAAGCAGACAATCGAGCGTACATGGATGTATTTACAGCGTACCTGCTTTCAAGGACTTGCATCGCTCACAGCACGGCTGTGGCGTAAGTAGGCGATCACCCTTCCGGCCTGCTGTGAACCATGCCGCAGCGAGCTTCAGAGGTGGAGCGACAATCCTGTTGCGTCAGCCGGTGTCCGCTTCTGCTGCACTGCACGCGGATAGAGCAGCTGTTCGACTCCGTCCAGCACACTCTCCTCATCGAAAGGTTTTGGCAGAAACCCGTTGGCGCCGATCTTCATGCTCCAGAACTGCTCGGTGGCCTGCTCGCTGCCGCTCATGATGACGATGGGGATGTTGGCTACGTCCGGATCGCCGTCCCGGCGGAGTTTGCGGGTGGCCTGGAAGCCGTTGATACCGGGCATCAACACATCCATCAGAATCAGCGCCGGCCGGTACTCCTTGGCAAGCGCGATCCCGCTTTCGCCGTCGAACGCGGCGAGGGTCTCATAGCCGTGGGACTTGAGCAGCCTGGCGAGCACTACGTGGGTGGTCTTGGCGTCATCGACGATGAGTATCCTTGTCCCAGGGTTGGGTTTGAGGCGCATGGATGGGGACGCCAAGTCCCTCTGAGAGGTCGTTCCGCGGTTCAAGAGCCGCGGAAGTCGGAAAAAATTCAGTGGCATTGCCTCCCTCCTCACCTTTGCGGATGCACCGCGTCCGACTATCCAAAAATCCTTATGGACCTACTCTAGACGAGTTAGCGGTGGACTCGGGCAACTCCTTCTCCAGACCTTGAACCCGGTCACGCAAATCGTCGCGGTGGACCGCCGACGCACCAACCGGGCCCTCTCTTCCTCACGTAAATCTGGCCGTTGCCCCTTCCCCCTCATCCTTTTGGTTAACCCGGTCGTGATCGACAGCCGTTTCGCATAGAGTTGTGGAGGAGCCCCTCGCGAGAAAGGAGGTCAGACGGCAGTTGGGCAAGTCGCGATCGGTGACCGGCCCCAATCCTGGTCAGGTTCAGGGAGATCTCTGCATGGGCGATGAGGGGCAGATTGTGGACGCGGCGGCTTGGCCGGTTGCCGAGCCGTGGGGCGCGATAGGACGCCTCCATCTGGCCGATGAAACCGCCGCCCTGCAACAGCTTCTCGGCAACGCGGAGTTCGAGCCCAAGGCCCGCGAACGCATCGGGGCCCGCGCTACGACGCTGGTCCGCGGCGTTAGGGAGGGGCGCCAAAAGCACCTGCCCCTCGACGCCTTCCTGTCCCAATACCATCTGGGCAGCGAGGAGGGGGTGTTGTTGATGTGCCTGGCCGAGGGCTTTCTGCGCATCCCCGACGCTGCCACTGCCGATCGTCTGATCCGCGACAAGCTTGCCCCCGCCCGTTGGGACACCCATTTGGGGCACAGCCCCTCCCTGCTGGTGAACGCCTCCACCTGGGGCCTGCTGCTCACCGGTCGCCTGGTACGCCTGGAGCGGGAAGGGGCCGGACAAATTCTGGCCCGGCTGCTGGCCCGCAGTGGCGAGCCGGTGGTTCGGGCCGCCCTGGGGCGCGCCATTCACCTGTTGGCGCGCCAGTTCGTCATGGGGCGCACCATCGAGCGGGCGCTGCGGCGCGCTGTGGCGGCCCCCCGCTACCGTTACTCCTTCGACATGCTGGGGGAGGCGGCACTGAGCGAGGCCGACGCCCGGGCCTATCAGGAGGCCTACGGGGCCGCCATCGCCGCGGTGGGGCGCACACCGGGGGAGGGCGGCCAAGCCGGTTTGGGGATCTCCATCAAACTCTCGGCCCTGCATCCGCGCTACGAATACGCTCAGCGGCGGCGGGTCCTGACCGTTCTTGCCGACCGGCTGCGTGAATTGGTCCTGCTGGCCCGCACGCTGGATGTGCCGCTAACCATCGATGCCGAAGAGGCGCACCGGCTGGAGCTGTCGCTGGAGATCTTCGCCCAGGTCGCGGCGGACCCGAAACTGGCGCAGTGGGGGGGGTTCGGACTGGCAGTGCAGGCTTATCAGAAGCGCGCCCCGGCGGTGATCGATTGGCTTGCTGCACTGTCGCAGGCCCGCCGCCGTCGCATCCCGGTACGGCTGGTCAAGGGGGCCTACTGGGACTCGGAGATCAAGCGGGCCCAGCAACTCGGGCTGCCCGGCTACCCCGTCTTTACCCGCAAGGTCCACACCGATGTGGCCTACCTCGCCTGCGCCCGCCGCCTGCTGGACGCCGACGGCCTCTTCCCCCAGTTTGCCACCCACAACGCCCACACGGTGGCGGCGGTGCTGGAGCTGGCCGGCGGGCGGCCGTTCGAGTTCCAGCGGCTGCATGGGATGGGGGAGGCGCTTTATGACCAAGTGCTGGCCGAGGGCGTGGCCTGCCGCGTCTACGCCCCCGTGGGGGGCTACCGGGAGTTGCTGCCCTATTTGGTTCGGCGGCTCCTGGAGAACGGGGCCAACACCTCCTTCGTGCACCGCCTGGCCGATAGCGCCACGCCCATCGAGACCCTGAGCGCCGACCCGGCCGAGCGGACACGCACGCTGGGGGTGCTCCCCAACCCGGCCATTCCGCTGCCGGTTGACCTCTACGGGGAGGCGCGCCGCAACGCCCGCGGCATTCCCCTGGACAACGGCCGTGACGAGGCGGCCCTCTATGGGGCGGTGCGCAAGGCCCTCGCAACAGAGTGGGGGGCCGCGCCCCTGGTCGGCGGGGAGTCGCTTCCGGGGCGTGAGCGAAGCGTACGCAGTCCCCACGACCGCCAGTGCCGGGTCGGTGTGGTCGTCGAGGGCGATGGCGAAACCGTGCAGCGGGCGATGGCAACCGCCGCAGCCGCTGCGCCCGACTGGTCCCGGTCGACCCCGGCGCAACGGACCGCCCCCCTGCGCCGCGCGGCGGACCTGATCGAGGCCCACTACCCGGAACTCCTCGCGCTCTGCATCCGCGAGGGGGGACGGACCCTGCCCGATGCGCTGGCCGACGCCCGCGAGGCGGTGGACGCGCTGCGCTACTACGCGGCCCTGGCCGAGGGGGAGCTGACGCCGCGCCCGTTGGCCGGCCCCACCGGGGAGGAGAACCGCCTCCACTACGAGGGACGTGGCGTGTTCGCCTGCATCAGCCCGTGGAACTTTCCTCTGGCCATCTTCACCGGACAGGTGGCGGCAGCGCTCGCCGCCGGCAATGCGGTGATCGCCAAACCGGCCGGGCCGACGCCCCTCACCGGCAGACGGATTTGCGAGCTGCTGCTGAAGGCGGGGATCCCGCCGGAGGTGCTCGCCTTCGTGCCGGGGCCGAGTCATGCCATCGGCCCCGCCCTGCTGGGACACCCGGAGCTGGCCGGGGTGGCCTTCACCGGCGCCACCGACACCGCCCGCGCCATCGCGCGGACACTCGCCGCCCGTGAGGGGCCGCTGCTGCCCCTCATCGCCGAGACCGGGGGGCTCAACGCCCTGGTGGTGGACAGCTCGGCGCTGCCCGAGCAGGTGGTCGCCGATACGCTGCGCTCGGCCTTCAACAGCGCCGGCCAGCGTTGCTCCGCCCTGCGCCTGCTGTGCCTGCAGGAGGAGATTGCCGACCGGGTCATGGGCCTGCTGGCCGGGGCCATGGAGGCGCTGCAGGTGGGCGATCCACTGCTCCCTGAGACCGACATCGGGCCGGTCATCGACGAGGGGGCCCGCGACCGCCTGTTGCGCCACATCGACGCCCTGGAGAGGGCGGGGCACCGCCTGCTGGCCCGCACCCCGTTGCCCAGCGGATGCGAGGGCGGCTGCTACGTGGCCCCCTGCGCCTTCGAACTGGACGATCCGGCCCGGCTGAAGGGAGAGGTCTTCGGCCCGGTGCTGCACGTGGTTCGCTACCGGGCGAATCGTCTCGACGCGCTCATCGACACCCTCAACGCGGGCGGCTACGGCCTCACCTTCGGCATTCACAGCCGCATCGACCAGACGGTCAAACGGGTGGCCCAGCGCATCTCCGCGGGCAACGTCTACGTCAATCGCGACCTCATCGGCGCCACCGTGGGCGTACAGCCCTTCGGCGGCCGCGGCCTCTCCGGCAACGGCCCCAAGGCCGGCGGCCCGGACTACCTGCGGGCCTTTGTGCAGGAGAAGACCGTCACCATCAACACCGCCGCGGTCGGCGGCAACGCCGCCCTGCTCTCGCGCAGCGGCGAGTGAGACGGCGAGCGGCCGGTGCAAGCTGTGGCCATCAGCCGGGGAAGGGTGAACGTATACTCACCCAAGGACTTACGTCGCTCACAGCACGGCCGTGACGTTAGTATGCGTTCACCTGTCAGCCAAGGTACGAAGGTTGGCCGGTGCTTTGGGGCCCCGTATACTGAAAGAAAACCACAAACAGCTACTATCCTGCCCTGATGGACGCCTCCTCTCTGCGCGATTTCTACAAAAGCCTGACCGGCCATGGCGCGATGCCCCTTGAGCCGGACGACCCCTACTACGTCCCCATCCTTGAGTCCCAACCGGAGAAGGACCCTATCCTCCAACTCTGGCAGCGGATCGAGTGGGCCGAGTCGGAGAGCGTCAACCTGCTTACCGGTTTTCGGGGCAACGGCAAGAGCACCGAGCTGAAACGCCTCAAGCGCATGCTGGAGCAGAGCGGTTGCAAGGTGTTTCTGGTCAACATGCTCGACTACATCATGATGACCAAACCCCTGGAGCTGAGCGACTTCGTCCTCTCGCTGATGGCGGCCCTTGCAGCCAAGGCGGAGGAGCTGGGTTTGACGGATGTCTCAGAGTCCTATTGGAAAAGGCTGCTCAATTTTCTGCAGTCGGATGTCGAGATCGAAACCCTCGGGCTGGAGTACAAGTCAGGCCGTGCCGCAGCCAAACTGGGCATGCGCCTCAAGACCGAACCCACTTTCAAGCAGCGTATTCAGGAGCAGCTTCGCGGCCACCTGACCCGGTTGATTGAAGATGCCGGAAATTTCACCGCGTCTCTCGTAGATGCCATTCGGGAGAAGGAGGGTGACCCGGACAAGAAGGTTGTCTTCCTGGTGGATTCGGTGGAGCAGCTTCGCGGCGTGGGAGAGGATGCGGAGCAGGTCCACCAGCGCGTGGTGGACCTCTTCTCAGGCCAGGCGGCCAATCTCGCCTTTCCCAAGCTGCACGTGGTCTATACCATCCCACCCTTCCTCATCCCCCTCGCCCCCAACCTGGGGCGCAGCCTCGGGGGCCATCCCATCGTGGTGTGGCCCAACATCCACGTGCGCTGCAGGGATGGGCAGGAGGATCACGCGGGGCTCGCGGTGATGCGGAAGATCATCGAACAGCGCTATCCCCAATGGCGCAACGTCTTTCAGCCCGTGCAGCTGGACCGACTGGCGATGTCCGCCGGCGGCGACCTGCGGGATTTCTTCCGTCTGGTCCGCGAGACGTTAATTCGCCTGCAAACCCTGATTGTCAGCCGAAAACCGGCCGTGGTTGAGGACAAACTGCTTGGTCAAATCGAGGAGCAGTTGCGCAACGAACTCCTGCCGGTGGCCGAAGAAGATGGGCGCTGGCTGGCCCACATCCACCGCACCAAGGAGGCGGTCCTCCCGTCTACCAAGGACCTGCCGGGCCTTGCCCGATTCCTGGATAGTAACCTCATCATGAACTACCTCAACGGGCAGCCCTGGTATGACATTCACCCGCTCCTTGTCGAGGAGATCGCACGTTTTCTGCAGGATTCAGAGCACAAAGAGTGAACGGTTTCACGCTCAACCCCGAGGGTGAAGCCGCGTGGCTTCGCTTGAAGCAGCATCTGGAGTGGTGCGACAGCTTCGCCCTGGGATTCATTTTCAGCGCCGACCCACGGGTGGTGGCGCTTTTTCGCGAAAGGCTCGCGAACATCTATCGTGCCCGCATTACGCGACTGGAGATACCGATCTCCGAAAACCCTGAGGCGCTGCTGGCCAGGCTCCTGCCGGAACTTCTTAACCCCGCCCTCCACCGCCAGGCCTTGGGGGCACCCTATTGGGTCGATCTCACTCGTGGCCGAGGTCCGGCATGGACCTCGGCGAGGCTCACCTTCCTTGCTCGTCTCAATGAACAGCGGGAACCCCTGCGCCAAGCCCTCAAGCGGCCTTTGGTCCTGATCCTCCCCACGGATGAGCGGGACCGAATCAAGGCATTGGTCCCTGACCTTTGGGCAATCCGTGACTTCGCTTTGGATGCGGGGGATTGGATCGCTGTTGCCCCTTTAGAGGGCGAACCTTCCGCTGAGCGCGAGGTGGAAGCCTTCCCGCTTGCTGCCGAGGAGGAGTCGCTAGTCAGGGAGTGGGAGCGGCTGAAGGGCAAGGGCTCGCAAGAGCGCGGGGCACTGCTGGCCGCGGGGCGTGCCTTCGAGGCCCTATGGGGCAAGAGGCAGTTGGAGCGGGCCAGCGCGGTTGCGGAATGGGCTGAAGGTATCGCCAGGCTGCGTGCCATGGATTCCCGGGAGAGCACGGAAGCCCTGCGCGACCTCTCTGTCGCCTTGAACAACGTGGGCAAAATTGCCCGCGCACAGGGCGAGCTGGAGCGGGCGGGCGGGCTGTTCGCGGAGAGCCTGGACCTCGCTCGACGGCTGGTGGAGCGTCTGGGAGAGAGCCCCGAGAGCCTGCGAGACCTCTCCATTGCCCTGAACAACGTGGGCGACATCGCCCGCGCTCAGGGGGATCTGGAGCGGGCGGGCGGGCTGTTCGCTGAGAGCCTGGACCTCGCTCGACGGCTGGTGGCGCGTCTGGGAGAGAGCCCCGAGAGCCTGCGCGACCTCTCCATTGCCCTTGACAACGTGGGCAACATCGCCCGCGCCCAGGGTGAGCTGGAGCGGGCGGGCGGGCTGTTCGAGCAGAGCCTGGAACTCCGCCGAAGGCTGGTGGAGCGTCTGGGTGAGAGCCCCGAGAGCCTGCGCGACCTCGCCCTTGCCCTGAACAACGTGGGCAACATCGCCCGCGCTCAGGGTGAGCTGGAGCGGGCGGGCGGGCTGTTCGAGGAGAGCCTGGACATTGCTCGACGGCTGGTGCGTCTGAGAGAGAGCCCCGAGAGCCTGCGCGACCTCTCTGTCGCCCTGAACAACGTGGGTAACATCGCCCGCGCGCAGGGGGAGCTGGAGCGGGCGGGCGGGCTGTTTGAGAAGAGTCTGGACATCCGTCGACGGCTGGTGGAGCGTCTGGGTGAGAGCCCCGAGAGCCTGCGAGACCTCTCCATTGCCCTGGACAACGTGGGCAACATCGCCCGCGCCCAGGGGGAGCTGGAGCGGGCGGGCGGGCTGTTCGAGAAGAGCCTGGACATCGCTCGACGGCTGGTGGAGCGTCTGGGTGAGAGCCCCGAGAGCCTGCGAGACCTCTCCATTGCCCTTGACAACGTGGGCAACATCGCCCGCGCCCAGGGTGAGCTGGAGCGGGCGGGCGGGCTGTTCGAGAAGAGCCTGGACATCGCTCGTCGGCTGGTGGAGCGTCTGGGTGAGAGCCCCGAGAGCCTGCGCGACCTTGCTGTCGCCTTGAACAACGTGGGCGATATCGCCCGCACTCAGGGGAAGCTGGAGCGCGCGGGCAGGCTGTTCGCGGAGAGCCTGGACATCGCTCGACGGCTGGTGGAGCGTCTGGGAGAGAGCCCCGAGAGCCTGCGCGACCTCTCTGTCGCCTTGGACAACATGGGCAACATCGCCCGCGCGCAGGGGGAGTTGGAGCGGGCGGGTGGGCTGTTCGCGCAGAGCCTGGACATCGCTCGACGGCTGGTGGCGCGTTTGGGTGAGAGCCCCGAGAGCCTGCGCGACCTTGCAATTTCCCTTGACCACCTGGGGGGGGTAGCGCAAGCAGAAGGGCGGTGGAGCAAGGCTCTGGAGGCCTACCAAGAAGCCCTGGCGCTCAGCCGGTGCCTGGCTGACGCTCGCCCCTATTCGGACCACCTTCAGCTCGTTGCGCACTTCGAAGCGCGCATCGAGGCACTGCCGCAGGAGCACTCGGACTCCTAAAGGACGTTCCGGACCACCAAACACGTAGAGCGGCACCCTCGCCGCGAACCGGCTCAAGGATCCGGCCCGAGGGCGGGCCTCCCACGTTCTGACGTCTGCAGCCGGAGAGAACTCCGCGCGTTACCGATCCAGCGGAGAAGCCAAGCCCTGTGAAGCAGCCTTCGGCAGCCTGATCTACCAGCCGACGGGCTTCTCTACACTTGCGGCAATCACCCTTCAGAAGCGAGGTGGCGCGTGGCGGCAGAGGACTCGCGAAGACTTGTGGAGGCGGTGCTCGAATACCACGGCACGACCTATGCCGAAGAGGTGGGCCTGCACGTGGAGCGCAACACCCCATCGGAGCTGTTCCAGCTTCTGGTGCTGGCGCTCCTGCTGAGCGCGCGCATTGCGGCGGGCAATGCCGTGGAGGCCGCCACCGCCCTGCGCAAGGCGGGGCTGACCACGCCCCGCAAGATGGCCGAGGCCACCTGGCAGGCGCGGGTCGACGTGATCACCTGGCACGGCTACAAGCGCTACGACGAACGTACCTCGACCATGCTGGGCGACAGCGCCGCCCTGCTGCTGGAGCGTTACCGGGGTGATCTGAGGCATCTGCGCGAGGCGGCCGGGTTCGATGTGCGGCGGGAGTGGACGCTGCTCCAGGAGTTCAAGGGTATCGGCAAGGTGGGGGCCGACATCTTCCTGCGCGAGGCGCAGGGGGCGTGGGAGGAGGCCTATCCCTACGCAGACAGCAAAATCCTCGACGCCGCGGAGAAGCTGGGACTCCCCCCGGATCCCGCGCAGTTGGCGGCGCTGGTCCCGCGGGAGGTGTTTCCCCGCTTCACCTCAGCGCTCATCCGGACAGCGCTGAAGCGGGACTATGATGTGATTCGGGCGGTCGCCAGGGCGAGTTGATCTGGGGCGGTGGCCACGATGTTTTGCCTGGGCGTCTGGGATCGACGCGGACACAATGGAACAACTGGCCTATGCTTCTTGCATATCTCAACCACGGGGCATATGCTCCGGGCATATCCATGAACAGGAGGGCCCGCCATGGCGAAGCGTACCGCCAGCCTCTTTCGCAACGGTCGCAGCCAAGCGGTTCGGCTGCCCAAGGCTTTTGAACTTGATGCCGACGAGGTTTACATCGAGCGCCGCGGTGATGAGATCATCTTGCGGCCCAAGCCGCGCAGTTGGGACGACTACTTCAGTAAGCCCGTGACGACATTGCCCGAAGACTTTCCCGACAGCATCGAGGATCTGCCCGCACAGCATCGGGAATCATTTTGATGCGCTACATGCTGGACACGAACATTTGCATTTATGTCATGAAGCGGCGCCCACCGGAAGTGCATGAACGCCTTCGCGGGATTCCAGTGGGCGAGGTGGGCATGTCGGCAGTCGTGCTCGCGGAATTGCGCCACGGGATTGCCAAGTCAAGCCAACGGGAGCGCAGTGAAGCGGCTCTGCGCGACTTCCTCGCGTTTGTTCAGGTGTTGGATTGGCCGGAGGCCGCGGCACACGACTATGGCGAAATCCGGGCGGAGCTGGAGCGAAACGGGACCGTCATCGGCGGCAATGACCTGCTGATTGCCGCCCATGCCCGCCAGCTCGGTGCGACGCTGGTGACCAACAACGGCCGGGAATTCGAGCGGGTCCCCGGGCTCTGCGTCGAGAATTGGGCCGCACCGCACTAGCGTGCAGGAGGTGCCTGGTCGGGATGCAGGTTAGGTGCGAGTGCCCGCTGTTTCCCCGTCCAGGAACTTTCCCGTTACCACAGCATCGCTCTTGGGTAAGCATGCGTTTACCCTGCGACCGCTTCGTAGTTGTGCGCGGCGACGTTGCGAAAGCCCACCGCGGGCCCTTTTTCCTGGTTTGGCCGGTGGCCGGACCGCCCCCTTATGCCTCATACCCCAGATTCGGCGCCAGCCACCGCTCCGCCTCGGCAAGGCTCATCCCCTTGCGTTCGGCGTAGTCGGCGACCTGGTCGCGGCCCAGTTTGCCCACGGCGAAATAGGCGGACTCGGGGTGGCTGAAGTAGATGCCGCTCACCGCGGCAGCGGGCCACATGGCGAAGCTTTCGGTGAGCTTGATGCCGGTGCGCGCCTCCACCTCCAGCAGCTCCCACAGGGTGCCCTTCTCGGTGTGATCGGGGCAGGCGGGATAGCCCGGGGCGGGGCGGATCCCCTGGTACTGCTCGTGGACCAGCGCCTCGTTGTCGAGCCGCTCGTCGGGGGCGTAGCCCCACAGCTCCTTGCGCACCCGCTCGTGCAGCCACTCGGCGGCGGCCTCGGCAAGGCGGTCGGCCAGGGCCTTGAGCATGATGAGGTCGTAGTCGTCGTGCTGCGCCTCGAACTCGGCCGCCTTGGCCTCGATCCCCAGCCCGGCGGTGACGGCGAAAAGCCCCAGGTGGTCGCCCTTGCGGGCCTCGCGGGGGGCGACGAAGTCCGCCAGGCAGCGGTTGGGTTTGCCGGCGGGCTTCTCCCCCTGCTGGCGCAGGAAGTGGAAGGTGGTCAGCACCTCTTTGCGTTCCGCATCCTTGTAGAGTTCCACATCGTCGTAGCCGGCCCGGTTGGCCGGGAAGAGCCCCACCACCGCCCGGGCGGTGAGCCACTTCTCGCTAACAATGCGCTGCAGCATCGCCTCTGCATCGGCCAGTAGCTTCTTGGCCTCTTCCCCTTTTTCTGGATCGTCGAGGATCTTGGGGAAGCTGCCCTTCAGCTCCCAGGTGTGGAAGAAGGGGGTCCAGTCGATGTAGCGGGTGAGCACCGAGAGGTCAATGGGGGCGAGGGTGATCACCGCCCCCGCCTCGTGGGGCGCCACCGTGATCTCGGTGTCGCCCCACGCCGCGCGGTCGAGGTGGGGCATGAGCAGCGCCCCTTCGTTTTCCGCCATCAGAACCGCGGGTACCGCCGGGGTGTACTCCTCCCACTCCAGCTGCTGGGCGTTGGCCCGGGCCGCCTCCAGGGGGAGCGCCTTGGTCTGGTCGCGACGGGCCGCATGGTTGGCGCGCACCTGGTCGTAGTCGGTCTTGAGCTGCGCGGCGAAGTTCTCGCGGGTGCCGTCGGAGGTGGAGATAAGGTTCTGCGCCACCCCCACCGCGCGGGAGGCGTCCTTCACCCACACCACTGGCTCCTCGTAGGCGGGGTCGATCTTCACGGCCGTGTGGGCGCGGGAGGTGGTGGCACCGCCGATGAGCAGCGGGATGGAGAAGCCCTGGCGCTTCATCTCCTGAGCCACGTGGACCATCTCGTCCAGGGAGGGGGTGATGAGGCCGGAGAGGCCGATGATGTCCACGTCACGGGCCTTCGCCTCCTCCAGGATCTTGGCGGCGGGGACCATCACCCCGAGATCGATCACCTCGAAGTTGTTGCACTGCAGCACCACCCCGACGATGTTCTTGCCGATGTCGTGCACATCGCCCTTCACCGTGGCGAGCAGGATGCGCCCGGCGGCACGGGCCCCTTCGGCCTTCTCCGCCTCGATGAAGGGGATGAGGTAGGCCACCGCCTTCTTCATCACCCGGGCGGACTTGACCACCTGGGGCAGGAACATCTTGCCGTCGCCGAACAGGTCACCCACGGTGTTCATGCCATCCATGAGGGGGCCTTCGATCACCTGGATGGGGCGCTCGAACTGCTGGCGGGCCTCCTCGGTGTCCTCCTCCACGTAGGCGTCGATGCCTTTGACCAGGGCGTGGGCGAGCCGCTCGGCCACCGGGAGGGTGCGCCACTGGTCCTTGTCGGTGGCCACGGCCACGCCAGCGGCGCCGGCGTAGTTGGGGGCGATCTCCAGCAGCCGGTCGGTGGCGTCGGGGCGGCGGTTCAGCACCACATCCTCCACCGCCTCGCGCAGCTCCTCGGGCAGTTCGTCATAGACCGCCAGCTGCGAGGCGTTGACGATACCCATGTCCATGCCGGCATGGATGGCGTGGTAGAGGAACACCGCGTGGATGGCCTCGCGCACCGGGTTGTTGCCGCGGAACGAGAAGGAGACGTTGGAGACGCCGCCGGAAATGAGGGCGTGAGGCAGGTGCGCCTTGATCCAGCGGGTGGCCTCGATGAAGTCCACCGCGTAGTTGTTGTGCTCCTCGATGCCGGTGGCGATGGCGAAGATGTTGGGATCGAAGATGATGTCTTCGGCCGGGAAGCCCACCTGCTCGGTGAGGATCCGGTAGGAGCGCTCGCAGATCGCCTGCTTGCGCGCCAGGGTGTCGGCCTGCCCCTGCTCGTCGAAGGCCATGATGATGGCCGCGGCGCCGTACTTGCGCAGCTTGCGGGCCTGCGCGACGAAGTTCGCCTCGCCTTCCTTGAGGGAGATGGAGTTCACCACCCCCTTGCCCTGGATGCACTTGAGCCCCGCCTCCAGGATCTCCCACTTGGAGGAGTCGAGCATCACCGGCACCTTGGCGATGTCCGGCTCGGCGGCGATGAGGTTGAGGAAGGTGACCATGGCCTTGACGCCGTCCAGCATCGCCTCGTCCATGTTCACGTCGATCACCTGGGCGCCGTTCTCCACCTGCTCGCGGCAGACGTCGAGGGCCTGCTCGTACTTCTCCTCCAGCACCAGGCGCTTGAACTTGGCCGAGCCGGTGACGTTGGCCCGCTCGCCCACATTCACGAACAGCGAGTCGGGGCCGATATTGAGCGGTTCCAGCCCGGAGAGGCGGCATTCGGGGCGGATGGTCCGGTGGGCGCGGGGGGCGATGGAGGCCATGGTCTCGGCAATGGCGCGGATGTGGCCGGGGCCGGTGCCGCAGCAGCCGCCGATGATGTTGAGGAAGCCCGACTCGGCCCACTCCTTCAGCTCCGCGGCCATGGCCTCGGGGGATTCGTCATAGCCGCCGAAGGCGTTGGGCAGTCCCGCATTGGGGTGGGCGGAGACGGGGCACTCGGCGATGCGCGAGAGCTCCTCGAGGTGCTGGCGAAGCTCCTTGGCCCCCAGGGCGCAGTTCAGGCCGAAGCTGATGGGGCGGGCGTGGCGCAGTGAATTGTAGAAACTCTCCACGGTCTGACCGGTCAGGGTGCGGCCCGATGCATCGGTGATAGTGCCGGAGATCATCACCGGCAGGCGGGTGTTGGTCTGCTCGAAGTAGCTCTCGATGGCGTAGATGGCCGCCTTGGCATTGAGGGTATCGAAGATGGTCTCGATGAGCAGGATGTCGGCCCCGCCGTCCACCAGCCCGCGGGTGGCCTCCAGATAGGTCTCTGCCAGGGTATCGAAGGAGATGGCCCGGTAGCCGGGGTTGTTCACGTCCGGGGAGATGGAGGCGGTGCGGTTGGTGGGGCCGAGCACCCCGGCCACGAAGCGGGGCTTCCCGGCGGTGGTGAACTTGTCCGCCGCCTCGCGCGCCAGGCGCGCCCCTTCCACGTTCAGCTCGTAGGTGAGCGCTTCCATACCGTAGTCGGCCATGGAGACCGAGTTGGCATTGAAGGTGTTGGTCTCGATGATGTCCGCGCCGGCCTCCAGGTAGGCCTCGTGGATGGCGCGCACCACGTCCGGGCGGGTCAGCACCAGCAGGTCGTTGTTGCCCTTCAGATCCGAGGGCCAGTGGGCGAAGCGTTCGCCGCGGTAGTCCGCCTCCTGCAGCTTGTAGCCCTGGATCATGGTGCCGGTGGCGCCATCCAGGATGAGGATGCGGTGGGCGAGGGCGTCGACGAGGGCTGCGCTTCGGTTGCCGGTGTAGTGGTGTGCCATGTTCCTAATGTCGCGTTTGGGGGCTTTTGGAGGCCGCTAATTCTAGCATGCGCGGCAACGGCAGTTACGAGTGGCGAGCACATCCCCTCGCCACTCCCAACTTGTCCCTCGTACCTGCCTTTTGTGACCCGGTGCCCCTTCCCGTTTTGTCTGGGATGATAGATTTGCAGGCGAGATGATCTGAGATGGTTTGAGAATCATGGCCGAAATTGCCTGTCACGCGATCGACGCCAGGGAGGCCGGGCGGGAAGCGACAATGCGACACACCTTCTACAAACTGTTTGTCTGGCCTGCTGCCCTCCTGCAGGTCGGGTTGCTTGGCTCCTATCTGGCTTTTCTCCTGGCCGCTGTACTCGCCATCTTGCTTCACCTGTTTGCGGGTGATCGCCTCTATTCGGGAATTCCCGTGCAGGCCCTGGGGCATGTGTTGCACGGTTTCATCTCGGTGCTGCTGTTCCTGCTGTTGCCGGCCCTGCTGAAACCGTTGCTGGCGTTCCGCCGTCCCGAGTTTGTGGCCACGGCACTTCGCCATCGGCGCGAAAAAGACCTCTATGCGTTCGTGAGCCATATCGCCGAGGCGGCCGGTGCCCCCGCCCCCCGTTGGGTGGTGGCCGACTTGCAACCCCGGGTCGCCGTGCAGTTCGTGGCGAACGACGGCTTCATCAGCGGTAAACTCCTGCTGCGCCTGGGGTTGCCGGTGCTTGCCGAATTGAACACCCGGCAGTTCGCCGGACTGCTCGCCCATGAGCTCACTTACTTCTCTCCGGCCCTGCAGCCGCGGGCGGCCTTTCTGCTGCGCGAGATCAATGGCTGGTTTCGCCGTGCCAGCCACCACCCGGATGCCCTGGACCAGCTCCTGGCCCGCTGGGCTGAAGAGTGGCCCCGGCTTCTGCAGCCGGTCGTGAGAGAGGTGCGCAAGCTGGTGGAGGTGGGACGCAAGGCCACACTCGGCTGGCTGTCGCTGTCGGACGTGGTGGCCCGCCCCTTCGTTCGTCACATGGTCGCACAAGCCGATCACGCCCAGCGCCGTGTTGCCGGCGCCTCGGTCTTCGTGGAGACGGTGGAGCGGGCACGTCTGTTGGACCACGTGGCCCGCTTGATCGAGCCGGATCTGCGGAACCTGTGGCAGGAGCGGCGCAAGTTGGTGGAGGACTTTGCCGGAGCGATTGCCGGCAAGGCCCAGGCCTTTACCTCCCGGATCCAGCCCACCCTCGACGAGGAACAGCAGGCGCAGTGGCTGCGCACCGGTGAGATCCGTCCGACCGATCGGGAGCGCTGCGACGGGGAACTCGGCAGCGAGGAGGGCCTCATCCTCTGCAGCCGGCCGGCGCGCGGAATCTCCCGGCGGTTCGTGAAGACGGTCCGGCGGCTCAGCTATTTGCACTATCGCCGCATCATGAAGCTTCCGGTGACTGCCGACCGACTCATCACCGTGCCCGAGTACATCCACGGTCTGCCCACCCGGAGTCAAACCGACACGGTGCTCGATCACTATTTCCACGGCTATTTCGAACCCCTGTTGCCGCTAGGGGCCGAGGCGGTGGCCATCCGTCCTACCGCACCCGCCCAGGTCCGTCAGGCGCTGGCCGAGGTCCGTCGGGCCGTTGAGGAGGGACTCCCCCGGGTCCGTGTGGCTCACGAAGATTATGCCGATGCCGACGGCAAGCAGATCGACGGGGCCCTCAACGTGGCCCTGCTGCGTTCCGGCGCCCGCCTCGCCCTTGCCAATGGAGGGCTGGGGCGCGATGCGCTCGACGCCGCGCACAGTTACTGCCGTGAAGCGGAGGAGGCTCAGGACGCCAGCGGGGCCGTTCTAGTGGAGCATCACCGTCGGGCGATGCGGTGGCTCGGTGCGACCCTGACGGCCCTTGCCAATGCGGATGGGGGGCGCATTCCCAACGCGCGAAACCTGGGGGCCGAGGCGATCAGGCTGCTGGAGGCCCTGCGCCGCCTCGAGGTCGTGTTACCTCAGGTGAGGCAGTTGCGCCAGCACGCCATCGTGCTGGAGGCGCTCCTGAGTGTGAAAGCGGGGATCGGGAACACCAAGCTGCGGGATCGCATCGCCGAGCAGGCTGCCGACATCTCCGCCCTGCTGACCGGGATCCGTGTGGCCCTCAAGGACGTGGCGTATCCACTGGGGCGCAACGGGCAGCTCCTTATGTCCTACCTGCTGGCCGACGCCCTCAACGAGGAAGGCCCCGAAGGGAAACTTGACTGGGCCATGGACGTGGCGCAGCGCGTGGCGAAGGTCCAGCGAAAGATCGTCGGTCGCTTGGCGCTCATCGCCCGCTATGTCGAGCAGCAAGCGGCTTGAGGCCGCTTGCTGCAGGGGCGAGGGCGAGGTGCGAGTGACGAGGGGGATGAGTCGCTTCGCGACAGGTGATCTGATCAATTGCGCGTAGCGCCTCCACCCCTCGCCTCTGCCTTCCTTCAGACGAATAGCGTCACATCGCACGCCTGTGCCTGGGGGAGGAAGCTGGCCGCGCCGACCCACTCCTTCACCTCGGGGATGAAGTCGTCCTTTTCGTATCCGAACAGGTCGACCGTCATCTGGCAGGCCACCATGTTCACCTCGGCATCGATGCACAATTCCCGAAGCTCCTGGATGCTGGCCACCCCCTTGCTCTTGAGGGTCTGTTTCATCATGGTGGTGGCGAAGCCCTCGAAGCCGGGGATATTGCCCATAACTGCGTTGGGAATGTTCCAGTTCAGCGCCTTGAACCAGCTTGGGCCGAAGGGCATCTTCATGGGCATGGCCGGATTCCCCAGTGGGGAGACCTGCAGGGTCAGCTCTTTCTTCAGCAGGTTCAGGCCATAGAAGGTGAAGAAGATGGAGGCGTTCCACCCCAATGCCGCCGCCGTGGAGGCGAGGATGAAGGGTGGATAGGCCATGTCCAGGGTCCCCTTGGTGGCGATGATCGCCAGGCTGGGGGTGTGGTTCGCCTCGCGCTCGGCCATCTTCTGCTCGAACCGCTCGTCGAACCACGCATTGAATACCTCCTGGGGGATCTCCTTGAGAGCCTCACCAGCGGCGACTTCCTGTTTTGCGGTAGCCATCGTTCTCTCCCTCGGGTGGGTGCTTCCTCATTCCTGGGGCAGCAGCTCTGTTCTGGCGCATCTAACAAGTAAGCGAAGACGGAGCGCCTTTCACTGTCAAGCCAAAGGGGGACTTACCCAGGGTAAACGCACACTTACCCAAGGACTTACATCGCTCTTGGGTATGCGTTCAAGCAGGGCAAAGAGTACGCATCTTGAATCCCCCCTTGTGCAAGAAGGGGTTAAGGGATCTTCCGACACGACACCCACAGAGTTATCCACAGGAACTGTGGAAATCACAGGTTGCCGGCCGGTCGTGTGCGGCCAGACGCCCCCACCGGCTCAAACGCCCATGACCGTCCCGCCCGCGCTCCGCCCGGACCAAATTCCGACCGCCGGACTGAACGGCAACAGGGACAGACGCTTAGCTGTGCTACTGACCGTCACTCCACAGACTTATCCACAGCTTCTGTGGAAAGTTTACATGGATGTATTCACAGCGGTCAGCGTGGTGAACCGGGCCGCGACCCAAGGCGCCGGCGAAGGCGCCCAATGGCTGAAGCGCCTCCACGGGATCATCGCCCCGGCAGCCGCAGGGGGAGGAACTGGGTCTCCCCATCGCGCCAGATCAGCATGGGGGCAGGGCGGTCCCGGGGCAGCTTGCGCACTGTCTCCACGAGCTCTGCGGGGGAGTTGATGTCCCGCTGGCCGAGCGAGAGCAGCACGTCCCCCGCGCGCAAGCCCGCCTCTGCCGCCGGTCCGTGGCGGACCTCGCGAACCAGAACCCCGCGATCGACGCCGAACCGCGCCCGCTGCTCGGGGCTGAGCGCCTCCACGGTGATGTTGAGGCGGGATTCGCTCACGGCCGGAGCCCCGGGCGCTCTATCCTCCTCCTTGGGCAGCTCCCCGATGGTTACATTGATGCGCCGTTCCTTCCCCTCACGGATGACGGTGAGCGGCACCTGCTCGCCCACCGGAGTCTTGGTCACCGCCGGGGGCAGTGCCGAGGCCGATTCGATGGGCTGGTCGCCATATTGGACAATGATATCGCCCGAGCGCAGACCGGCCCGGGCGGCCGGGCTGTCGGGCATGACCCGGCTCACCAGCGCGCCGCGTGGCTCTTTGAGACCGAAGGATTCGGCCACCGCGGGGCTCATGGACTGGATCACCACTCCGAGCCAGCCGTGGGTGACGTAGCCCTTCTCGCGGATCTGCTTCACCGCATCCATCGCCACGTTGATGGGAATGGCGAAGGAGAGTCCGATGTAGCCACCGCTGGTGGTGAAGATTTGGGCGTTGACCCCAATCACCTCCCCGTCCAGATTGAACAGCGGGCCGCCCGAACTGCCGGGATTTACCGCCACATCGGTCTGAATGAACGGGACATAGACATCACCCGGAAGCTCCCGCCCGAGAGCGCTGATGATCCCTTGGGTGGCTGTATGCTCGAGACCGAAGGGCGAGCCGATGGCGAGCACCCACTGCCCTACCGCCAGGCTGTCGGAGTCGCCGATCCTGGCGGGGGGCAGGTCGGCGGCATCGATCTTGATCAACGCAATGTCGAACCGCTCGTCCATGCCGATGAGCTCCGCCTTCTTTTCGGTCCGATCGCTCAGGCGCACGATGATGTCCTGTCCGCCCGCGACCACGTGGGCGTTGGTCACGATGTAGCCATCGGGGCTGATCACGAACCCCGAGCCCAGTGACTGCATCTGCTCGGGTGCGGGGAGCTGATCGTAGAAGCGGCGAAAGAATTCGTAGAAGGGACTGTCCCGGGGAATGTCCGGGAGGAGCTGCTGCAGCCCGCCGGCCCCGGGCTGGGAGGTGCTCACGTTCACTACCGACTCGGAATTGCGCCTGACCAACTCGGTGAAATCGGGCAGCTGCTGGGCTCCCCCGGCCTGGGAGGCCAGGAGCAGCACTGCCCCCAGCCACCATCCGCTCTTTGAGGCTGTCCTCATGGTCACCTCACCCGTTTCAAAGGGAAGGGCGGGCGCTCGCCCGCCCTCCCATCTACGCGCGGAGATGCTGCCGGCTGGCCGTCAGACAGACGTGCTGGAGCCGGCGCACCAACAACGTCTAACTGATGATCTCCCAGGTCCCGTCGGCGCGCTTGCAGGCGGTCCCCTGGGCGGTTTCCGCCCCGCCCTCCACCTGAATGGTGGTGGTGTATCGTCGGCAGAGGCGATCGTCTTCGCTACGGAAGGTCTGGGTGGGGGTGACCGTGTAGTCGGTGTCGGTGTCCGGATTCTCCCAGCTCACCGGCTGGTTCGCCTCCAGGGCCGCATAGGCGTTCTGCCGGTCCTGCCGATCCATGCGCCGCCCGATCTCGCCACCGACCACCGCTCCGACGATGCCGCCGATCACCGCGCCGGTGGTGCTGTCGCCCACACGCTCGCCGATGACGGTTCCAACCACCGCCCCGGCACCGGTGCCGATGGTCTCCTTCGTGGGCTGTTCCTGGCAGCCGAACAGCAGTGAAAAGCCGATTAAACCGAAGAGGATGTGCGTCCGTTTCATCGCTGTCCCTCCGACGGTGTCCGTGCATTTGCGGGAGCGAACATTCGGTGCCCAAAGTCTAGCCCGCATTTCCCCCGAGCCACCTGCGGTGACGGTAAGTGCCGCGACGCCCGCCGCCGTTGCGGCCCGAGGCCCCAGTCGCTACGCTAGCGTCTGCCCCATTTTCGGGGCGTGAGCCCATTTGCCCTGTTGATTGCAATCGCCCATGACTCCCTGTGAACGGCGCCGCTTCCAGCGGGTGCGCTGGACCATCTTCGCGCTGCTGGTCCTGTCGTACATGATGGTCTACTTCCACCGCATGGCGCCCGGGGTGGTGGCGGCCGATCTGATGCAGGCCTTCGGCACCAGCGGGGCGGCCCTGGGCTCCCTGGCCGCCATGTACTACTACGTCTATACGGCCATGCAGATCCCCTCGGGGGTGCTGGCGGACACGCTCGGCCCGCGCTTTGCGGTGGCTGCCGGTGCGCTGGTGGCGGGGATCGGGTCCATCGTCTTCGGTCTGGCTCCGGAGTTCACCATGGCCTCGGCGGGGCGGTTCCTGGTGGGGTTGGGGGTCTCGGTGGTGTTCGTCGGGCTAATGAAATCGAACACCCTCTGGTTCAGCGAAAGACGCTACGGGCTCATCAGCGGCCTCACGCTGCTGCTCGGCAACGTCGGCTCCATCCTCGCCGCCGGCCCGCTGGCGGTCGTGCTCGGGTGGGCGTCCTGGCGCGGTGTGTTCGTCACCGCCGGGCTCCTCTCCATGCTCCTGGCGGTCATCACGGTGCTGTTGGTGCGCAACCGGCCGCAGGACGCCGGCTTCCCCTCATTGCGGGCGATGGCAGGCGAGCGCGAGCTCCCGGAGCGGAAGCGGCATTGGTGGCGCGAGCTGCAGGCGGTGCTGGGGAATCGGGCGGTTTGGCCGGGCTTCTGGGTGAACTTCGGGGTGACCGGTACTCTGTTCGCCTTCGCCGGCCTGTGGGGGGTGCCGCTGATGCGCGATGTCTTCGGGCTCTCCCGCGGTGAGGCCTCCCTCTACACCACCGCGGCCCTGGCGGGCTTCGCGGTGGGCTCGTTCGCCATGGGCGCGCTCTCCGATCGGCTCGGCCGGCGCAAGCCGGTGATCCTGGGGGCGGGGCTGTTCTCCTTTACCAGTTGGATGGCCCTGGCCCTGCTGCCGTGGGGCCCCGGGGCCTCGGGCCTGCTGCTCTACGGGGTGCTGGGATTCGCGGCGGGCGGATTCGTGGTGACCTATGCGGCGGCGAAAGAGGTGGTGGCGCCGGCCAATGCCGGCATGGCCATCGCCCTGGTCAACACCGGGCTGTTCCTCGGGGCGGCCATCATGCAGCCGCTGTTCGGTTGGGTGGTCGATCTCACCTGGGACGGAGCACTGCAGGAGGGGGTGCGCCGCTATGATTGGGCCAGCTACCGTAACGGGCTGTGGGCCTCCGCCGCCTTTGCCGCGCTTGCTCTGGCAGCGGCCACGCGCCTGAAGGAGACCCGCTGCCGCAACCTGCACCTGACTGCCGCCCCGGCCGGGGCGGGGGGGTGAGCCCGCCGATGGACCCGGTCATTCTCTATATCCACGGTTTCGCCAGCTCCGGCCACTCCGCCAAGGCCGGGGTGCTCAAGGCTCACTTCGGGGCGGTCTATGCCCCCTCCCTCAGCCACATCCCTGCGCTGGCGGTGGAGACGCTGGAGGAATTCCTTGCCGCCCTGGGGAGACCTCCGCTGCTGGTGGGCAGCTCTTTGGGCGGCTACTACGCCCTGCACCTCTCCGCCAAGCACGGTTTGCCCGCGGTGCTGGTCAACCCGGTGGTGATGCTGAACCTGCCGTTGGGCCGGTTCATCGGCATGAATCGCCACTACTTCGATGGATCGCAGTTTGAATTCACCCTGGAGCATTTGAAACAACTGGAAGGCCTCGAGACCCGTTCGGCCGATCCGGGACGTCTGCTCCTTCTGCTGCAGCTGGGCGATGCGCTGCTCGACCATCGCCAGACCCTTGCGGCATTGCCCGGCGCCCGCGCGGTCGTCGACCCCGGTGGCCATCACGGTTTTGAAGATTTTCCCGCCCGGATGGCCGCCATCCGCGCCTTTGCCCGGGATTGCAACCACCTGTTGACCGTCTCTTAGGGTACTGAACAGCCCCCCCCGATGCGCCCAACATGTCGGGGGCGCCGCGCTTATCCACCCTCGCATGCACATTTTCCGGCCTGCAGCGGGAGGGGCGCGTCGGGCTTGTCTGTTCGGTGTGGATCCAACTCCGGGTAGCGCTCCTCCACTGCCGCGGTCCAGCCCAGGGCCTCGACGACGCGCCTGAAGGTGGCGTCCAGCGGTGCACCGATGGTGACTTTCGCCCGCTCCAGGGGGTGGATGAAGGAGAGCTGGACGGCGGTGAGCAACATGCGGTGGCTGTCGAAGCGCTCGCGAAAGAAGCGGTTGTGGGGGCCGTGGCCGTAGCTGGTGTCCCCCACGATGGGGTGGAAGATGTGCTTCAAGTGGCGGCGGATCTGGTGTTTGCGGCCGGTGTACGGCCGCGTCTCCAGCAGCGCATAGCGGCTGGTGGGGTAACGGTCCACCGCCACCGGCAGCTCCACCTCGGACAGCCGCCGAAACGCCGTGACCGCCGGTTGGGGCGGTTTCTCGGCCCCACCCCGCTCCATCTTGTCCGGCCGCTCCACCAGAGGGTGATCGATGCAGCCCTCGGCCTGCGGAATGCCCCGCACCACGCAGAGATAGCGCTTGTCCACCGCCTTGCGGGTGAAGGCAGCCCCCAGGGCGCGGGCTGCCTCCTCGTGGAGGCCGAAGATGAGCACCCCCGAGGTGGCCTTGTCCAGACGGTGCACCGGGTAGACTCGCCGGCCAATGAGGTTGCGCACCTCCTGCACGGCAAAGCGGGTCTCGTGGCGGTCGATCTCGCTGCGGTGCACCAGCAGGCCGGAGGGCTTGTTCACGGCCACGAAGTGGTCGTCGCGGAAGAGGATCTCCATTCGGGAGAGGGGCGCCGCCTCAGGCGGCGCCGAGCCCCAGCGGATCGGCGGGGTCGATCCCCTCCTTGAAAGGGCGGCGCCGCTCCAAATGGGTGATCTGGTAGACCTTGCCGATCCAGTTGTTGATCACCGCCTCGGCGGTGTCGTGCCAGGTGTTGTCCAGCTGTTCGGCCACCACCTCCTCGGGGAACTCCGGCAGCGGCTCGCCGCCCGCCCTGGCCGCGAGCAGCCGGTCGCGGTACTCGGTGAGGATGGCCTCGGACTGGGCGGTGAAGTAGTTCTCCGGGAAGGGGGGGTAGTCCTCGCGCCGGCCGCTGGCGAACAGCATTACCTCGCGCTTGTACTCCTTGAGCAGGCTGATGATGTCGTACTCCGGATGGCCCTGGAAGAACACCAGCCGGAACTGATCCCCACTGATCGCCAGGTGCACGCCGGCCTCGCTCTCCACCAGAACACGGCAGCCGGCGGCCTCGAACTGGGCCCGGTCGATCTGGTTGAAGCGGGAGTGGGGGACATCGAAGCGGGTATTCACCCCCATCACCAGCGGATGCTTGCGCTCCACCACTCGGTGGGAGTAGACCCCCCAGCGCTTGGCCGGCAGCCGATAGCGTTTCTGTCCGTAGCGGAACTGCATCACCGCGTGGGTGGTGAGGCAGGAGCAGAGGGTGGAGGTGACGTTCTCGTAGGCCCAGTCGATCACCTCGATGAGCGGTTCCCAGAAGGGTTGCTGGGCAAGCTCGGTGCCGGTGACGTTGGCCCCGGTGATGATGAGGGCGTCCAGCCCCTGCGCCTTGATGGACTCAAAACTCTCGTAGAAGCGCTCCACGTGGGCGGTGCCCTCCGGGCCGCGCTTGAGTTCCTTGAGGGTGAACGGGTGCACATAGAATTGGGCGATCTGGTTGCTCTCGCCGATGAGGCGGAAGAACTGCCGCTCGGTGGCCGAGAGGGCCGCATCGGGCATCATGTTCAGCAGCCCGACATGCAGCTCGCGAATGTCCTGATGGACCGCAATCTCCCCCGGGATGATGGTCTCCCCCTCCTCCTCCAGACGGCGGAAGGCGGGGAGGTCGGTGTTGGCAACCAAAGGCATCGTCAGCTCGTTCTCCGTGCACTCACACTCAGGGGCGCCGCGCCACGGCGCGTTCCACCAAGGTCAGGAAGTCGCCCTCTTCCTGCACCTGGGCCAGCTCATCGGTGGTGATGGTGTAGCCGTACTGCTCGGCAATGGCCTCGTAGCGCGGGATGCGGGAGTAGAACAGGCGCGGGAAGACCCAGCGCACAAAGTCATCCGGCTCCACCATCGCCACATAGGAGAGGTCGCGTTCGGCCATGTAGGTCTGCAGCTGCTCGTCGAGGAACGCCTCACGGTAATAGAGCGGCTTGGGATCGGCCTCGGCCCGGCGGATGAGCTCCCGCTCGTCCTTCTCGCTCGCCTTGATGTAGAGGAGCAGGGTGTGTTCGTCGAGGATCCGCAGCACCTCGGGGTCATCCAACTCGCACACGCTGCCGCCCGCGTCGTTGACGAAGTGTTGGTAGCCGTAGATGGTCTGGGCCTTGTGGATGAACTCCGGCACATCCTTGAGGGCCGCGATCTCGGCCTCCCGGTGCAGTGACTGGCGGCGCTTGAACTCGGTCAGTGACAGCCCCCCCAGCTCCGGGTTGCCCAGCTTGCCCATGAAGCTGGAGACCGGCTTCAGGTGATCGACGGTGATGTTGTTTCGAATGTAGATGGAGTCGGAGCGCAACAGGTCCCGCAGGAACGGCACCTGCATGGCCTGCTGCTTGATGTTGTCGAGAATGGCCTCGTCGAGATAGCGGGTGCCGATACGGTAATCGGCGGAATAGTGAAACCAGTTCTGCCGGCGCAGGATGTTCGCCAGTCGCGTCTTGCCCACCCCGGACATGCCGAGCAGGGTGATTTTCTTGTTCTCCCACTCTTTGAATTCGGTGGCACTCAGTTTCACGTCGGATTGCTCCAGCCCTCAGATGGCCGGTATTGTAATGGAAAGGGCGAGGGGGCACACGGGGCTTGGGCGGTGCGCCAGGGTCAACGCCCACTACACCGCTCTTGGGTAAGCATGCGTTTACCCTGGGGCGGCCACCAGTCCGGACTCCAGCCCCTCGATGACCTCCCGCAGCGCGGATTCGAAGTCGCCGTAGCCCGCCACGACGGCATTGGGTGCATGGCCGCGCAGGTGGTGCTCCAGCAGGGTCGCCGCCTCGAACAGGCGCATGGCACCCAGGGTGCCGGCGGAACCCCTGATCTTGTGCACCTGATGGGCCAGCGCCCCGCAGTCTCCGGCGGCGAGCAAGCAGCCAAGCTCGGTCGGGGCGTTGCGATGGGTCTGCAGAAACACCTGGAGCAGGGTCAGGTAGCGCGTCGGGTCACCCTCGGTCAGCTCGTACCCGATCTCCGGATGGAAGCCCGGAAAGGCGAGGTTCCCCCAGGGGACTTCAGGCCCCGTCGGCCGGGTTGCGGCAGGGGCGCGCAGATAGCGCTCCAGGGTGCGGAACAGCGCCTGGGGTTCGACCGGCTTGCTGAGGTGATCGTCCATCCCGGCCTCCAGGCAGCGCTGCCGATCGGCGGCCATGGCATCGGCGGTCATGGCCACCACGCGCAGCGCCGTTCCCCGGAGCGCGCGAATGCGTCGTGTGGTTTCGTAGCCGTCCATCCCAGGCATGCGCACGTCCATCAGCACCAAATCGTAATCGCACCGCCGCACCATCCCCAGACCCTCTTGCCCATCGCCGGCCACATCCACCGCAATGCCACGCTTCAGCAGTAACTCGCGGGTGACCTGCTGGTTGACCGGGTTGTCCTCGATGACCAACACCCGCGCCCCATCAAAATGGCGCTCCGCAGGCTGCCGGGGGGGCGAGGGGAAGGCATTGGCCGTGGTTGCCACCCCAAGGGCAATCGTGAATTGGAAATCACTCCCCCCGCCCGGGACGCTGTCCACCCAGATACGGCCGCCCATGGCCTCCACCAGTTGCCGGCAGATGGCCAGGCCGAGACCGGTCCCCCCGAACCGGCGGGTGATCGATCCGTCGGCCTGCGTGAACGCGGTGAACAGCTTCTCGGCCTGCGCCTCCGTCAGGCCGATCCCGGTGTCCCTGACCGAGAAGTGAAGCATCACTTCGGTGTCGGTCCGCTGGAGCTCCCGGGCGGTGACCACCACCTCGCCGTTGTCCGTGAACTTGATGGCGTTGTCGACCAGGTTGCCCAGCACCTGGCGAAGCCGCAAAGGGTCGCCGATCAGGTATTCGGGAAGGTCAGGAGCGATGCGAAAGCGCAGGTGCAGTCCTTTGCTTTCGCTGCTGACCGCTGCGGTGGCGCTGACCTCCCGGATGACCCGGTCGAGCCCAAAGCGGACCGATTCCACCTCCAGTTTCCCCGCCTCGATCTTGGCGAAGTCGAGCACGTCGTTGAGCAACCGCATCAAATGGTGGGCCGCGCCCTGGATCTTGTCCAGGTAGTCGCTCTGGCGCATGTCGAGCTCGGTATCGGCCAGCAGGTGCGCCATCCCGCTGATGGCGTTCATTGGTGTGCGGATCTCGTGGCTGATCCGGGCCAGGAACTCACTCTTGGTCCGGTTCGCCGCCTCTGCCTCGTTCTTCGCCCTTAGCATGGCCTGCTCGGCTCGCTTCATGGGGCTGATGTCGTTCAGGTATCCTTCGAGGCGCAGCAGCTGCCCCCTTTCGTCGTACATGCCCCGTCCCTGCTCCCATACCCAACGCTCCTCGCCGTTGCGGTGTCGGATGCGGTAGGTCAGGGTGAACGCCTCGTGCGCCGCCACTGCCTGCGCGATGTCGCGGCGGACCGCCGCGAGATCCTGCGGGTGGGTCAACTGATCGAGGTTGATTCGGGCGTCTTGCAGAAATTCCTGAGGATGATAGCCGGTGACGGCCACTGCGCCGTCGCTCACGAACTCCATCCCCAGTCGGTCGCCCTGGCAGCGATAGACCATGCCGGGCAAGTTCGCCAGCAGCGTCCGCATGGCACGGTCACTCTCGTGCAGGGCCGCGGTGCGCTCGCGGACCTCCTGTTGGAGATCGTACAGCGCAGAACGCAAGTCCTCCACGTAGGCCAGCTCCATCCCGGCGAGGATGTCGGTGAAACCGATGAGGCCGACCAGAGCGCCCTCGCGGAGCACCGCGATATGCCTCACCCCGTTTTGCGTCAGCAGGGTGCGGGTGCGATAGAGGCTACTGTCCGCATCCACCGCCAGCAGAGGCCGGCTGGCCAGCGGGCCGATGGCGGTGTTTCCGCAGCGGGTGGCCACCAGTCGGACCACATCCCGCTCGGTGATGATCCCGTAATCATCATCGGGATAACGCACCACCACTGCATCCAGCCCCTCATTGCGCATGTGGTGGGCAGCGCTGCGCAAGCTCGTGGAGTGCTCGAGGACCAGCGGCTCCCTTTTGATGATCGAGCCGACGGTGCGCAGACGCAGATACTGCTCCGCCCCCTGGTTCATGACCACGTCGGTCTGGGAGACGATCCCCTGGAATTCACCGTCACCGTCGACCACCACGTAGTGGCGAACGTGATCGCGACGGAAGCGTGCCGCCACCTCTCGCAGGGGGAGGTCGGGCGGGATGGTCCGTACCGGTGCGCTCATCACTTCCCGTATGGGACGGGAGAAGGTGGTTGCATTGGCAAAGTCGATGGCCAGGGCGTCCCGCTCGGTCCAGATCCCGACCGGCTTGCCATGCTCGACCACCACGATGGAGCTGAAGCGTCGCTCTGCCATCTGCGCCGCGGCACTGCACAGTGATTGCTCCGGCGGGCAGGTGAGCACTTCCCGGTGGAGGACTCGGCTGACCGGCAGGTCGGGCTGGGCCAGACCCCTCAGCAGCGTGTACTCGGTGGTGCCTGGAGGGTCTGCATCAACGGTATGCATGGGTGCCATGATGTGCCGCGCGGAGGAGGGGGGAGCCCGACAGGGCTGATGCCGGAGCAATCACGCGCGTCAGCCTTTACGGAATTGCCGGGGGGTCATCCCAAAGCTCTGTTTGAAGGCCGTGGTGAAGTCTCCGCTGTGGCAGTAGCCGACCTGCTCGGCAATGAGGCTGATGGGTCGATCCGTGTTCTTGAGAAGGTGAGCGGCCTTGAGCAGACGCTGTTCCCGCAGGAACTGAAACGGGGTCATGCCCAGCGCCTGGCGGAACAGCTCGGAGAGTTTGCGCTCGTTGGTGCCGATCTCAAGGGCCAACTCCCGCAGTGTGGGAGGGTCGACCAGGTTCTTCAACAGCCGTTCGACGGCCTTCTTGATCTGCTGAACATCCCTGGATTCCCCAACCGTTTCGCCCAGCGGAGGCCCCGGCTCCACCCGTGTGTCCAGTGTCGATGCGTAACGGGACAGGCGACGACTGATCCCCGCATGGGTGGTGATGCGGGCGAGGATCTCTTCGCTTCGAAACGGTTTGGTCACGTAGTCGATCGCACCCACCCGAAAGCCGGCGACCACGTCTTCCTCCCTTCCGGCGCCGGTCAGGAAAATCACCGGGATGTGGGCCACGGCCGGCAGGCTCTTCAGGCGCCGGCACGTCTCGAACCCATCGAGCCCCGGCATCCTGATGTCCAGGAGGATGATGTCGGGCCGGCTTGCCTGGACCGCTTCGATCCCGGCCAGTCCGTCTTCGGCGCGAATGACCCTGAACCCTTTGATCTCCAGGAGCTGGGTGATCAGGGTCAGTTCGACCGGATCATCATCGATGATCAGAACGGAAATGGGGGAGGTTGGGGACTGCATCAGTTCGACCAGCGCTGCGGCTTCCCTTCAGTTTGGACCGATGAGTTGCGCCGATCTTACGGGTTTTTCCACCCGGTTGCCATGCAAATTAGCCGCCATTTGTCTGTGATCTCGATCACTATTTCCTAATTTTTCGTCAGGCAAACCGAACTTTGGTCCAGCTCTGCTTGGCACAATACGCCACCTCATCATCGGGTAGAGCGGGGCACGGGAGCCCACGCTCCGAGCCAGGGGAGCGCGGTAACTCCCCCCAGAGACCATAACCACTAATATGATCGCAGAGAAAGGGCTTTCCAGGCTGGGCTTCATGCTGTTGGGGTGCACCATGGCCGCTGTGGCGGGGGCGATGCCCTTGTCGGACTACGTCGCGGACGTGGTCATCGCTCACCCCGACGTGCGTCAGCGCATCCACGCCTACCGTCAAATCGAACAGGACCGTCAGATTGCCCTGTCAGGCTGGCGCCCGACGGTGGATCTCACCGCTTCGGCGGGGCAGTATTCCACCGAATCCCCCATCACCGGAGGGCAGCGGCGCGACTACGACAGCTCGCAGGCGGCGCTGACGGTTACGCAGAACCTGTTCAACGGGTTCGACACCAGCTATCAAGTCGAACAGAACGACGCCCGCCTCGCCTCTGCCCTGTACCAACTCTACGATACCGCCGACAACATTGCTCTGGATGCCGCCAAGGCCTATCTGGAGGCGCTGAAACAGCGCCGACTGGTGGAGCTTGCGGAGCAGAACGTCGAATCCCACGAACGCATCCTGTGGCAGATCCGTGAGCGCAACGACTCGGGAGCGGGGCGGCGTTCGGAAGTGGAGCAGACCGAGGGTCGCCTGGCCAGGGCGCACGCCAGTCTGATCGCGCAGCAAGCCAATCTGCAGGAGGCCCTTACCGAGGTGCACAAGCTCCTGGGCCGCTATCTCGGGTCCGAGGAGCTGGAGGTGCCGGCGGCCGTGCAGCTCAGTGAGACCGACCTGGAGCGCCTCATCGATCTGGCACTGGAGCGCCACCCCGCGGTCCAGGTGGCCCGTTACAACGTGGAGGCCGCCCAGTCGGACTACCGGCGCTCGAGGCGCACCAACTATCCGCGGCTCGACCTTCAGTTGCAGAAGCGTGTGGGCCAGGACATCAGCGGTTACGTGGGGGACACGGACGAGCATGCCGTCGTCCTGAACCTCCGTTACAACCTCTACAACGGTGGCGCCGATGCGGCCGAGCAACGCAAGAGGGTCAGTGTCGTCCACGAAAACGATGCCTTTGCCGCCCGGGTCCGACGTCAGGTGATTGAGACCATGCGCCTGGCCTGGATCGCCGATGCCAGTCTGAACAGACAGCTCGAGTTTCTGGCACGTCACGTGGATCGGGCACGAGAGACCGTCGAGTCCTATCGGAAGGAGTTCTTCATCGGTCAGCGCGACTTGATTGACCTGCTGGATGCGGAGAGTGAGCTCAACGCGGCGCACATCAACCATGCCGGGGCGCAATTCGATGAATTGGCTGCGCGGTTCCGGATCTACGAGGGGATGGGCGAGTTGTTCCGGGCGCTGGACCTCGATGTGACGGTCTCCGAAAGCGAGTTCAAGTTCGTGAGTCTCCAGGCCACGGGGAATGACACCCTGCCCCTGGATCCGGATCGCGACCGTGATGGCGAGAGCGATCGCCAGGATCACTGCGACAACACGCTGCCAGGTCAAAAGGTGGATACCACCGGATGCGCTCCGCAACTGGTCATCGTCTTTGGCTACGCGCGGCCACCGCTGAAGCCCATCGAGCCCATCCATTTCCTGTTCGACAAGACGGAGATGACCGCCGAGTCCAAGGCCCGCTTTGCGACCATCGTGCAGTACCTGCGAGAGGCCCCGCCCGGCACCATCGAGATCCGCGCCTACACCGACGGTCGTGGCAGTTTCGAATACAACCGCAGGCTCTCCTTGCGCCGGGCGGAGGCGGTCAGACGACTGCTGATCGACAGCGGCATCGGAAGCCATCGGGTGAAGGTCCTCGGCATGGGGCAAGGGGCCTTCGCGGATGAAGCCACGGATGAGGGTCGGGCGCTGAACCGCCGTGGCGAGCTGCGTGTTATCGGCCATGAGGAGCGCTGACGATGCGCTTCGCCCTCGACGGACCGGGGTGTAACGGCGGATAAGAGACGGTCGTGCGAGTCGCGCTGTTGGCGCTCATCTTGGTTGCAGTGGCAGCGGCGGTCGATCGGGCGCCGGGGTTCGTCGACGCCACGGAGTTGAAGGAGTTGCGTGCCCGGTATGGCGATGCGGCCTACCGGCGCGGAGAGATGCTGAACCAGCTTGTTGCTGAGCTGCAAACCGCCGATACCTGGACCAAAGTGAAAGAGGTAAACCGGTTTTTCAATCAGTTCCCGTACCAAAGCGACAAATCGCTGTGGGGGCAGGAGGATTACTGGCAGACGCCACTGGAGTTCCTCGGACGAAATGGCGGTGACTGCGAGGACTATGTCATCAGCAAGTACTTCGTACTCCGGGCCTTGGGGCTTCGAAATGAAAACCTCTACCTCACCTATGTCAAGGCCGTTGAGCAGAACGTCGCGCACATGGTGTTGAGCTACTTCGAGACGCCGCAGAGTGTTCCCTACATTCTCGACAACTACAACCCGATGATCATGCCCGCCACCGAGCGGAGGGATCTTGTTCCAGTCTACAGCTTCAACGCCGAATCGCTGTTTCTTGCCAACTCGGCGGGACTCGGCCAGGCACTGCCGGTGGAGAAGGTGAGGAACAGCAAGTGGGAAAAACTGTTGCGCGACGCAGGGAGGAGCATTCGGTGACCCTTTTCCGGCAAGTGGCCGTCCTGATCTCGGTGATTTTTGTCGCTCAGTTGGTCGTGCTCGGTATGAGCGATTTTCGCCGCTCGAGCCGCTTTCTCCAGGGCGAGATGCAGACCATGGCGCAGGACACCGCCACAGCCCTCGGCATCACTGTGGCCAATGCGTCACAAACGGATGACCGAGCCGTAATCGAGGCCCTGTTCAATGCCGTTTTCGACAGCGGTTACTACTCGCGGGTGGAGTTGTTGTCGGCCGCCGGAGAGATGCTCCACGAGAAGACGCAACCGGTGCTGATCCGCGACGTTCCTGCGTGGTTCGTGGAGTGGGTCCCCCTCACGGGTGCCACCGGGCGGTCCCAGGTGATGAAGGGGTGGGTCCCCTATGGCACGCTCTCGGTGACGTTGCATCCCGGTTATGCCTATGCCGGACTGTACGAAAATCTCAAGTCCATGCTCCTTTGGTTCGCCGTGGTGGCCGTCGCCGGCCTCACTGCGCTGTGGTGGTTGCTGCGCCGGATCATGCAGCCGTTGGAGGCGGTTCGCCAACAGGCGGAGGCGATCCAGGAGAACCGCTTCGTGCGCCAAGCCGACCTGCCCAGGACCCGTGAGCTCAGGCAGGTGGCCGCGGCCATGAACCGCATGGTCGACAAGGTGAAGGGGATGTTCGATGAGCAGACGGAAACGCTCAAGCGCAATCACGATCTGCTCTACAGGGATCCTCTGACGGGACTGGGCAACCGCCGTTATTTCGTGATGAAACTCAACGAGCTCTGTCGCGACGAAAGTGCCTCCCGGGGATGGTTGGCCATGATTCACCTCACCGGCCTCGAGCACGCGACCCGTCAGCACGGCCATCAAGCCGGCGAGGAGCTCCTCGCCGCATTGGCACGCATGCTGGAAGAGCATGTGGGGCCCCAAGCGAGGGAATATTGCGCCCGGACGAACACCGGCGAGTTCGCTCTTCACCTGCCGGGGACCGGGGACGAGGCGCTGCAGTGTCTGCAGCGAGTCTTTGAGTGTTTCCGCAGCAGCACGCCCGCCGCCTGGTTCGGTCGACCGACCTGGCTTGGTGCCGGCCTCATTCCGGTGGAGGCGGGCTGTGTGACCGGGGAGTTGCTCGCCGAGGTGGATTTTGCGCTGACCCAGGCGAAAGCGGCCGGTCCCTACAAGATCCATCGCAACGAGCAGCATCAGCCCCATCTGCCACAAGGGAAGATGCAGTGGCGCAGCTGGCTGGAGGAGTCGCTGGCAGCCAACCGTCTGTTCCTGGTGGGGCAAGAGGTGCAAAACCGCGATGGCTCCGTCTACCACCGCGAGCTGTTCGTGCGTATGCGTGACGCGCAACACCGGGTGATTCCCGCCGGCGCCTTCATGCCGGTCGCCGCCACCCTGGGTCTCGAATCGGCCATCGATCGGGCGGTGTTGCAGTTGGCGCTTCAGTGGGGCGGGTCCGAGCCCATCGCCATCAATCTCTCGGCAACCTTTCTCAACAGTGCCGACGCGTTCGCCGAATTCGAGCGCTTCGTGAAGCGCTACAGAGACAGCGAGAGGGGCCGCGTGCCCCTGTGCGTGGAAGTGAGCCACTTTGCCGTACTGCAGCACATGGAGGCAGCCGAGCACATGGCCGACCTGCTGCGCGCGGCCGAGTGTCGTTTCGGAGTGGACCGGCTGGATTTGGGGGCGCCGCTGCAACCCCTCCAGGCGATACGCCCTCACTACGTGAAGATCGGCGCACGACAGCTGGTCGACATTACCGAGGACCGGATCCAATCGGCGTTCCAGGCGCTGCGAACCCTTGCCGGAGGGCTCGACATGCGCCTGGTGGCGGTGGGCGTCGACAACCCCGAAACCTTTCGGACGCTATCCGAACTGGGTGTGGATGCCTTGCAGGGGAACTACTTGGCCGAACCCGGGGAGCCGGCATGACCACCCTGCGGCAGCATGGTTACGATCCCCTGCTGGAGGCGCTGACGCTCTTCGCCGCCCTGTACAGTCGGCCCGTCTCCATCGATGCATTGGTTGCCGGGCTGCCCATCGAACCGGGCTCAGCCGGTCCGGAACTCTTCTCCCTCCACAGCTCCAAGGGGCTGTTTTCGCGTGTGGCCAAGCGGGCCGGATTCGCTTCGCGACTGATCGAACGGGACCTCGATGCCCTCTCGGGGCTGTTGTTGCCCTGCATTCTGATCCTCAAGGGCCGGCAAGCCTGCATTCTGGAGGCCATCGATCACGAACAGGGGCGGGCGAAGATCATCCATCCGCAGCTTGGGCAGTCGGAGGAGTGGATCGAACTCTCTCGCTTGCGCGAGGAGTATCTCGGTTATGCCTTTCTCCTGAAAAAGCAATACCAGTACCAGAGCCGGCCTCTTCAGCTCATCAAGACGCGCGACGGCCATTGGTTCTGGGGCACCCTCTGGCGCTCCCGTGAGCTCTACGCCAGCGTGGTGCTTGCCTCGCTGATGATCAATATCTTTGTCCTGGCCACTCCGCTGTTCACCATGAACGTCTACGATAGGGTGGTTCCGAACAACGCCATCGAAACCCTTTGGGTGTTGGCTGTCGGCGTCTCTGCGGCGTATCTGTTCGATACCGTACTGCGCTTCATTCGGACCTATTTCCTTGAAGTGGCGGGCAAGAAGAGCGACATCATCATCTCCTCCATCCTCTTTGAGCAGACAATGAACCTGCGCATGGACCAGTGGCCCAAGAGCGTCGGTGCCTTCGCCAACAACTTGCGCGAGTTCGAAACCATTCGCAACTTCTTCACCGCCTCGACGATGGCGATGCTCATCGACCTGCCGTTTGCGCTGATTGCGTTTTCGCTCATCGCCTACATTGGTGGCAAATTGGCCCTCATTCCCCTGCTCACCACGACGGCACTGCTGGTTTACAGCTATTTCCTGGTCACCCCATTACGGGAGAGCATTGAAAGCACGTTCGAGGCTTCCGCGAACAAGCACGCGCTGCTCATCGAAAACCTCCACGCCATTCAGACCGTCAAAACCCTGGGGGGATCGCACCACGCCCAGTGGGAGTGGGAGGAGGCCACCGGCGAGATCGCGAGGAAGTCGTTGCGCTCGCGGATGCTCTCCAACTCCATCACGGTGGTGACCCATCTGCTGGTTCAGTTGACGACGGTCGGCCTGGTGATCGCGGGGGTGTACCAACTGCAGGCGCTGGAGCTTTCGTTGGGCGGGCTCATTGCCGTGGTGATGCTCTCCGCGCGCGCCATTGCCCCCATGGGGCAGGTGGCCTCGCTGATTGCCAGTTATCAGCAGACCCGCACGGCCTACACCAGTCTCGAGAGCCTCATGAAAAGAGAGGTCGAGCGCCCGGAGGGAAAGCAGTTTGTGCGTCAACCGGCGTTCGAAGGGGCCATTGAGCTGACCCATGTGGGCTTCAGCTATCCGGAGAGCGAGCGTGCGACACTCAACGATGTCAGCCTCACGATTCGCCCGGGAGAGCACGTGGGGATCATCGGCCGGGTGGGATCGGGGAAAAGTACCGTTGCCAAGTTGCTGGTCGGGCTGTACACCCCAAGTGAGGGGGCCATCTCCGTCGACGGCATCGACAGCAAGCAGATCGACCCGGCCGATCTGCGCAGGCATGTGGCCTACCTCTCGCAGGAGGTCGAACTGCTGCGGGGAACCATTCGCGAGAACATCCTGTATAAGGATCCGCACCTCGATGATGAGGGGCTGTTGCGTGCCGTCCGAGTGGGGGCGGTCGATCTCTTCTTGAACAAACACCCCCTTGGGCTCGACGCGCCAGTGGGGGAGCAGGGCAGCGGATTGTCAGGGGGGCAGCGCCAATGCGTGGCGCTGGCAAGGGCACTGCTGCTGGACAGCCCCATCGTTATCCTTGACGAGCCGACTAACAGCATGGACAACACCACCGAAGCCGTGCTGCGTCAGCGGCTTCGTGAGCACGTGCAGGACAAAACGCTGATCCTGGTCACCCATAAGGCCACCATGCTGGAGCTCGTCGATCGTTTGGTGGTGATCGACGAGGGGCGCGTGGTCCTCGACGGTCCCAAGGCGAAGGTGTTGCAGGCGCTTCAGGGAGGGGCCAATGGCGTCTGAGTCCGTACCGAACTCCGCGGGGTACCCGGGGGCGATCCGGGAGGGCGGTGTCCCTGTGAGTGCAGCTAGGCTTCCGGCCAACCGCTACAGTGATGCCGATCTGCACTACATGCGGAGCCTTTCGGCGGCGGTGGTCGAGCGCTCCCCCCGCTACCTGGTCATCGTGGTCGCCACGGTCGCCCTTGCCTTGCTCGGTCTGCTCCTTTGGCTCCACTGGGCCGAAATCGACGAAGTGGTGCGGGGCAGCGGCAAGGTTATCCCGTCGCGTCAGCTACAGGTGATCCAGAGCCTCGAAGGGGGGGTGATCTCGGAAATCCTTGTCAGGGAGGGGGACATGGTGGAATACGATCAACCGCTGATGAAGATCAGCGACGTCCCGTTCACCAGCTCCTTCGAGGAGAACCGCGTCCACTATCTGGAGCTGAAGGCGCGGCTGGCCCGCCTGATGGCCGAGGCGGACGGGGCCCCGTTCGAGAACGACGAGGAGGTGCTCCGTGCCGCCCCCGAGGTCTTGGCACGGGAACGGAGTCTGTTTGAGACCCATCACCAACAGCTTCAGGAGGCTTTACAGATCCTGGACGAGCAGGCGCGCCAGCACGAAAACGAGTTGTTGGAGGTACAGGCCAAAGAGAAACAGATCGCCCGCAGCCTGCAGTTGCTCAAAGAGGAGCTGGCCATCAAGAAGCCGTTGGTGGAGTCGCGCATCGTGAGCGAGGTGGAATATCTGCAGCTGCGGGGGCGCGAAGCGCAGGCGGAGGGCGAGTTGGAGAGCGCCCGGCTGTCCGTGCCCAGGTTGCAGTCGAAGATCGACGAGGTGCGCCGCAAGAGCGTTCAGACGCGGCTGGACTTCCAGAACAGTGCCAAGAAGCAGTTGAACGAGACGGCAGGTGAGGCGTCGCGCATCGCCGAGGCGCAGGCGGCGATCCGGGATCGCGTCCGCCGCACGACTCTGCGGTCCCCGGTCATGGGGACCGTCAAGCGGATCCACCTCAACACCATCGGGGGCGTGATCAAACCCGGCAGCGATGTGGTGGAGATCGTCCCCCGCGGGGATTCGCTGCTGGTCGAAGCCCATATCCGCCCGTCGGACATCGCCAATATCAATGTGGGCCAGCCCGTGCGCGTTAAATTCACCGCCTACGACTTCGCAATCTACGGCAGCCTGGAGGGCGAGGTGGCGTTCGTCAGTGCCGATACCATCACCAACGAGGAGGGTGAGAGTTACTACCTGGCCCGTATTCGTCCCCTCAAGGCGCATCTCGGCCACGAGGCGCGGCCGCTGCCCATCAAGGTGGGAATGACCAGTCAGGTGGATATCATCACCGGCAAGAGGACCATCCTGCAGTATCTGCTCAAACCCATCCATCGCGGTATGGGCAATGCCCTGGGGGAGCGCTGATGGAGACACACATCCTCTCGCGCTCCAGCTCCTTCGACCGGCACGTCACGTCGGTGTTGGGCGGCGGTGCGTCAGTCCGCATCCTGCGTTCACCCGAGCCGGGAGGCGCAGCGTCCGAGCGGGGCATCGTTCTCATCCACGCCCCCTCGTTTGAAGGAGAGTTGGAGGCGCTGCTCACGAAGGTCGCATCCCGCTCCGGCGCGGCGGTGGGGATCGCGGCCGATCACCCCGAGGTGGGGGAGATGCTCGCCCTCTCCAGGCACGGGATCGCAAGCTACTTCAACAGCTACATGGCCGACCTCCACTACCACCAGATGGTCCAGATGCTCACCATCGGTCAAACCTGGTTCGCTCCCGACGTTCTCAGCGAGGTCATCGGCCTGGCCCGCCGGGCGGTGGGTACGCCCCCGCCCGATGCGCCCTTGGAGCCGTTGACGGTACGTGAGAGGGAGATCGCGACGGAGGTGGGGCGCGGACTCAGCAACAAACAGATCGCAAACCTCTATGGGATCAGCGAACGCACGGTAAAGGCGCACCTGACCCACATCTTCGAAAAGCTGCAAGTGCGCGATCGGCTCGCCCTGGCCGCCCGAGTCAACGGCTGGCGCGGCTAAGCAGCTGCTGGAGCTTTCAACGGCGCCCTGATGCCTGCTCGCTCCCGCCCCGGCAGCGAGGTTAGACCCGTGTACCACTTCCGTCCCCCATCCCCGTCCCCGTCCCCGTCCCCGTGGCGTGCCGGCCCGCAGGACTGGTCTACGACCAATGTACGATAGATAGCGTTAGAGATTGCCTGTTTACTCTAACTAATCGAATAAGGGGTAGATCATGGCAGCCAAAATCATCGGTCACATCGTTCAGGTTCTCGGCAACGTCCAGGTACGCAGCGTCGAAGGGATCGTCAGGGTCATAGCGCTGGGGGACGCGGTTCATGAGGGCGAGATCCTGATCACGGGGGCGGGGGCCGCCGTGACCGTCGATTTTCTGAGCGGAAAGCAGCTGCAGGTGGGGGAAAACGCCGAAGTCCTGCTTGACGAGAGCGTCCACCGCTCCGAAGCCTTCAACGACTCGGATGTGATTGCTGAGATCGACACCCTGCAACAGGTCTTGGCCGAAGTGCAGGACCTGGCCGAGCTTGAGCCGACCTCCACCGGGACTCACTTCACCAGCCCGACCCTCCACAGCACGCCCCTTTATGAGCGGCTGGGCCGAGAGGGCGAAGTGGATACCCGCGCCACCGGGTTTGCCGCCGAGGACGATTTGCCCGAAAACCAGTGGCCCGAGCCTGCTCCCCAGCGCGCGAGCGCCACTCAGGATGCGTCCATGACGGGTACCAACAATGTGCCGGTCATTACCAGCACAGTGCAGATCGGCGCAGTGACGGAAGACGGGACCCTGGCTGCCAGCGGTCAGGTCACGGCCAGCGATGTGGATGCCGGTGCGGTGCTCTCCTATAGCGGCGACGGCACCAGCGCGTACGGCAACTTCGCAGTGGATGCCGCCACGGGCGCGTGGACCTACACCCTGGACAATGCGGCGGCGCAGTCCCTGGCGAAGGACCAGGTGGTGACGGAGACCTTCACGGTCACGGTGGCCGACGAACATGGCGCGAGCACCAGTCAGGACGTGACCGTCACGGTGACCGGTACCAACGATGTGCCGGTCATTACCAGCACAGTCCAGTCTGGCGCAGTGACGGAAGATGGGACGCTGACGGCCAGCGGTCAGGTGACCGCGAGCGATGTGGACACCGGTGCAGTACTGACCTACAGCGGCAATGCCACCAGCGCCTACGGCAGCTTCGCAGTGGATGCCGCCACGGGCGAGTGGACCTACACCCTGGACAATGCCGCGGCGCAGTCGCTGGCCAAGGACCAGGTGGTGACGGAGACCTTCACCGTCACGGTGACGGATGAGCATGGCGCGAGCACGACGCAGGAGGTGACCGTCACGGTGACCGGTACCAACGATGTGCCGGTCATTACCAGCACAGTCCAGTCTGGCGCAGTGACGGAAGATGGGACCTTGACCGCAAACGGTCAGGTGACGGCCAGCGACGCGGAC
>JAWLHA010000007.1:0-101887 GCA_041690535.1 Gammaproteobacteria bacterium | reverse complement strand
GCAGGGAGGATCAAACAGTCTTACCTTCTCAGCCTTGACCAGACTGGATTCCCGCCTTCGCGGGAATGACAGGGGGCGAGTAGTTACGAATTTACGTGGCTCACAGCACGGCCACGACGTAAGTATGCGTTTACCCTGCTGTTCTCTCGAGGTCGGTGGCGTCGCGGAATCAGGCATCCTATAATCGCGGACTCGCGCAAGCCACCCCGCACCTGAGCAAAACGACCGCGAACCAATCATGTCGATTACAAAAGAACACGCCCAGCAGGTTTATGAGGAGGCCGACTGCCTCTACACCCGTGAACAGGTGGAAGCGGCGATTATCCGAATGGCCTCGGAGATCCGGGACCAGTTGGGGGAGAAGGACCCGGTGGTGTTGTGTGTCCTTACGGGTGCACTCATTCCCAGCGGCATGCTGTTGACCCACCTCGACTTCCCCCTGGAGGTGGATTACATCCACGCTACCCGTTACGGCGGCGATACGGCAGGCGGGGAGCTGCACTGGGTTGTTCGCCCACGCACGCCCCTGAAAGACCGGGTGGTGCTGGTCATCGACGACATCCTGGACGAGGGCTTCACGCTTGAGGCGATCCTTGCAGATTGCCGGGCGACGGGGGCCAAGGAGGTCTACAGCGCCGTTCTCGTGGAGAAGCTGCACGAGCGTAAAAACGGCTTGAGAGCCGATTTCGTGGGTGTCGAGGTCGAGGACCGTTACGTCTTCGGCTACGGCATGGATTACAAGAACTATCTACGCAATGCGCCCGGCATCTTTGCGGTAAAGGGCTGCTGAGGGTTTTTGGCAATGGGGCTTTTGGCCATTATTGGCGGTACTGGGCTGACCTCGCTCAAAGGGTTGGAAATCATCAACCGCGAAGTGATGCATACCCCCTATGGGGAACCTTCCGCACCGTTGGTTTTCGGAGTGCTCTGCGGTACCGATGTGGTTTTCCTGCCGCGCCACGGGGCCGGGCACACGATTCCGCCTCACAAGGTGAACTACCGCGCCAACATTTGGGCGCTGAAGGAAAGGGGGGCGACCCGGGTGGTCGCCATCAATGCGGTCGGCGGCATTCGGGCCGACATGCAACCGGCGCGGCTCGCTTTCCCTGACCAGATCATCGACTACACCTGGTCGCGGGTGAATACCTATTTCGAAGAGGGGCTCAGCCACGTCACCCACATCGACTTCACCCACCCCTATTGCGAAGAGTTGCGGCAACTGCTCATCGAATCCGCCCGTGAGACGGAGTTGGATGCGGTGGAGGAGGGGACCTACGGGGCAACTCAGGGTCCCCGTCTGGAAACCATCGCCGAGATCGACCGCATGGAGCGGGACGGTTGCGCGCTGGTGGGGATGACCGGCATGCCCGAGGCTGCCTTGGCCCGCGAGCTGGGGCTGTGCTACGCGGCATGTGCCGTTGTAGCCAATATGGCAGCTGGCCGTGGTGGGGATGAAATTACCATGACGGAGATCGAGCAGAATTTGAAGGGCGGCATGGAGCAGGTGCGTCGCCTGCTCGAGCACGCGGTGCCCCGGTTGGCGGGGCGCTGAGCACCATCCCCCCCTGTGGCCTGTCAGGGACTCGAGCTCGGGGGGATGATGCCTTCGCAGTGAGGGACCCGCCCTCCCCCAAGGAGGCGGGACTTCACACCTTGTGGGCAGCGCCCCGGCTGCAATCCTGCCTGCCGCTGAACAAATTCCCCTCGTTCCCACGCGCTGCGCGCGCGCTCGGATGCCCCCGAGAGCGCCGAAATCCTGCCGCCCCGAAGGCACCCGACCAGCACCACTCAGCGGCGCTGAATGACGCCGCCGTTGGCCGGCACGGCAATGGCTCCCGGCTTCTCGTTCGTCGCTTCCGGTTTGGGTGGATCGTAGGGGACGGCCTTTACGATCACGCCGAACATCGGATGGTCGATGTAGTGGAGCTCATTGCTACGCATCCGTCGTGTCTCCCGCAACGAGAAGAGGGGAGCGGGTTCCGGGCCGGTACCCAGCAGTGCGCTCCCCAGCAAGGCAGTGGGGTCGTCCACAGGGGTCGGAACGCTCTCGGTCGACATGGGTAGGTCTGCGCGTGTTCCCTCAGCGGGAAGTCGGTAGGCGAGGTCGGTTTCAAAGTGCAGGTAGCGGGAGAGCACCAAGGTCACCGTGCCCTCGACTCTGGGTGGGGAAGGGGCCACGGGCAGAAAGAGGGGGCTGTCGGCCGGGACTGCGGAAGCCGAGGCCTGCAGCTGTTCTGCACCTTGGGGCGCCCCTTCGCCGAGAGTTGGAGGGGCGGGCTGGTCGATCCGGACCCGCACCGGCACGGCTTTCTCCCGGGGCAATCCCGGCTGCACCCAGCCGAGGTAGCTCAGGGGCTCATAGTTCTTCGAACGCGTGAGGGAGCGATATGCGCCGGCCAGCTGCAGTGACCCGGCAGGCAACTGCTGGAAGGGGAGAACGCTGTTCTGCCTCTCCCCGGTTGGTGCACGCAGCAGCTGCCGGGCACCTTCGACATTGGGCAGACGTTGCTCCGCCCATCGCTCCGAGTCGATGTAAGGGGCCCCTTTCTGCGCGAAGACAATGACTTCGACCTGGTACCAAGGGACATCGTCGGCCGCCGAAGCGAATCCCGCCTGGAGCAGGAGCCCCATGAACAACCACGTGCTGAGCTTCATTCCCATCTGCCGTACGGTGTGAAATCAGCCGGTGAGTTTATCATGCCGGGGCGACGATCCCCACAGAAGGCTTCGCCAGCCCAGGGTAACCGCATGCTTACCCAAGAGCGATGTAAGTGTTTGAAAGCAGGTCGTCGAGCGTACACGGATGGAAGATGATAGCTCCTGCATAATCTTCACTCCCGACATCCATGTCGGTCGTATTGACAGCGTACCTGCTTTCAAGCACTTATTGCGCTCACAGCACGGCCGCGACGTGAGTATGCGTTTACGCTGTTCGCCAGCCACGATGGGGACCAGCAGTCGCTTCGGCGGCCCCCATTGCGCTCGCTGTGTTGGTTGATCCGGGAACAGCCCCGGCTATGCTCAGTTCATCGCTGCAAGGGAGGCTCATGCAGTCATGCAACTGAAGACGATCTACGTGGGAAACCTGCCCTTCTCCGCATCCGAGCAGGACGTCCGCGAACTCTTCGCCCGCCATGGCGCAGTCCACTCAGTAAAGCTCATCAGTGATCGGGATACCGGCCGCCCGAAGGGGTTTGGCTTTGTGGAAATGGTCCCCTCAGAGGCCGAGTTTGCCATCCGGGCCTTGGAAGGTGTCGACTTCGGCGGACGAAATCTGCGGGTCAATGAGGCCAGGGAACGACTCGCCCGAGGCCCCCGCCGCTCACTCTGATTGGGTGTAGGCAGGTTGGCGACTGCGGGGCGCCTTCAGGCCGGCGATACCCACGGCTGAAGGCATCAGCATCGGGTGCGGCTCTTTGTCAGTGACCGCAACGGCTTGATCGACTGCAGTCCGCCACTCCTTTCAGATGCGGTCTTACCTCGGTAGGGTGGATGCGCTGCGCTTTTCCCCCGCTCGCTACTGCTCGCCACCGGGAACAGCCAAACCGCGGTAAAAAGAGCCGCACCCATCTCGATACCTACTTCTGGCAGAAGTTCTGCTCCACCGCCATGACGGCCGCCTCTACGCGGGAGTGGACGTTGAGTTTACGCAGGATGGACTTCACATGGAGCTTCACCGTTCCGTCCGAGATCCCCAGGTTGCGGGCAATGAGTTTGTTGCTTTGTCCTTCCGCGAGCAAGCAGAGGATCTCCAGCTCGCGCGGCGTCAATTCGGAAAAGGGCGTGATCGCCTGCTCTCTCGCTTCCCCCGACGTATCCCCCTGCACGACCCGGGCCAGTACGCCCGCCAGCTCCGGGGCGACGACCGTCTTGCCCCCGACGATTTCGCGCAGAGCGTCCACCAGTTCGCTCGGTTCCATGTCCTTGAGCAGGTAACCCTGGGCCCCGTTACGCAAGCTCTCGACGAGGTCGTGCTCCTCATTGCTGGTGGTGAGCATGACGATGGGCATCCTCAACCCCTCGGCGCGCAGCGCCGTCAGCACCTCCAGGCCATTCATGTCGGGCATGCGCATGTCAAGGAGGATGACATCCGGTTCCGTCTCTGCCGCAAGCTTCAGGCCTTCCCGCCCGTCGCCCACCGCGGCGATGACGTCGATGCCGTGGCGCTCCAGCAGCGTCTCGAGACCACTACGGAACAGGGTATGATCGTCCACCAGTAATACGCGCATGATCGCCTATCTATTCCTTGTTATGCATAGAGTTGGGCACTCGTGAAACACTACACAGGGGTGTGGGACGCCTTTTCTCTTTGGAGTCCCGTAGCCGCGCAGGGGCCACGCCTGCGCGGCCTTCGTGGGCGCATCAAATGAATTCAAAATTGCCGTCCTGGCCATCACCATTGTGGGAGTGAGAGAAGGCAAGCAGCACCCGTGTGCCTTCGCCTGGATCGCTCTCAATCTTCAGTTCGCCACCGAGATAGCGCGCCCGCTCTTTCATGATGGACAGCCCGATGTGTTCACCGGGATGCCCGGAGAACGCCGGCTTGCTCATGCCCACCCCATCGTCTTCCACCAGCACGCGGTAATTGCCTTCGCTATTGCAGCGAAGCAGCACGCGCACCGTGTGGGCCTTGCTGTGCTTGCGGGCGTTTGCCAGTGCCTCCTGAATGATTCGCAGGACCTGCATCTCCAGGTGCGCGGGCAATCGGGTCGACTCCCACTCGTTCTGGAGAAACACATGCATGCCGGTTTGCTTGCGCAGGCTGCTGATCAGGTCTTCGAGGGCCGGCAACAGGCCCCTGGCATTCATGGGCGCGCGGAAATGCGCCAACAGCTCGCGCAGTTCCGTATAGGCCTCATCCAGCCCTCCCTTGATCTGCTGGATCTCCTGGTGGGTGACCTCTTTGGTTTGTTGATCCAACGTCTCGTCGAGCATGCTGACCTGGAAGCGCAGGCTCGCGAGGGTCTGGGCGAGGGAGTCGTGCAGTTCGTGGGCGATGGTATTGCGCTCCTGCATGATGGACAGCCGCTTGGCTTCATTGTCCAGGTGCGCCTTTTCGATGGCCATGCCCAGATGGCGCCCGATGCTGGTGAAAAGCGCACGAACATCGTCCCGGGATTGCAGATCTGCCCGGTCCACGAACAGATTGTAGACACCGAGGTTTTTCCCCCGGTATTGCAGCGGCACGGCAATCATCTCCAGGCCGTCGCAGTTACCGAGCATCGGCCGCCCCACCAACTGGTTGCAGGGGCGGAGATCTTGCTGAAACTGCACTTCACCTTCAATCACGGCATTGCCGCACAAGCAGCGTTGCACCGGCACCATGCGCTCTTGCTCCAGCACATCATCATCCAGGCCGATGCTGGCCACCAGTTCCATCTGACCGCTTTCAGTCATCAGCCTGACCGTGCCCGCCCTGGCATTGACGATGTCACGCATGGTGTGCAGGAAGCGGGTCAGCAGGTCTTTGAGGTCCCTGGAGGCGTTGATGCTCGCGGCAACGTCGTACAGAACCTGAAGTGAGGCCGTCTTCTGGGCAATGCGCTCCGTCTGACGCTCCACTTCGGCGTCGAGATTCTCGGAGAGTTTTTGCAGTGTATCGCTGAACTTGTTGATGTCATGCCCGAGGTCGGGAAAGTCGCCCATCCCGCTGGCGGGCACCCGCGCTTCCAGGTTATCGCCCCTGATTCGCCGGGCCCAGTTGCGAAGCTGGGTAAGCGGGCTAAGTAAATCCCGCTGAACGCGATGGATGGCGTAAAGCAGCAGGAAGAAGCCGGTGGCGGTGAGCACCAGCTGGAGCAGGATGAGGGACTCGGGTCGCTTCGGACTACTCCAGAGCGCATAACTGCTGGCGAACAACACGCTCAAAATCACTACGACACCGGCAAGCGGCAAAAAAATGCGCCAGCTTGTGGACCGTGCCAGTTGATAGGGCGGCACCGCTCGTGTCGAGCGGATGACTGCACTTGCAGCGACGTCACGGTGTGTCGGCTCTGGTGGATGGCCCATCTTCTTCGCGCGGTTTTGCCGTGGCCCGGGTGGGCAAGGCCCGCTATCTTACCATGGACTTATCTCTTTGTGGGTACGCCCCCTATGCCTTGAGGGATACACGGATGTGCGGCGAGAGATGAGATACGGGCGCTTGAGCCGGTGCGCCACTGCCGCCCCCGTATCTCGAAGCTCACACCGCGAACGCGCGGTTTTCAGCTGCAGCTGCTTCCGCAGCCGCCCGAACCACAGCCTCCCGAACCACAGCCGCCGGCGCCCGAAGGGGCGTAATTGGCATCGTTGGGGTTCATTACGATAAAACGGTACTCGCCGGGAGCGAACTCCACGTAGTCGAGGGTCATCCCATTCAGGAGTGGGCCGTATTCCGGCGCAAAGCAGATCTCCACCTCTTCGGAGACCACAACCTGGTCTTCATTCTTGACCTCATCGAATCCGATCCCATAGTCGAGGGTGCCGTCCGGGTTCTTCTTGGCTGCCAATCTCAGGGCCAGGTGCTTGGCGCCGGATTGCTCAGCAGAGATTCGGATCTGCTTTGCTGCTTGGGGCGTCAGGGTGATCATGGTTCTCCCTTGCTATTGCGGTTGATTGACGGGATGGCTAGATCCCGGTGGTTGCGCCGGTGACGTGCCGGCGCACGAATGCGACGAACCGTCGCGCCCAGTGGTTGCCCTCGGTGTCCCGGAGGTGTGCGTAGCTGGCGAGCAGATTCTTGTACACGTACCCATCGCGCCTCCCGTCGATTCCGGTGCCCCGAACCACCTCATAGGCGAAGCGGGCGCCCGCTGCCAGGTTCTCAAGGCTGGAGTAGTGGAATTCGTGGGCATTGAACTCGCCACTGCCGCCCCAGGGGTTCGCGCCGTTTTCCCGAAGCCTGACGTAACCCCTTCCGACCGGTTTATCGTGCATGACGACATCCCCGGGGACCACCCCTACCATTTCGCACCGCACGCCGCCCCAGGCGATGGAGCGGCTCAAATACATCAGCCCTCCGCATTCGGCATACACCGGCATGCCGGCCTCCACGGCCTCCCGAATGGCTTCGCGCAAGGGGAGATTGGCCTCCAGCGCAGCCATTTGGGTCTCTGGAAACCCGCCCCCGATGAACAGACCATCCACCTCAGGGAGCGTAGGGGCATGCAGCGCATCGAACTCCACCAGTTCGGCCCCTTCCTCCCGCAGGCGGTCGAGATCACTTGGGTAGTAAAACCCGAAGGCGGCATCCCTGGCGATTCCAATGCGCACGGCCGGCGCCGCTGGTGTAATTCCCGGGGCGGACCGCTCAACGGCGGGCACTTGCGGCAACGTGGCCCGCGCCGCCACGGCTTCGATGGCATCCAGGTCAAGTTGGGGGCCGAGGCGCTCGGTGATGGCCTCCAGCGTGGCGTCGGATGCGCTCGCCTCATTGCTCGGGACGAGGCCAAGATGGCGCTCGTCGATGGTCAGCACCGTGTCGCGGTGGACGACCCCAAGCAGAGGAATGTCCGTGTAGTAGGCGAAAACCTCCCGCAGGCGGTCCTCATGGCGTTTTCCCCCAACCATGTTGAGGATCACCCCGGCGATGTTCACCTCGGGATCGAACTGTTGGAATCCCATCACCAGGGGGATGATGCTGCGCGTGGCCCCCCGCACATCGATGACCAAGACCACTGGGGCCCCGAGCAGTTTGGCGAGGCTTGCGTTGCTGCCGGCACCCTGCAGATCCAGGCTGTCGTAGAAACCCATGTTGCCCTCGACGATACTGATATCCGCGTCGGCGGCACGGAGGGCGAATTCGCTACGGATTTCCCCCTCTCCCATGGTGTGGAAATCCAGGTTATAGCAGGGGCGCCCGGCGGCCCTGCCCAGCCACATCGGATCGATGTAGTCGGGTCCCTTCTTGAAGGGCTGGACGATACGGCCGCGTCGTGCCAACGCGCGGCACAGCGCCAGGGTAATGGTGGTCTTGCCCGACGACTTGTGGGGAGCGGCAATAAGCAGGTGAGCCATGGCAGCGGATATGCGTGGGAGAGCGGTCGGACCCGCTCTCCACTTGGATCAGGCGGCGGCGTGGAACCGGGTCTTGTCCCGGTTATCCCACATTGCTCTGGCCATCTCCTCGGCCTGCTCACGATCCCGGGCCCGGCCCATCGTGTGGAGCGTGATTGCCACTGTGCCGATGACGGCCGCGGCCCCGTACTCATCCTGGCAGGTGCCTTCCCACACCTCGGCCAGGCGCGCGACGTTGAGCTCGTCTTCGCGGATGTGCCGCTTCTCGAACATGGGGGGCCACTCCTCCTCGAGCAGGTCACCTCCCTGGACGCTTTGAATGAGGCAGGCTTGGTCGGGATTGCGCTCGATCTCGCCCCCTTCACCCTTGATCACGGCCAAGTGGGGAATTTCCAGCAACTTGCCGGCGATCTGGTGGGTCGGGCGATACCCGGGGTGGAAGATCCCCTGCATGACGGTGGGGGCGTCGAAAGGATTGAGCATGCGTGCAATGGTGTGGACCGGGGAGCGAAGACCAAGCAGTGGACGCAGTTCGATGATCTGGTGCAGCTTGGGATGGAGGTACTCCAGATCGATATAGGCGAAATTCATCGTCGCAAGCTGTTGGGCCGCTTCGGCCAGGCTCTTCGCGACCGGAATTCCCAGCGCGGGCAGCACGTCCTTGGTGTAGATGCGCCCGGCCGTATGGCCGCTGGCCCCGTGCATGAAGACCCGGACACCGTTTTCGGCCAGAAGGAGGGTTGCCAGCAGGTACCAGGGCAGCTGCCGCTTCTTGCCCGCGTAGGAGGACCAATCCACATCCACGCGGGGCGCATCCGCCGGCACAGGCAGGAACGCCCGAATGGCGCGCACAGACGCGGCCACCTCTTCCGCAGTCTCCTCCTTGACCCGCATGAGCATCAGGAATGCGCCAAGCTGAATGGGCTCGACTTCCTCGGCCATGATCATGCGCATGGCTTCGTAGGTCTCCTCGGGGCTGAGAGCCCGAGAGCCCTTGCGACCTTTGCCAAGGATACGAATGTATTGCGCGAATTGATGTTCTTGGCTCATGCCGTCACCTCTGGAAAGAATTTGGAGGACAACATTGGAAAGTCGTCGTACCTGAACCCAAGCGTATAGGGGTTGAGCGTGCAGTTTTAAACCCCAACCGCTGAAAAACCTCCACCGCGGCCATCACTGAAGGCCCTTGAGCCGCGCCCCGCCACGCATCCGTACTTGGGGCTGAAGCACCGTGTTGGATGAGTATGCGCACCCCAAGGCTGTGTGCCGTTGGACCATGCGGGTTGGTGTACAGAGCTCAGGCTGGGCAAGTGTTGCGAAATCGCCGGCTCGTTATGAAGGGTCGATGCCGCTGCCCTTAGCCTTTGAGTGGGCGATCGCGCCGCTCCGCTGCCCATCCGTCCATCTGTCCCGCGCTGTAGGGGGACAATGAATAGAGCAATGACCTGATTCCCATGTGAAAACACCGGTGCCCTCGAAAAGGACACCGGTGCCGACTGAAACAACCGCGCCACTGCGCGGCGGTTCAGTGAGGATCGACCATGTCGTCCGCGAGGCTGGCCGGCATCAGTCGGAGCGCCTTCGCACCCACCGCGAAGACGGCAAGCGCAACGCCCAGGCCCATCACTCCCAGCAGGAACTCGGCCAGTGTGGGGCTATAGGTGTTCACCTGCCCGTCGAAGAAGGTGCTGGTCACCTCGTAGCCAGGGAAGAGATTCAGCGGGTAGGCTTGGCCACCGATAACGATGACAAACACCTGAGCCAAACCGCCAAGCACCACCAGAACCGCACCGATCCCCAGCCACTGGCGAGACTTGCTCAGCGTGGGGTGGAAGAAAATCGCCAGCGGCGCAATGGAGCCGATGAGGATCTGCCCAAACCAGAACATCGTGGTGAAGATGCCGCCATCCTTGAGGATGAACGCTTCAACGCCATGATGCTGAGTGGCGTAGAGGTTAGTCACGTGATACACGAGCACAAAGTACAGCACGCCGGCCACAAAGACAGCCAGCAGGTTCTTCAGGCGGCGCAGGACCATGTCCCCCAAGGGCCGGTCGGTCATCTTGTAGGAACCGAGCAGCACCAGCATGAAAATCGCGAGACCAAAGGAGAAGGACATCACGATGAACATCGGGGCGAGCAGGGCGGCGTCATAAGCTTCCCGGGCGACCAGGAACCCAAAGATGGAGCCTGTACCGGTGGTAAGGATGAGGCGCCAGACAAAGGCAACATAGCCCACCGGGGTACTGTACCGGTTCATGCGCTTCTCGAGCATCATCCACAGGTAAACGGCCACGATAGCAAGGAAGCCGTTGTAGAGGATGATGTTCCAGGCGAAGATCGACTTGAAGTTGTAATAGGTCATGGCCACGATGAGCCGGTCAGGCCGGCCGAGATCGAGCACCAGAACCGTCAAGCCGCCCAGCAACAAGGTTACGGCCAAGAAGGCCGACATCGGCGCCAGAGGTTTGTACATCTTCTTACCGAACACGGAGGCGATAGAAGCCACGTTCAGCGCGCCGGAAGCCGCCACGATCAGGAAGATGGCGAACACGTGCGGCAGACCCCAGACGATCTGGTTGTCCATGCCCGTGACCCAGTGGCCGTTGTGCTCCATGTGATACACAGCGGCCAAACCCGCCAGAATCACCGCGCCGAAAGCAGCGAGGAGGCCGTAGAAGCCTTTCCCGCCTTCAATCTGCGTAAACAAGGTCTTTTTCATGCCACTCGTCCAACCTTTCGTTTAGATACCCTGGTAGCGAACGCCGGGGTTGAGCCCCAGATCCGCGCGCACCTGCGTGGTGGCATACTTCGCGACCCGCTGTGCGATCTCGCTCTTGGGGTCATTCAGGTCACCAAAGATCATCGCCTTGTGCCCTTCGGCAGCGCAGGCTTCGACGCAGGCCGGTTGGCCACCTTCGTCCACACGGGGGATACACAGGTTGCAGGCTTCAACGCACCCCTTACCTCGCGGATTATTGGCCTTCTGATCCTCGAGTGCCTCGTGCACCAGGGAGCGGGCCTTGTAGGGGCAAGCCATCATGCAGTAGCGGCACCCGATGCAGATATGCCGGTCGACCAACACCACCCCATCGGCTCGCTTGAAGGAGGCGCCGGTGGGACAGACATCCGCGCAGGGCGGGTTTTCGCAGTGCTGGCACATCATCGGCATGGAGACGACCCGGCCGGTCGCCTTCTCCCGCAGTTCAACCTTGCGAATGTACTGGGGTACCTGTTCGGCTCTGCTCTTCTTCTCGTTGCCGAGACCGTTTTCTTCGTTGCACGCCTGCACGCAGGCATTACAGCCCGACGCGCATTTCGTCGTGTCGATCAGCATGCCCCAACGGACTTTGCTGGTAACGGCCTGGTCCGCAGGCTTCGCCTCGGCCACACCGTAAAGCATGACGCCGGGGGCGAGGGTGAGCCCCGCCGCCGCCTTGGCACCTTGGCTCAGGAACTCACGACGTGCCAGATCCGGTTGCGTCTTCTCGGTCATGAATAGCACCTGTCAGTTAATTTTCCGTCCCGTTGGGCAGGTTTCCTGCCAAGCGATTCAGCAGTGTCGCCGAGTCGGGGGTATGCACCTGTTTGGCCGCCTTCATCGCCGGCGTCACCAAAGGGTGGAACAGGGCGGACTTCTCCGGCAGAGTGGCATGGCATTCGAAACAGTCGATGCGCACGCCGGCGTAGGTGTGACAGCTCTGACAGAAGTGCTGCTCGCTTCCCTGGCTTCCCTTGTTGGGTTGCTGGGCAGGAACATGGCACTCCAGGCACTCCTTCAGGCTGTGCTGCTTGGTGCGGATGCCCCTGTGCATCGTGTCGTCGCGATGATGCTGCAGATATTTCATGTGGTTGCGGCGCATGTCATCGATAGGCTCCACGCACTGCTCACCTTTCACCGCTTGAGGAACATCCGGCACCGGGACCCCGGCGAGGGCGGGCGCTGACAGAGTCAGCGCCACCACAGCCGGAACCATTTGCAGGAGTTTCTTTAAATGGTTCATGGCAAACCTCGGATTATTCACCCATGCCCATGTCGATGTAGCCGGTCGGGCAGACGTCGGCACAGATGTGGCAGCCAATGCACTTGGCATAATCGGTGTAGACGTAGCGGCCGGTGGTGCGCTCGGCGGCCGGGGTACGTTTCACCGCTTCCTGGGGGCAGAACACTACGCAGTTGTCGCACTCGAAGCACATGCCGCAGCTCATGCAACGCTTGGCCTCGGCAACCACCTGCTCTTCGGGGAGGGGGATAAGGCGCTCTTCGAAGTTGCCGATCACATCTTCTGCAGTCACTTCCTTGTGGTCACGCACGTTACGGGACGTGAAGGGGAAGTGGCCGAGGAACAGCATGTCGGAGGAGATGATCTCGTGCTTGGAACGGTCCTCGTAGTTGTGCACTGCGAACTTCGCGTCCGAGGTACCGCGCAGGCCGACATCGATCTCCTTGGTGGTGAGGTCGCTCTTCTCTTCCGCCTGGAAGCTCTCGGGCTCGAGACCGGTCTCGCGCAGCTTGTTCAGCAGGTTGAAGTGATGAACATCGACTTTGGGACGGTGGGCCAGCTCTTCGTGGTTCAGGTAGTGGTCGATGCTGTCCACGGCGATGGCGGCCTGGCCGATGGCGGTCGTCAGGAGGTGCGGACGAACGACGTCGCCACAGACGAAGAAGCCGGGCTTGCCAGGCACCTGATAGTGCTTGTCGGCATCGATGAGGCCGCGCTCGTTGCCGAAGCCATCAAACCCTTCCATGTCACCGGTCTGACCGATGGCGGCCACGATGAGATCAGCCTCGATCTCGAATTCGCTGCCTTCGATGGGGGTCTTGCCGTCCGCCTCCAGACGCTGCACGCGCAGTGCGGTGGCGCGACCGTCGGCACCCTTGATGACTTCAACCGGGGTCAGCTGACCGATGATTTCCACGCCCTCGCGGGTGGCATCCTGGATCTCGTGCTCGGCCGCCGGCATCTTCTCGATGGGGGAGCGGGAAATCAGGGTGCACTCGGCCCCTTCGCGGCGCGCGGTGGCCGCCACGTCCTGAGCGGTCTGGTTGAGGATCACGTACTCAGGGCGGTCCTTCTCGTTCTCGACGGTGATCTTGCCGAGGCGGCGCGCCACGGAGGCCACGTCGATGGAGGTATCCCCACCGCCGATGACGAGCACCTTACCGGTAACGGCTTTCAGACGGCCTTCGTTGAAGGCGGCCAGGAAGGCCACACCGGTGATGCAGTTGGGCGCATCAAAGCCGGGGACAGGCAGGGGACGGCCGGCCTGGGCGCCCATGGCGAACAGCACTGCGTCGAACTGGCTTTCGAGGTCGGCAACACTGATGTCGACGCCCACCTTGGTCTTGGTCTTCACTTCCACGCCCATGGAGACGATGCGGTCGATTTCGCCGTCCAGAACGTTGCGGGGCATACGGTAGCCGGGGATGCCGTAGCGCATCATGCCGCCCAGGTGCTCGTAGGCTTCGAAGATGGTCACGGCGTGACCCTTGCGGCGCAGCTGATAGGCAGCGGCCAGACCAGCGGGGCCCCCGCCAATGACGGCGACTTTCTTGCCGGTCTCTTCGCCGGCCTGGAAGGCAAGGCCGGCGGCCAGGGCCTGGTCACCGATGTACTGCTCGATGGAGTTGATGCCGACACGATCTTCAACCTGGTTACGGTTGCAGCCATCTTCGCAGGGTGCCGGGCAGACGCGGCCCATCACGGAGGGGAAGGGGTTCGCGTTGGTGGAGCGGCGGAAGGCGTACTCCTGCATGGTCATGTCGCCGGTCGGCTTCTCGATGCCGCGCACGATGTCCAGCCAGCCACGAATGTCTTCACCGGACGGGCAGCTGCCTTGGCACGGAGGGGTACGATGGACGTAAGTAGGGCACTTGTGGGTCCAACTGGCCTGCCAGATCTCTTCATTCCAGGGACGGTGCTTGTGGTCGCCGTCTTTGTAAAGCCGGAACGTGTGGTTCCTCTTCATGTCGTCGCTAGAAGTCGCCATGTCTCAGTCTCCTATGCCTATCGCTGTTGGTTTCGCGCCGTTTTCGGTTCGCCGTCGAAACCGTCGTTCTTATTGCTGCTCAGCCTGCTGCGGTGCCGCTTCCTGCTCCTGGTTGGAGCCGGTGAGCACCAGTGCGTCCCCCACCAGCTGATGAACACTCACAATCATGTCCATCGGAAAGTTGTAGTACGGCAACACCTTGCTGAACTGGGCCTTACAGATGGCGCAGATGGCCGCCAGATTGGTGACCTTGTGCTCATCCACCACCTCTTTGAGGGCCTCCATGCGGGGCAGGGCGCCCTTCACGCGGATCTCCATCAAGTCGTCGGTCAGCAGACCGCCCCCCCCGCCGCAGCAGAAGGTCTTCTCCTTGATGGTCTCTGGATCCATATCCACGTAGTTGTTGCATACGGCCTTGATGACCGCGCGCGGGATCTCGAACTGCCCACCCGCCATCGTGCCCATACGGCTGGCACGAGCGACATTGCAGGAGTCGTGGAAGGTCACCGTCCGGTAGTCGTTGGCCGACTTGTCGAACTTAAGCTTGCCCTTCTCGATCAGGTCGTGGGTGAACTCGCAGATGTGCTGCGGGATCGGGTAGCTGTGGTCCAGCTGCTTCTGGAGCTGTTCCGCGTACGGATCGTCACCGCCGGAGCCGACACCGGCCAGGGTGTTCCAGAAGGAGTAGGCGACACGCCAGGCGTGGCCGCACTCACCGACGATGATCCGCTTGACCCCCAGGTCCAGCGCGGCCTTGCGAATGCGTTCGGCCACCACCTTCATGTTGCTGTAGGAGCCGATGAACATGGAGAAGTTGGCCGCTTCGGCCGCATACGAGCTGAGGGTCCAGGAGACGCCGGCTTCGTGGAACACCTTGGCATAACCCAGAAGACCGTCGATATGCGGCTCGGCGAAGAAGTCGGCCGACGGCGTGACGAGCAGTACGTCAGCGCCCTTCACGTCGATAGGCAGACGGACATCGAGACCGGTGTCGTCTTTGAGTTCCTCCTCGAACTCCTCCAGGGTGGCGCGCAGGGCGGGGCCGGGTAGACCCAGGTTGTTGCCGATGGTCTGAACCTTGCCCAGGATCTCGTTACAGTACTTCTGGCCATGGCCGATGGAATCCATGATCTCGCGTGCGGCCATGGAGATTTCGGCGGTGTCGATGCCGTAGGGGCAGAACACCGAGCAACGACGGCACTGCGAGCACTGGTGGAAGTAGCTGTACCAATCGTCCAGCACCTCGCGAGTCAGGTCCCGCGCGCCGACCAGTTTGGGGAAGTACTTGCCGGCGAACGTGAAGTAACGGCGATACACGCTACGCAGCAGGTCCTGGCGCGCGACCGGCATGTTCTTCGGGTCGGACGTCCCCTGGAAGTAGTGGCACTTGTCGGTGCAGGAGCCGCACTTCACGCAGGCGTCCAGGAAGACCTGAAGGGAGCGGTACTTGCCGAGCAGGTCGCCCATCTTTTCGATGGCCTTCTCCTGCCAGTTGTCGACCAGTTCCCCGGGGAAACCGAGCGGTTCCTGATGTTTCGGCTGGGCGATGAAGGGGCTCAGGTGAGCCGTTGCATCGGCCTGCAGGTCATTGGGAACGCCAGGGAATTCCCGAAATTGTGGTGTCTGAAAATCGGCCACGCGATTCTCCTCGTAGTTCCTATCCGGTTACGACTTGTCGAGCTCAGCCGCCCAAGGGGCGAGATGCCGGCTTTCACGCGGGTTATCCACCTGATTGCGGGTCGGGCTGAAGAACACGCCCGGCGCATGGAGCAGCTTGCTGATGGGGAACACAATCATCAACACGGCAACCAGGGCCAGATGAACCAACAAAATGGGGTCGCTCGGCAGCGGCTGAGGGCTGAAGCGCATCAGGCCGAGGAAAAAGGCCTTAACCGCAACGATGTCGGTGTGGGCCACGAACTTCATCATCAGGCCGCTGGCACCAATACCCACCAACAGCGCGAGAATCAGGTGATCCGAAGGGTTGCTAATGTAGCGGATGCGCTCCACCACGACACGGCGACCCCAAAGACCGAGCAGACCGGCAACCATGGCGAAGCCTGCATAGATGCCAAAGGGCTGCACCAGAACCACCCAGCCCCAGACCGGCTCGGTGAAGTAGCGCAGGTGGCGCAGCAGGACCAGCGCCAGACCGACGTGGAACATCCAGCCGAACAGCCAAATCCACTTGTTGGACTTGAAAAGACTCTCAAACAGCACAACCTCACGGGCCATGCGCATCACCACGCCGCTCTGGGTCGTAGGGGCGGGTGTGGTCGGAATCTTCAGTGGCGCCGGCGTTTTGGCGTATTTGTAGATTTTCATGGCGAGGCCGCCAACGAAGAACGCCGTCGCGAAATAAAACAGTGCGGCAAAAAGCCCTGTCATCAATCGACCCTCCGGACTACGGATACTAGAGTGGGGGAGCCGAAGCTCCCCCAAGCACCAGGCTTAGATACAGCCGGTCGGCTTCGGCAGACCAGCGATCTTACAGGCCTGCTTGGCAGGACCGTAAGGGAACAGCTCGTACAGGTACTTGCTGTTGCCTTTCTCTGGGCCAAGCTTCTTGCCGATGGCCTTGGTCAGAACGCGCACAGCGGGCGCGATCTGGTATTCCTGGTAGTACTCGCGCAGGAACTCGACGACTTCCCAGTGGGATTCGGTCATCTCGACGCCTTCGCCTTTGGCCAGCTCACCAGCGACGTCTTTGTTCCAGTCGCCAATGTTGGTCAGGTAGCCTTCCTCGTCGACTTCGAAGGTCTTGCCAGCAACGGTAATCGTACCCATCGTTATCTCCTTACTTCTACGTAGATTAAGGAATTACAGCCAAGCTTGGACTTTGTCGTTTTCCACGGCCAGGTCAACGAACCCGGCGTAGTCGACGACCTTGATGCCGTCCATCACCTTGTCGGCCATGCCGCGAGCCTTCAGATCGGACTCAAGGGCATAGACGGTGACTTCTGCCATGGCCTTCTGCACCATTTCGGACACAGCGGTGCCCTTGGTAGCGCCGTAAACGCCGTCCTCGATGAGGAGAACTGCGCTGCCAGCCTTGGCGTGTTTGAGACAGCTCGCCAGGCTTTCGTTTTGGAACGGCGATTTGTTGACGGTATGTAGCATCTTCCTCTCCCCTTAGAAACTCAGGATCACGTCCTGCTCTTCCATAAGGTCACGGATTTCGTCCGCAGTCTTGACCTCGACGTCCACCAGAAGGTCTTCTTCGGTCAGACCCCGAGCTTCGAGAGCTTCCTTGGAGACATAGAGCTTCTCCACGTCATACATCTCGAGCGCACGGTAGGTGGGCGAGAAGTTCTTCATGTCGGAGCTGGAGGTATCCTGCCCCTTCACGATCTCGTACACACCGTCATCGAGGAATGCCACGCTCACGTCCTGTTCGAACGCCGCGCCAATCAGGACCACCTCGAGGGATTCCAGCGCATAGACGGTTCCGTACGGAGCCTTGCGGTTCACGTACATGAACTTTTTGATGTCACTCATTACTCAGCCCCCCAATCAATCGCCGAAGACGACGGTTCGATCGGCCTGAATGCCGCCTTCAATCAGCTGGCCCAGACCGGAGATACGGAAGCCAGGCGCGAGGTTGTCGGCATCTTTGCCGTTACGCTTGGCTTCGTCGGCGTCGGCGATGCCGCGGCGTTGAGCCGCGGCGACGCAAACGACCAGGTCGATATTGTGCTCAGCTGCCAAAGCGCTCCAGCGGTTGACGATGTTGCGATCGTCCTGGGGCGGAGTGGTCAGGCGCGTGGCGTTGTTCACACCGTCGTGGTAGAAGAACACGCGAAAAATCTCGTGTCCCTTGTCCAGGGCGGCTTTTGCAAAGTGAAACGCCGAGTCCGACGCCTGATGAGTGTAAGGGCCTTCGTTGACCTGAATCGTGAACTTCATTAGTCAGCCTTTTCCTTTACCCGTTTAGAAGCGGATATGCGCAGAGGCATTCAGGTTGACACGGCCACCACGCCAGTTGTCGATGTGGTACTTGGTGAAGGGCAGGCCGGTCTTTTCGAAGAACTGGGGCCAGCCGATCCGCTCAACCCAGTCACCCATGCGCTCCCAATCCTTCGCATCTGCCTTGTAGACGGCCAGGATGTTCTTGATGATCTCGGCAGCCTCGGGCCAACGCGGCGGGTTGTTGGGGATGCCGGCAGCGACCAGCTTGTGGAACATCGGCTTGGAACGGGCGTTGGAGTGCTTGCCGCCGACCCAGATGGCGAGCTTGGAGTGCTCGGGATCGTTGATCTGCATCGGGGGGCAGGGCGGGAAGCAGGCGCCGCAGCAGACGCACTTCTTCTCGTCCACTTCCAGCGAGGGCTTGCCGTTCACCATGGCCGGACGAATCGCGGCAACGGGGCAGCGGGCCACAACGGAAGGACGTTCGCAGACGTTGGCCACCAGGTCGTGGTTGATCTTCGGCGGCTTGGTGTGCTGGATGTTGATGGCGATGTCGCCCTGGCCACCGCAGTTAATCTGGCAGCAGGAGGTGGTGATATGCACACGGTTGGGCATATCTTCCTTCTTGAACTCGTCATAGAGTTCGTCCATCAACGCCTTCACCACGCCGGAAGCGTCGGTGCCGGGGATGTCGCAGTGCAGCCAGCCCTGGGTGTGGGAGATCATGGTCACGGAAGGACCGGTGCCGCCCACGGGGAAGCCTTCGGCTTCGAGCTTTTCGATCAGCGGGTTGACCTTGGACTCTTCGCTGACCATGAACTCGATGTTGGAGCGGATGGTGAAGCGAACGTAGCCTTCGGCGAACTCGTCGGCGATGTCACACAGCTTGCGGATGGTGTAGACGTCCATCTGGCGCTGGGTGCCGGCGCGAACGGTCCAAACCTCGTCGCCGCCGTGCGCCACGTGGTGCAGAACGCCGGGACGCGGACGGTCGTGGTATTTCCAGTTGCCAAAGTTCTTTTTCAGAACAGGGTGCATGTACGGGAAGGGATCCGGCACACCGCTCTCAATGGGCATACGAGGTGCAGACATGATTACCTCCGGTTCTTTGTTGATTTGGTTAAGCGGGGCGTGCTGCACACGCCCCGCCTGGGTTCCATTGTGCTTAGCCGGCAGCCTGAGCCTTACGCTCGAACCACTTCTCGGCTTCCTCGTCCCAACCGTCGGTACGGATGTAGGAGTTCATGCGAGGACGCGCGATCATGTTCGGGTCGACGTCGAGACCGATGCCTTCCAGGAAGTTCACCAGACCGATACGCTCGATCATCTCGCCGGTACGCTCGTGCTCCAACGCGTTTTCGGCGAAGAAGTCGATGACGTTGCCGGCCAGTTCCACCAGCTGCTCGAAATCTTCATCGTTTTCGAGCTTCATGAACGGAACGACCACGGTACCCATGAGGTCGCCGATCTTCAGGGTACGCTTACCGCCGATCAGAACGCTGGCGCCCTTGTCGTCCCCGGGGGAGAGGGCCTTGGTCATCACGTTGATGCAGTGCATGCAACGCACGCAGCTCTTGTTGTCCACGGCCAGCGTGTCGTCGTCGTTCAGAGACAGCGCGTTGGTGGGGCAACGGGTGATGACGTTGTCGATGACGTACTTGCGACCCTTCGCTTCGACGAAGTTCTTCACCTCGGCCTGGTCGACCTTCATCTCGTCGCGCCAGGTACCGATCACGGAGAAGTCTGCCCGGTGGATGGAGTTCATGCAGTCGTTGGCGCAGCCGGAGACCTTGAACTTCATCTTGTAGGGCAGGGCCGGACGGTGCATGTCGTCGAGGAACGCATTCACCAGGTCCCGATGGGCACGCTGCTCGTTGAAGCAGGAGTGCTCGCAACGGGCGGCACCGACGCAGGACATGCCGGTACGCACGGCGGGACCGGCACCACCCAGGTCGAAGCCCATTTCGTTCATTTCGTCGAACGCCGGCTGTACGTTCTCGGTGGTCACACCCTGGAACATCATGTCGCCGGACTGGCCGTGGAGGGCGATCAGACCGGAGCCGTATTTCTGCCAAACGTCGCAGAACTTACGCAGCACTTCGGTGGTGTAGTGCATGCCGGCGGGCGGCATGATGCGGAGGGTGTGGAACTCGGCTGCTGCGGGAAAGAGCGGCTTTTTGTTCTCGTCCAGCAGTTCGGTGAAGCGGGGGATAACGCCGCCACCGTATCCGATGACACCGACCGTACCACCCTTCCAGTACCCTTTACGGGTGTTGTAGGAGGTCTCCAGCTGGCCCAGCAGGTCGACCATCATGTCGTTGTCTTGAGCCAGGCGCTTCAGGCCGGTGACGAAGCTGGGCCAGGGACCTTTCTCCAGCTCGTCCAGCATCGGGGTTTGGTGCATTTCTTTTGCCATTACTTAAGTTCTCCCGTCAGACTCATGGGTTACGGGCCAGCCGTACCTTTTGGTTTCCGGTGCCCATCCACAGGCTGCAGGTAATGCTTCGGAAACCCTGCAAGGATTGAAAAGCGTCAATGAGACCACTTCCAATTGGGCCGAAAGTTTAGGAGTTTCTTATGGAGGGGGCAAATCTTTCTGATGGGGGGGAGGGGGAGCCATTAGGTATCCTAAATGGGATATACAAAAAAAATCGCCCATATGCTGAATAGGGTTATAAGCGGGGCTTTTAGTTCGCTAAAAACAAACACATAAGAACAGACCTTAATGATGTTTGTCAAAAAACAGGGGGCCGAGGGCCAGCCCGGACGGGGTGGAAAGCCCGGGACAATCGCGGTACAAAGCCTTGCCAGACGTACGGGCCTGGGGTTCAATAACAATACTCAACCAATTTAGTTGGCTATTGCTTGATGAGGCGGGTCCAGGGCCCAATATATATGAATGGTGTAAGAAACGGGTGCCCGGCACCGTCAGTGAGGTTTGCGGCATGCTTAATTTGAGCGAAGTGCTGATCCAGAATCCGCAGCTGCAGTCTTTCGATGATCTTGTCGAGATCATCCGGGAGCGGCGCAAGACGGAGATGTTTTTCCGGATCGATGTAAAACCGCCTTATCCCGACACGCCCGAAAACTGGGAAGATCGACTGGAAGCAGCATTTTACTGAGGAAACGCTGATTAATTCGTCATGCCCGCGAAAACGGCAGCCAGTTTGGTTCGTCATGTTCGGGAAGGGGGCAGCCAGTTTGGTTCGTCATGTCCGGGAAGGGGGCAGCCAGTTCGGTTCGTCATGCCCGCGAAGGCGGGCATCCAGTGCCGTGCTTTCTGAGCTTCAGCGGAAGCCTGCCCCCGAATGGCTTAATCGGGGGCGGGAGCGACGAAAGCGGAATTAATCAGCGTTTCCCTAACGCCGGAGGGGCATGTGAAATATCTGCACGATGAACAGATCAGCGGGGCGGAGTGCTCCGGGGATGCGGCGAAACCCACCGAGCTGCTGGAGAGGCGGCTTGCCGAACTGGGTGATGAGCTTGACGAGTTGCGGGCGGCCGGCGCGGGTGGCGAGTCGCAGATCAAACCGCTGCTCGATAGCGGCTACATCCTGTTGGATTTGGAGCGCAACGAGGAAGCCTGGTCCGCAGCGAAAGAGGCGTTTGACGTCGCAATCGGGCTGGAAAAGTGGCAGCAGGCTGTGGAGGCATGCGACATTTTGGTCCAGGCCGATCAGCCTGAGTCACTGAAGGCTCTCGCACATGGTCTATGGCTGGGTATTACCTACCCGATCGATCCGGAACTCAGCGTGGCCATGCTGCAGCACCTGGTGGACGAAACACCTCCGGAAGCCGATGGGGCCGCGGTCGCGGCCGCGGCAGCCCGCTATGTGGTGGACCTTCGGGCCGAGGGGAAGCAGCGGGAAGATTTGCAGTTCTTTACCTCGCAGATGCTTGGGCAGGTGGCACGGCGACACAGTAAGGGGAGCGTGGACAGCCAGGAAATGTTCGAATTCTGGCTTGAACGGTTTGAACTGAATGATCCCTCCAAATTTCTGCCCCGTCTGGCGCAAGTGGTCGATGTGCTGACCGCCGACTGGTGGTTCGACCGAGACGCCTTGAGGGCCAAGCTACCGGCGGACTGAACCATGTACTGGCAAGAGGAAGAAGATCAGGAATACTACGCCGTTCCCGACGATATCGTGGATGTGGTCTTCGGCATCGAGTGTCAGATGTTGCCGGTGGATCACGCCTACGGGCTCTCTGCGGGGATTCGGTCGCTCCTCCCCTGGTTCGAGGAAGAGGAGGCGGCAGGGGTGCACCTGATTCATGGGGCCGATTCGGGCAACGGGTGGGAGCGTCCGGAGGAAGCTGGTGAGATGCTTTATCTGTCGCGGCGTACGAAGTTGACCCTGCGCCTGCCCAAGGGCCGGGTGCAAGACGCACGGGCACTTAGTGGGCAGACCATCGAAGTCTCGGGTTGCAGGATTCACGTCAAGGAGGGCAAGAGCCGGCTATTGGCGGTTAGCACAACGGTTTACTCCCGCTATGTGGTCACCGACCCGGATCAGGGTGAAGAGGCCTTCCTCGAGCAGGCCATCAAGGAATTGCGCGCCAGGGGAATGCGCTTCAAGAAAATCCTCTGTGGCAAAGAGAATGCTCTGGCGATGCCGGAGGGGGCGTTGACCACACGCAGCGTGCTTGTGGGCGATCTCCCGGTCGACGATGCGGTGAATCTGCAGCAGGTCGGGCTGGGTACCCACCGGAAAATGGGATGCGGGTTGTTTATTCCCCACAAACCAGTTTAAAATCTACTTTTTTGTTCAACATCAACAGCTTAGGCAGCTGACGAAGTATACCAAGGAGCAATCGATGCCTTACGAACTTAACGGCAAAACCATTGACACCGATGCCAATGGCTTTCTGGTCAATCTTGAAGAGTGGAACGAAGACTTGGCCAAGGTGATTGCCGAGGCCGAAGGGGTGACCCTTTCTGATCGGGCTTGGGAAATCATCAACTACATGCGTGATGAGTACCTGAACAATGGTGCACACCAGCCCAACGAGCGAGCCATGGTGAAACACTTCAAGGAAGCCTGGGGTGGCAATATCGTGGCGAAGGACCTGTATGAGCATTTCCCCAAGGGGCCGGCCAAGCAAGCCAGCAAAATCGGCGGTCTGCCGGACACCAAGCGCAAGGGCGGCTACTGAGTAGCGGTGCCATGCGCGAAAGAGGCGTCTTCGGACGCCTCTTTTCATTTGGATTTACACCTATATATATAGGCGCCTGTATATAGGTGCCGTTCACCGTACCTCGGTGAACCGTGCCAGACGCTCCTGAATCGCTGGAGTCGCCTCGTGCCCTTCCCGGGCAAACGCCTCCAACAATTCATTGGCGATCGTTGCCCAGCGCTCCCGGCCAAGGGCTGCCGCCGCGCGCAGGGGGTCTGAGTCGCAGCGATCACGGTAGTGGACGTAAGCAGTCCATAGCTGTGGAAACGTGTGTCGGCGGATACCGGTGAAGTTGGCGAAGTAGAAGTGGATGGAAGCCTCGGCGCCTTCATCCAGGAGTGTCGGCAGCGTGACGCAGCAGTCGGCCAGATGGTCCCGGATTGCACGGGCGGTCAGTTCCGCCCGCCGCCCTCCGAGGGTGAGGAGCAGGTCCGGCCAGCGAGGCCCGAGCCGGCGGCCAGCCTCCAGTTCACCCAGCTCGTGGAGGATGGCGGCATGGGCCTCCGCGTCGGTCATCGCGTCCAGCGCTGCCGAGAAATCGGTTTCGAAGGGGTAGAACGCAGCGGCACGGCCCATGGGGTTGTCTCGCCGCTTCCACTGCCACTCCTCCATCTTTTCCCATAGCATGCGTTGTAACGACTCTTTGCGGAGATGGATGGTCGTTCCGAGCGTCAAGGCCGGGGGGGCAGTTAAATCACGGGCGTACTCCTCCGCGGCAATCAGGATGCGGTAGCCCGAATGCTCTGCGACCGTGGCAAGGCGGGCGAGGAAGAACATCGGCTTGGCAAATCCTCCCACACCACCGCTGTAGACCAATCCCTGGGGCAGCAGTTCGTCATTGACCGCATCGGTGTCAAAGGGATCGAAGGCCTTGCCGTTCACCTCAATGGGGACGAACTCAGAGCCCTCCAGCGTTTGCCAGAGTTGCTCGCGCCCCACGAGCCAGTCACCCAGGGCTTCTTTCGGGAGCGGCGCGGTGAAGCCATAACCTTGCTCCCAGCGGTAGAATTCACGCATTTTGAGCAGGTAGATGCAAAGGGAGTAGTCGCGCCCGTAGGCGGCATCGGATATGTGGCAGTTGTGCTGTACGGCTGCGGCGAGGTGCCGGATCGCATCTCGGTCGGGTTTGGCCATGGTGCCCTTCGCTATCCTTGAGTGGGTGGTTGTACCTGAGTAGAATACTAAGCTATTGATACCCTAGCAGGTGGCCGAATCGATGCCAATGCATCGGCGGCCTCTTTCAGGGTAAACGCATACTTACATCAACGCCGTGCTGTGGGCGATGTAAGTCCTTGAAAGCCGGTCGTCGGCCGCATGGACGCGGCCGCCGAGCGTACATGGATGGAAGATGACTGCGCCTGCATAATCTTCACTCCCAACATCCATGTCGGTCGTATTTACAGCGTACCTGCTTTTAAGGACTTACATCGCTCTTGGATAAATTTGCGTTTACCCTGCGGCCTCTTTAACCAACTTGAGTGAGGTACCCGTGCGCGTCAAAAGCAAGTGGCACAAGAAGGATCAACCGAAGACGGTGGAGCAGGTCGCTGGTGTGCTCGCCTTCAACGCATGGCGCATCGCCTCGAGTACGGTCAATCAGCTCTACAGCAAGGGCTTTGATTTCAGTTCCAATGCGCAGCAGCTGGCCGTGATCGGGGAGTTCATTGCTTTTCTCATCCAGGCGACCGATCGGCTCGCCTACGAGCGGTTGGAAGGGGAGGCTCGGCAGAAGTTTGTCACCACCTTGGCCCTGAAGCTCGTCGACACGCTCAACGACAATCTCGTGGAGGAGCTTGGGCCTGGTGAATACCGGGAGGGTTATCTCCAGAAGCTCAACGAGCGTCTCGCCAGTTACTCGGAATTCAGCTTTCCCGGCGGAGAGCCCGGGTACCAGAGCCTTCGTTTCCTGGGCAAGCAGGTGGATGAGATCATGGGGGGCACGGAGAACCGCTGGGTGTTGGAGCAGATCGTTGAGATCGAAGCGCCCAATGCCTTCAAGACCCTGCAGAAGAACCTGTCCGATTTGTTTGCCCAAGGGGTGGAGAGCGACTGAACGTCAGAGTTCGCTTGGCATTATTGGGTTTGCCTGGTTGTCGATGGGTCGGTACGATTCCCGTTTTAAAAGGAACGGGCAGTCACATGCGAGGCCGCTTCATCACGCTCGAAGGCATCGAAGGCGGTGGCAAGAGCACTAATCTGGCATATATCCGCAGCAAAATCGAGGCCGCAGGCAAGCCTCTGGTGTTGTCCCGGGAACCGGGAGGAACGCCTCTTGGGGAAGCGGTACGGGGGCTGCTGCTGGACCATCGCCAGACGAGCATGGCAAGCGACACCGAGCTGCTGTTGATGTTTGCGGCGCGGGCGCAAAACATCTCGGAGCTGATTTCCCCTGCGCTGGAGGCGGGGCAGTGGGTTCTATGCGACCGGTTTACCGATGCAACCTACGCCTATCAGGGCGGCGGGCGGGGGATCTCGGATGCACGCATTCGCGTGCTGGAAGCGTGGGTACAGGGGGACCTAAGGCCCGACCTGACCATCCTTCTCGACATTCCCGTGGAGCAGGGGTTGGCCCGCGCCGGTGCGCGGGGTGAACCGGACCGTTTCGAGCGGGAGCACGTTGCCTTTTTCGAACGGGTTCGGGCCGCCTATCTGCAGCTTGCCGACTCCGAGCCCGAACGCTTCCGCATCATCGATGCTTCTCGGCCCTTGGCGGATGTCCAGCGGCAGATCGACGCGGTGTTGGACCCTTATCTAACCGAGGGGTTTTGAATTGAGCGACTCTCTCCGACCATTTCCCTGGCAGTTGGCTCTGTGGGATGGTCTCACAGCACGGGCAAAGGAGGGGCGGTTGCCGCACGCGCTGCTGTTGTCCGGCCTTTCCGGGGTGGGCAAGCGGCATTTCGCGCAGCTGTTCGCCCAATTTCTGTTGTGCGAGACACCCACTGCGGATGGAACGCCGTGTGGCCAATGCCGGGGCTGCACCCTGTTCGGGGCGGGCAGCCATCCCGACTGTCTGTTGGTGCAGCCGGCAGAGGAGGGGAAGTCGATTACCGTGGAGCAAGTGCGCGGGATCTCTGCGTTTCAGGGGCTCCGGGGGCAGTATGGCATGCGAAAGGTCGTGGTGCTCTGGCCGGCGGAGAGCATGAATGTCAATGCTGCGAACGCCCTGCTGAAGACCCTGGAGGAGCCGACCGAGGGAACCGTGCTCCTGCTGTGTACCGATCGCCCCCTTTCGCTGCTGCCCACCATCCGCAGCCGCTGCCAGCAGTTGGCATTCCGGCCCGTGTCGGCGGCCGTCGCCGCGCCTTGGCTTGCCGAGCATATCACTGGCGATCATGACCCCTCCTGGTTGTTGGAACTGACTGGAGGGGCTCCGCTGGCGGCCCGGGCACTGGTGGAGCAGGGGCGGCTGGAGGCGCACAGGACGGTGGATGAGGAGTTGGGGGCGGTTGCTGAAAGGACGGCATCCCCGCTGAAAGTGGCCGAGCGCTGGGCCAAGGAGCCGGAAGAGCCGTTGCGCCTGCTCTATCTTGGTCTCTCTGCGCTGGCCCGAAACAAGGCAGGAGGGCCTGCAACAGAGGCATTTGGGCATTTGCAAGCGGCGGCGCAGGGGGTAGACTTGACGGGGCTACTTAAGCTGTTGGATAAAGTGCAAACCGGCCTGCGCCTCATCCGGGGCCAAATCAACGCCCAGTTATTGCTCGAGGATATCCTGTTCGCGTGGGCGCAACTGACGGTCAATGCCCGGACAAAGGGTCAAACGAATCGGTAATCTATGGAAAACAAACCGGCTCCCAGACAGGGCATCCTCTCTCTGACCATCAAGGACAAGAGTGCGCTCTACGCCGCCTATATGCCGTTCGTGAAGAATGGCGGGCTGTTCATCCCCACCAGCAAGGAGTACCAGCTGGGCGACGAAGTGTTCATGCTGCTGACGCTCATGGAGGAGACTGAGAAGATTCCGGTGGCCGGCAAGATCGTCTGGATTACCCCCAGAGGCGCACAGGGCAACCGGGCCGCAGGCATCGGTGTCCAATTCAGTGAGCAGGATGGTGGGAATGCCCGGGGCAAAATCGAGACCTATTTGGCCGGTGCATTGAAGTCCGACCGCCAGACCCACACCATGTAACCACACGTTTCCGCTTAAGGCCCGACTGGATCGGGCCTTGCAACTCTTTTCTCATGCTTATCGATTCTCATTGTCACCTGGACCGTTTGGACCTGAAGCCCTTTGGCGGCCGCCTGGAGGGAGTCTTCGACCAGGCTCGGGCAGCGGGTGTCGGCCAGATGCTGTGTGTCAGCATTGATATGAACAACGTCCGGAAGGTGGTCGCCCTGGCGCACCAGTACGATCACGTCTACGCCACGGTGGGGGTGCACCCCAACGAAACAACCTCGGCGGAACCTTCGCTGGAAGAGCTGGTGGAGCTGGCTCTGGATCCCAAGGTGCTCGGCATCGGGGAGACCGGGCTCGATTACTTCCGCAGCACGGGTGATCTCGGCTGGCAGCAGGAGCGGTTTCGGCGTCACATCCGCGCCGCGCGGACCCTCGGCAAACCCCTCATCGTCCACTCCCGGGAAGCGCGGGAGGATACGTTGCGCATTCTGGAGGGGGAGGGGGCGCAGGAGGTCGGCGGGATCATGCACTGCTTTGTGGAGGATTGGCCTACCGCCGAGCGGGCCATGGAGATGGGGTTTTACATCTCCTTTTCAGGGATTGTGACCTTTGGCAATGCAGAGCCTTTGCGGCAGGTGGCGCTACAGGTTCCCGCCGATCGGCTGCTGGTGGAAACCGATGCGCCTTACCTTGCCCCCGTTCCTCATCGAGGCAAGCCCAATCAGCCCGCCTACGTGCGCCATGTCGCGGAGTTCCTCGCCGAACTGCGGGGCGTGGATTACGAGGTGCTGGCGGCACAAACCTCGGACAACTTCCGCCGGCTGTTCAAGCTTCCAGGCTGATGGAGCCCGCACGGGCCCCTCTTTCCGGGACATGCTATGAGCCGCCCATGGGCGAGGGTCCCTGCAGCTCCTCTGGCCCATGCCACTGAAGGCAGTTTGACGCTCACAGCAGGAGGTCTGGCGAGAAGTGGGGGCCGGCGTCTTCCATTGACGCCTTGGCTAATTGCGGGCGCGCAGGCGACTGACCGCGGGGGCGTCCGATTTGCTGGAACCTGTGCAGGTAGGCAGTTCGTCGGACTTGGGACGGGTTGGCGAAGCGAGAGGCAATCCGGCTTCAGGCCTGGGATGTGGTGGTGAGCTCTTTTTGATTGACCATGCCCCCCTTGAGCACATAGGCATCGAAGCCCCGCTCGTTGAGGAGGTAGGCGGCTGATGCGCTGCGTCGGCCCGTGTCGCAATACACAACGAACTTCCTGCTCTTGTCCAGACCGCCAACCTTGAAACGGAGCAGGTAGAGGGGAATGTTGATACTTTCGGGTATGTGACGGTTTTTGTACTCGCTTTCGAGCCTTACGTCCAGCCACACGGCGCCGCGCTCCACCATGCCCAGTGCCTGTTCGTAATCCACCACGTGAAGAATCGGGGCCTTCAGGAGTTCGTCGAAATCCTTCTTGCCCAGACGCATCAGCACTCCATCGGTGAGCATGGTCACGTTGGCATTGCGCCTGGTGTTCGCGATCAGCGCCTCTTCCCCGAAGCTGGCCCCGGCCTCGAGCTCTGCAAGTTTGATCTCCTTGCCCGTCTTGGCGGAAGAGCGGGTAACCAGACACCGCCCCTGTTTGATGTAGTAGTAGTAGTCGCCTTCCTCTCCCTGGCGGATCACCACCTCGCCGGCGCGGTAGGGGACCGGCTCCATGCGCATGAACACCGCCTGTATATTGCCGGGCGGGATACGGTGGAAGAGCTCCGAGCGGAGCATGTTGGTCATCCAGTCGTTATCGTCTACCTGCTCCTCCTGAGCACTAATCTCGGAAACCTTGTAGCCGGCGTTCTGGTCCCAGGTGAGCAGAATGTCCAACAGGTCGTTGTTGATGCGAACGAATGTAAGATCGCTCTTGGCCAGTGCGGTGGCCTGGTGGGGACGCTGGTGGTCCAGCGGAAACCGCGAAGCGGCGGTGCCGCCGACGATGGTCTTCTCGCCGCCCTCTGTCAGCAGGGTCACCTCCCCCGAGAGTACGTAGTAGGAGACGTTGTCCACGTCACCCTTTTTGAACAGAGTCCTTCCCTTTGGCAACTGCTCGTGGTACGTCTTGCCCGCCAGGTCTTGCATGTTCTCCTGGGTCAGCTCGCAAATGGGCACCAAATGGCGCAAGTGGGCGAGTTCAGCCTGTTTCTTCAGGTTACTCATAGGGACAGCGGGGTATCCTCAGAACGATGGCAAAACGCCGCAGGGGGGCCCGCGGCCAGCGAGGTATTTGCGAATGCTATCATCCCATTCCGAGGGGCTCAATTGTGGGCGGCAGCTGCCCCACTGTACCCGGGCGCCGGAGTTCGTTCAGCCTTGAGCCGCTCGGGGCCACCTAACGCGCCTATTCAGCCGAGTCGAGAGCCGCAACCGTGTGCCCCAGCAGTTCCAGGGCGCGGTCGAGCTTGGCCCGCGGGGTGTAGAAGTGCGGTGAGAAGCGGATCCCGCCCCCTCGGCGCGCGCAGAACACCCCTGCTCGGGTGAGGCGTTCGAAGATCGCGCCATTGTCCTGGTGGCAATGCCGAAAGGTGACGATCCCGCCGAAGCGCCCCGGCTCCCGGGGGGTGACCACCCCGATCCCCGGCCTTTGGGCCAACGCCGACATCAGGTATCGACTGTTCTCTTGCACCATCTGCTCGACCTTGTCCATGCCGAGTTCGAGCAACAGCCCCGTGCTTGCGTGCAGGGCGAAGGCCGCCAGCATGTTGGGGCTGCCGCATTCAAACCGTCTGGCGCTGGCTGCGGGCTGCCAAGCGGTGCGGTCGAATTCCCCGGGATGCTCCACCATATGCCATCCGAATTCCCGCAGTCGCAGTCGTTCACGCACGTCGGGGCGGCAGTAGAAGAGCCCGAGTCCTTCCGGACCCATCATCCACTTATGTCCGTCCGCAGCCAAAAAGTCTGCCTGAATGGCTTCGACATCGATCCGTTCGGCGCCCACGCTCTGTATCGCGTCCACACAGAACAGAATGTTGTTGGCCCGACAGAATGCGCCCAGGGCGGCCAGATAGAGACGCAGCCCGCTGCCGAACTGGACCGAACTGACCGAGAGCACTCGGGTGCGCTCGTCAGCCGAGGCCATGAGTGCGCTCTCCGGTGGGACCTCGGTGCGAAGCGGGACTCGGCGAACCTCCACTCCCAGATCTGCTAGCGATTCCCACACGATGCGGTTGGAGGGGAATTCCTCGTCGGAGATCACCACGTTGTCCCCTGCTTGCCAATCCAGTCCATAGGCGACGAATGACAATGCCTCCGAGGTGTTCTTCACCAGCGCGATGTCGTCGGGGGAGGGGGCGTTGACCAGCTGAGCCAGCCGCCTGCGAAGCTCATCCTCGAGCACCAGCCAGTGGGGGTAGTTCAGCGAACCCTGTCGGCGGTTCTCCTCGGCGAAGTGGCAGACCGCCTCGGCGGTGCGACGGGGCCAGGGCGAGACGGCCGCGTGGTTGAGATGGATGAGCTCATCCGCCTGCTCGAATTCCCAGCTGAGATCCATTGTTCACACTCCTGTACGGCTGGCTGAAAGGTGTCACCGGGGCCGGGGGCCTGGAAAAATTTATTTTCTGACCTCAATGAATCGGGCTTGCAGGCAAGAATCCATTTCCAAACAAGCGCTTGGATGTCAGTGGGCGATGTTTGTCAAATTTGCAAAATTCCCATCGTCAACTATTTTTTGTTAGCAGAGCAGAAACATATACGGATTTTCAAAACTAAAAACCGCAGGGGAGCGCAAGCCCATGGTATCACGATTGACGCTCGCACTGGCCGGCTTGCTGGGTTTCGCCGCCGTAGCACACAGTGCACCACCGGAAGGAGTTGGAGCTTTTGCCGTCGTCGAATTGGTACGGCAGCAGAGCCACATCGTGCTCGGCGGGACGGTCGTTCCTGCGAGGCAGGTGAGTATCGCAGCGCAACTTCCAGGCAGGGTTGAGTTTCTCGCAGGTATGGAAGGGGATAGTTTCTCGGCCGATACGTTGTTGGTGGCGCTCAATGACGACGAGCTGCTTGCCAGACGACGCGCCGCATTGGCAGAGATCTCCAACGCCGAGGCGCGGATGCGCAATGCGGGTATGCAGTACACCAGGGAACTGGCCTCGCCTTACTCCACCAATCGGGCGGGCGGATTCGGCATGCCCATGATGTTTGACCAAATGTTCACCCGCGGTTTCAGTGACATGATGGGGATGAGCAACCATTGGGTCGAGCGGCAGGCGGATCTGTACGACCGAGGTGTCGGCATCGAGCAGGCGCAGAGCGCGTATGCCCAGGCGCGATCACAACTGGAAGAGGTGGAGGCAAAGCTCAAGGATACCCAGGGCTATGCCCCGTTCGAAGGGGTGATCACCAGAAAGCTGGTGGAGGTTGGCGATATCGTTCAGCCGGGACAGCCACTGATTGAATTCGCCGACACCCGTTTTCTCGAGATTCAGGTACAGGTTCCCGCCCGCCTTATGCCAGGTGTCCGTGAAGGGGCCCAGATGATGGCGCGCCTCGATGTGCAGGATCACCTCACCCCGGTGACCGTCTCCCGCATCTTCCCGATGGCCGACCCGGGTCGCCACACCGTGACGGTGAAATATGCCCTGCTCGAGGAGGCACCGGCTGCGCCGGGCATGTACGCCGAAGTCATGGTGACGGATCCTGGCACACCGCTGGCAGAAGTACCTGCTGTGCCACAAGCAAGCGTTGTCAGGCGAGGAAGCCTGCCGGCGTTGTTCGTTCTCAACATGGATGGGCGGTCAGAGTTGCGCGCCGTTCGCCTGGGAGAGTCGCTTCCCGGCGAGAAGATTGCCGTCCTCTCCGGAGTGCGCCCGGGGGAACGGGTCCTGCTCAACCCCCCGCCGGGAATGAAATCCCGCTGATAGCCCGATCACATTAAAACAAAACGAATTGGGACGACGAAAAACGCCATGAATGAGAAGGATGAACGCATGATGGGGGATGGGGGAGCGTCCGCTAAGCCCGAGTCTTTGGGACTGGCCGGCCGTATGGCCAAGGCCTTCATCCATTCGCCGCTCTCACCACTACTGTTCATATCGATGTTGGCCATGGGGGTGGTGGGGTTGATCTTCACCCCGCGGCAGGAAGACCCGCAGATTTCGGTGCCGATGGTCGACATCCTGCTGGAATATCCAGGGGCTTCCTCGTCGGAAGTGGCGAGCCTGGCCGTCGATCCGCTGGAGCGGATCATGAGCGAGATCCCCGGGGTCGAACACGTCTACTCCATCGCCCGCCATGGCAATGCAATGGTCACGGTGCAGTTCGACGTGGGCGAAAAGATGGGGCCCTCCATCGTCAAGGTCCACGACAAAATCCAGTCCAACCTCGACAAAATGCCCCCTGGTGTGTCGAGGCCGCTGGTGAAGCCAAAAGGCATCGATGATGTTCCGGTGGTCACGTTGACCCTCTGGTCCGAGAGCGTCGATGACGGCGTCTTGCGTACGCTATCCACCGATCTTCTTCAGCAACTGAAGCAGATCTCCAACACGGGACAGGGGTTTGTGGTCGGTGGGCGTTCGGAACAGGTGCGCATTGAGGTCTTGCCCGAGCGCCTTTCAGGTCACGGTGTAAGCCTGGATCAGGTGGCGCAGACCATCCGTGGCGCCAATAGCCGTCTCCAGGCGGGTGCCGTGGAGAGCGGGGACCAGTATTTCACCATCAACACCGGCGCATTCCTGCGCAGCGCGGAGGAAATCGGCCGACTGGTGGTCGCCACCCACAACGGAGTTCCCGTGTATGTCCGCGACATCGCCAAAGTGATGGAAGGTCCGGAGGAAACCAGCCAAATCGTTCACTACTACACCGGTCCTGCCTATCCCAGTGCAAAGAAGGCCACGGCCGTATCGGCCGTGACCGTAGCGGTTGCCAAGAAGGAGGGGGCCAACGGGGTCAGCGTGGCCAACGCCATTATCGATAAGGTGGAGAGTCTCAAGGGGCGGTTGATTCCCGACAATGTCCACGTGGATGTCACGCGCAACTACGGCAATACGGCAAACGACAAGGTCAACGAACTCATCTTCAAGCTGTTCATTGCAACGGGGGCAGTGGCTGTGCTGGTGTGGCTGACGCTAGGCCTGCGTCCTGCGCTGGTGGTGCTGTTCGTCATCCCCGTGGTGATCCTCATCACCGTTTTCTCGGCTTGGGTGCTCGGTTATACCATTGACCGCGTCAGTCTGTTCGCCCTCATCTTCTCCATCGGTATCCTGGTGGATGATGCGATCGTGGTCATCGAAAACATCTACCGTCGCTGGCTTCACAAGGGGGAGATGAGCACCGAAACCGCCGTGGATGCGGTGCGCGAGGTGGGCAACCCAACCATTCTCGCCACGTTGACAGTCATTGCGGCGCTCCTCCCCATGGGATTTGTGAGCGGTATGATGGGCCCCTACATGGAGCCGATTCCCGCCCTCGGTTCGGTGGCGATGATCTTCTCTCTGTTTGCCGCATTCATCTTCACGCCTTGGCTGGCCATGCGAATTCGGCCCAGCATGGCTTACCTCAAGCAAGCGGAAGAGCGGGAGCATCACGCCAACGAACGTCTGGAGCGGTTTTTCCGCAGACTGCTGCTGCCCATCATCGGCAACAAGATGGTGGGGTATACCACCTTGGGACTCATCGTGGTGGCGTTCTTCCTCTCCTGTTCGCTGTTTTACACCAAGGCGGTAACGGTGAAAATGCTGCCGCTGGACAATAAGCCCGAGTTCAGCGTGATGGTGGACATGCCGGAGGGAACGGCCCTCCCTGCGACACAGAATCTGACCGCGCGCATGGCACAGGTAGTGCAGACAGTGCCCGAGGTGACGGCCATCCAGACCTACACAGGGACGGCTGCGCCTTTCGACTTCAATGGCATGGTCCGCCACTACTACATGCGAAGCGAGCCGTGGAGCGGAGAACTTCACGTGCAGTTGCTTGATAAAGGCGATCGCGACCGCAGCAGTCATGAGATTGCCGTGGCCGTTCGCGAGATGCTCACGCCGCTGGCCAAGGAGGCCGGCGCGCGCATCACCGTCGTCGAGATGCCGCCGGGCCCACCGGTACTTCAGGCGATGGTCGCGGAGATCCATGGTCCCGACGAAGCAACTCGCCGTGCGGTGGCAGCACAGGTTACCGAAGCGTTCGAACAAGCGGAGGGAGTCGTCGACGTAGACAACTACATGCAGGAGCCGTATGACATCTGGCGATTCGAGGTGGACACCGAAAAGGCAGTACGCCGCGGCATCTCGGTGGAGACCATCAACAGAAATCTCTCGATGGCGATGGGTGGCTATCGCCTGGGCGACATCAAGCGGGGCGCTTCACTCGATCCCACCTACATCGTCATCCAGGTTCCGTTGGAGATCCGCGCCCAAGTGGCCCGTTTGTCGCAGTTGCCGATTCCGGCGGCCGATGGCGGCACAATTCCCCTTGCGGAACTGGGGCGGTTTGCGCGCGTGCCGCAGGATCCCGTCATCTACCACAAGGATTTGCGGCCCGTTGAATTCGTGGTGGGTGAAGCCGCAGGCCGCTATGCCGCGCCCATCTATGGCATGTGGGCGGTGGAGGAGTTGTTAAAGAACTACACCACACCCGACGGTGTCGCCCTCGAGCCCCACTACATCGGCGCGCCTGCCGACGACAGCCGTTCCGCTTTCGAGTGGACGGGTGAGTGGACGGTGACCTATGAGACGTTCCGCGACATGGGCGCAGCTTTCGCTGTGGCACTTATCCTCATCTACATCCTGGTGGTCTGGGAGTTCGGCAATTTCGTCGTGCCCGCAGTGATCATGGCTCCAATCCCGCTGACACTGATCGGTATTATTCCCGGCCATTGGCTGCTGAATGCGGAATTCACAGCGACATCCATGATTGGCTTCATCGCGTTGGCGGGCATCATTGTTCGCAATTCCATTTTGCTGGTGGATTTCTCTCTGCACCTGGTGCGTGAGGGGGTGGACGTGCGCGATGCGGTGGTGCTCGCCTGCAAGACCAGGACGCGCCCGATCGTGATCACCGCCCTGGCTCTGGTGGCGGGCTCCAGCGTCATTCTCTTCGACCCCATTTTCCAGGGGATGGCCATCTCGCTGCTGTTTGGGGTGATGGTCTCGACACTGCTGACGCTGATGGTGATTCCGCTCGGCTGCATCAGTGCCCGTGCCGTCTTTTGCCCGGCCGGCGCCGAGGGGGAGGCCTGTGTGCAATCGGTGACCAATTGCGAGACCCAGCAGAAGGAGAAAGCTGACAAAGGCTTCGGGTGGGCGACTCGCATGGGCAAGCTGGTTTCTTTCGCCGCGATTCTCGTTGTCGGTCTCACCCGGTTGGCCTGGATGGTGCTGGGAGGGGTTGGGCGCAAGCTCCTCAGTGTGCTTGGGCTCGGCCGCAGCAGTGCCGGAAACGGCTGGACGCCTGCAGTGGCCGCCGCGGGCGGGCCGGTGGCGCCGGAGTCGACAGTGGGCCGCGAGGTGAGGCCTGTAACGCGGGAGGCCCCCGCGGCCCCTGCCGGCAAATCTGAGTCAAGCTCGGTGAAGCCGGCTGTGGGTGGGCGTACCAATCCCGAGGCCTTTGGGGAGGCGCAGGAAACAAAACCGTCGAAAAAAGCGGAGGACCCCTCGCCCGGGCTTGGGACCGTACCCGACAGTGTGGCCGCGCCCGAGAGTGTGGCCGCACCCGAGAGTGTGGCCGCACCCGAGAGTGTGGCCGCACCCGAGAGTGTGGCCGCACCCGAGAGTGTGGCCGCACCCGAGAGTGTGGCCGCGCCCGAGAGTGTGGCCGCGCCCGAGAGTGTGGCCGCGCCCGAGAGTGTGGCCGCGCCCGAGAGTGTGGCCGTGCCCGAGAGTGTGGCCGTGCCCGAGGGGGTGACTGCGCCCGAGAGTGTGGCCGCCCCCGAGAGCGAGACCTTGGCCGACGATTCGGCTGCAATCGAGAGCACCTCCTCTCGGTTGGATGGACATGAGGGGGAGCAAGGCGATCAGCCGCCTGCGCAGGCGGATGTCTCGAACCAGGTCCTGGGCAAGGAACAGGAGACAGCACCACAGGTAACCTCTCAGGACGCAGAAGTCACTCCGGCGACCGAGTCCATAGGCTCCGATCCTGCGGGCATCCCACATGTGGCCACTGCGTCCCCTTCCCCGCAACCGGCGGAAGAGCTGCAAGTCGGGGCCGGGGCAGAGGCGAAAGCGGAGGAGGCCCTTGGGGAGGGGAAACAGGCGCATGCACCCAACAAGCCCGAGAAGAAAGGGTTCCCAAAAAAGGCAACTACCGGTAAGCGGAAACCTTCGGGACCCAAGTCCAAGCAATCGGGCTCCAGTGCGGCGAAAAGGAAGGCGTTACCCGAAAAAACCGTCGTGACCACCGATACTGACGCGGGGGAGGGCGAGGAAGCCAAGCCTGTGAAGAAGGGCGGGCGCCGGGGCATCCGCCTCAAGACGAGCCTCTCGAATGACTCAGGTGAATAGCGTTTTGCGGTCATGTCCATGCGCTTGAAAAGAGCGGTAAGTAGAGCTGGTAGCGGTCGAACCGCTACCAGCCTCACTCTTTGTGTGGTGTCGAGGCGACTCGGACGGGTGGGCTTATCTCTTTTCGCGCTCTGCATGTTCGGACCGGCGTCGGCGACCGAAGTTAGCGAGCGCCCCTGGGGGGCCTATCGCCCGCCAGGGGTCCAGCAATCGGCCCCGCAGCCACGGAGTGGTTACCTCGGCCGGTACAATCCCTGGGATATGCAATTTGAGAGCGGTCGCGCCCGTAAAGGTCGCGATACCGAGCGACTGCCGCAGTGCAGCCAGACGCCTCCTGTGGAATCCCAATGGCAACCGAAGGAGTGGAAACGCCGGACCGAGAGGGAGCCCGGGGCGCTGCCTTCGACGGAATACCCCTTCTTGCCGGCAAGCCCACTGGGTCTGCTCCTCGCACCCCATGGGGTCGGCCAGATTCCGGCTTACTCGCGTGAAGCCGAAGTCCCAACGAGGGAGTGGCGCGGCAGGGGGAGGGCAGAGTGAGCCAGGTGCGCATGGTTTGGGGCCTGTTTCTGGTCCTGCACAGTGCGGTTTCACACGGAGGGTGGTTTGCTGCCGAGTTTTCCGCGGAGATGGTGCAGGCCGCACCGCAGCAGCCGGAAGCCACCGCCAGGCTCTACGTGGGGGCCACTGGTGTGCGTACGGAGTTTGAAAAGAATGGCCGCGAACTGGTGCAAATCATTGTTCCTGAGGAGAGGATCAGCTGGCTGATTTCTCCCAAGGAGAAAACCTATGAGATTCACCATCTGCCGTCATTGCCACCGGAACTCGCAGCAATGGCGGTCACTCCCGTATCACCGTGCAGTACGGTTGCCACAGCATCGTGCCGGCGTGTTGGCACCGAGCGAGTGGGCGGCAGGGAAGCAGAGAAGTGGCACGTCACGCACCAGCGGGATGCAACGCGAACCATGCAAGTCTGGGTCGACAAGGATCACAGGTTCGTGCTAAGGCAGACCGTGGATGGAGAGTTGACGTTCGAACGTCGCTTTATCGGAATCGAACAGCGGGACGGTCGCCAACTGGAGAAGTGGGAGTCGAGCTCCCGGACAGCGGCGGGCCGCCTGGCTCGCGGCCATGAGTGGTACGACCCGGAGTTGCATGTGGCCACCCGGCAGGAGTTGCCGGGTGCCTATGTGAGAGAACTGAGAGACATTCGCGCGGGAAAGCAGCCGGAGGAGCTGTTTCAGATCCCCTCGGGCTACCGGAAGGTCGAAGCACTGAGACCTGCGATACCCAATCGTTCAGGTTTGTTGCAGTGAATAACAATAAAAGGGGGAAGTATGATTACTGTGGTCGGCAATCTGAAGGGCGGTTGCGGGAAAAGCACTGTGGCCTTCAACTTGGCGGTCTGGCTGGCGCGACATGATCAGCCGTTGAATGTCCTCGACCTCGATCCGCAGCGCACCCTTGCGGACACTGCGGAGGTAAGGACGGAAGAGGGGTATGGCCCACAGTTCAAGGTCCAGGCTGGTGGTCCCGAGCTGTTGGCTTCGGTGGACAAGAAAAGGGGAGAGTACGTCATCGATGTCGGCACTGCCGACATGGTGGCGATGTGCAATGCAATCGCCCTGGCCGATCGCGTCCTGATTCCGGTTCCACCGAGTCAGGCGGACATTTGGTCGACGCAACGCTTCCTGCAGATGATCGTGAAGGTCTCCGAAGGGTCGGGCCCCGAGGTTCGCCTTTTCGTCAACAGGGCCGATACCCATCAAGCCATCCGTGAGTCGGACGAAGCGGAAGAGGCGCTTTCAGAACTCGCAGGTGTTGAGGTCATGCGGGAACGCCTCTGTCAGCGTACCGCCTACCGACGGTCCTTTAGCGAGGGCATGGGGGTGTTCGAACTCTCGCCCCGCAGCAAGGCCGCCGGTGAATTTGCCGCCTTCGGCAAGGCCCTCTACCCGGAACTGGCCTAGGAGTGAGTGCCCATGAGGATATTGCAATGGGTGCTACACCCTTTCGTGTTTCTATTGGCCTTGATCGGCATTGCCCTGTTCATCAACAGGGTGCCCTTGATTGAGTTGGCGGGCACCTATGTAGCCGAGAATCCACCGGCAGTTGAAACGCAGCCCTCCCTTCCGACCGTATCGGCCGCAACTGCCGCACAGGGCGTTGCTCCTGTAGCCGGTCCTGTGACTCTCCCTTCACCGGCGCCAACGCAGATGTCTCCCCAGCCGAGTTCCGATGCCACGGAAGATGTGGTCGTCACCGACGGGCCCGGGAGCGGCTCGTGGCGGACGGTCCCAGAGGCTCTCGGAGCCGACATCGCCCTGGGGGATGGGGTGCCAAAGGTTGAGGAGATGGGCGCCGAACCCCTCACTGCCAACGGTGGTGAGAGAACCGGGGTAGGGGATGGTGAAGATGCCGTTCAAGGGCCCCGGTATTGGCTCGCCCAGGCTGACAGCCAGCTCTATACGGGGGACGTGGAACGCGCCGCCTACAGCTACCTGCTGGCGGCGCTCGGGTTCGATTCCGAGGGCGATGCGCAAAGCGCTTTTGAGCTTCTGGCGCTGGTGGAGGAGCTGGTGAGGTCCTCCGGAAGAACGAACGCACCGGCCGGAAACGGCTCCGGCATGCCGCTGAGCCAATGAGGATTATGCATATGTTCCAGTCCGCCCCCTCCATCATCGAAAAGAGACTGCAGAACCTTGAGTCCCATCTCCAACATGAGAATCCGGTTCTGCTTTCCGCGGTCAAGGGTTTCCGGGAGATTGATCGGGTGGCCCGCAAACTGGGTCTACTCACTCCCGAGGAGTCGTATGCCACCATGATTCCCTGGTGGCCACTCATCTCGGTGCTCGGGACATACTCCTCGGGCAAGTCGACCTTTATCAACCACTACCTGCAGTATCCGCTTCAGACCTCGGGCAACCAGGCGGTGGACGACAAGTTCACGGTCATTTGCCAGTCGCGGGAGGATGACACCCATGTGCTTCCCGGGCTCGCGCTTGATGGAGATCCCCGCTTCCCGTTCTATCAGATCAGCGAGGAGATCGAGAAGGTCGCGCAGGGAGAGGGGCGACGCATCGACGCCTATCTGCAGCTCAAGACCTGCCCGAGCGAGCAGCTTGCGGGGAAGATTCTCATCGATTCGCCCGGTTTTGATGCGGACGCACAACGCACCTCCACATTGCGAATTACCGAGCATATCGTCAACCTTTCCGATCTCGTGCTGGTGTTCTTCGATGCGCGCCACCCCGAACCGGGGGCGATGCACGACACTCTGGAACACCTGGTGGAAAAGGCGATTGTACGTCCTGACTCAAGCAAGTTCCTCTACATACTGAACCAGATCGACACCGCCGCACGGGAGGACAACCCGGAAGAGGTGTTCGGCGCCTGGCAAAGGGCTTTGGCGCAGAAGGGGCTCACTGCAGGTCGGTTTTACACCATTTACAACCCCGATGCGGCCGTCCCCATAGAGGACGACAGCCTGCGTCGGCGTTTCGAGCAGAAGCGGGACCAGGACTTGGGTGAGATTCACGGCCGCATCAACGAGGTGAAAGTCGAGCGGGCCTACCGGATCGTCGGCGCCCTCGAAAAGATGGCACGCGGCTTCGAAGAACGTCTCGTGCCCCTGTTGTCTGAGGGCCTCACTCGTTGGCGGCGAAGCACACTTCTGCTCGACGGCATCGTCCTCGGCATGGTGGCGGGACTAGGCATCTACACCAGCCGAAGCGCGGGATACTGGGAGGGCGGCGTTTTATCCCGGCTCGAAGCGCTGACTGCGGATGTGAACGCGACCCTCGCGGCGGTTGCATTTCTGATGGTGGTAGGGGGCTATGTGCACTATCAGTTGCGTGGATTCGCGGCGCGCCGGGTGATCCGCTGGCTCGCTGGGAAAGCGGAGTCGCCACAGGAGAGGGCGGGGCTGGTCCATGCATTCCGGAAAAGCACACGGCCTTGGAGAAGTCTGTTCAGCACGCAGCCGGCCGGTTGGGGCCGGAGGGCGAAAAAACGCCTGGGGCGCGTCATCGCCGACACCGATCGGTTTGTTCAGATCCTGAACGACCGCTACACCAACCCGGCGGGGACGGAACCTGCCCTACCCAAGAGGCCGCTCCCGGACCCCGTGGTCCCCATAGTGGAAAATCCGAACCCCCAGGGTGTGTAGCATTACCCTCTCGCATCAGACAGGCACGACGGGTACAACTTGGGCGCAAATTCCTGTATGTTTGGCGTCCAAGAGAGGGCGTGGGGGAGCGCTATGATCAAAGTGCTTTTGGTCGACGACCATGAGCTTGTCCGGACCGGGATCAAGCGACTGCTGCAGGATGTTCCCGGGATTACGGTGTGTGCCGAGGCCGATAGCGGCGAAGCCGCCATCGAACAGGTGCGCGCCCAGGCTCCCGACGTGGTGCTCATGGACGTCAGCATGCCGGGGATCGGGGGGCTGGAGGCCACGCGCAGACTGGCACAGCTCCACCCCGGATTGCCCGTAATCATTGTCACGGTCCACACAGACGACCCCTTCCCGAGCCGCCTCCTTCAGGCCGGGGCCATGGGGTATCTCTCCAAGGGTGCGAGTGTGGACGAAATGGTGAAGGCGGTCATGGACGTGCACATGGGGCGTCGTTATATCAGCCCCGAGATCGCACAGGAGCTGGCGCTGTCACTGCTTCCGGGCAACGAGGCATCGGCCTTTGAGCGGCTGTCGCAGCGGGAGCTCCAGGTGATGTTCATGCTGGTTCAGGGCAACAAGATTCAGGATATCTCCGAAAAACTCTGCCTCAGCCCCAAAACGGTGAGTACCTACCGCTACCGCCTGTTCGACAAGCTGGGCGTACGCAACGATGCGGAACTGACCCGCCTGGCGATGCGCCACGGTATGCTTGACGGCGTGAAGTAAGCCTGCCCCACCTTACTCCTCCACTGCCGTTTAGCCGGGCATTGGGGGCGTGGTAACCAACCAGATATCTACTATATCCCTGTACGCCCGCCCGCTGTTCGCGAAACGGACGTGGGCTGCTCGCATGCCGGCCCCACTGAACCGACAGTCCAGGGCACCTTTCAAAAGGTTTGTGACCGCCGCAGAATTTGAGCGTTCAATGAGGAGACCGTGACCGACTTCGACATTAGAGAGTTTCTGAAGGCCCTGACCACGCGGCCGGGGGTCTACCGCATGGTCGATGGGGGCGGGCAGATCATCTATGTGGGAAAGGCGCGCAATCTCAAGCGGCGGGTTTCCAGCTACTTCCAGCGTCAGGACAATAGCCCGAAAACCCGCGCGATGGTGGCCCAGGTGCGTCGCATCGAGGTGGCTGTCACCCACACCGAGAAGGAGGCGCTTCTCCTAGAGAACAACCTGATCAAAGCGCACCGGCCCCGCTACAACATCCTTCTGCGGGACGACAAGAGCTATCCATACATCTATCTCTCGGCAGACGAATTTCCTCGCCTCGGCTTTCATCGGGGCAAGCGCAACAAACCGGGGCGTTACTTCGGCCCTTATCCCAGCGCGTCGGCTGTTCGGGGGAGTCTCAGCCTGCTGCAGAAACTCTTTCCCGTGCGCCAGTGCGAAGACACTGTCTACCGGAACCGTACCCGCGCCTGCCTCCAGTACCAGATCCGGCGCTGTTCCGGCCCCTGCGTGGGGCTGGTCACGCCGACACAATACCGGGAGGATGTCGAGCATGCGATCATGTTTCTCGAGGGGCGCAGCTCCGAGGTGACTGAGGCGCTCGTGAAGCGCATGGAAGCTGCCGCGCAGCACCTTGAGTTCGAGGAGGCGGCCCGGTATCGGGACCAGATCGCCAGCCTTCGGCGCGTGCAGGAACGCCAGTATGTCAGCGGCGAGTCCGGCGACCTCGACGTGGTAGCAACGGTAGAGCGCCACGGTACGGGTTGCGTCCAGGTCTTTTTCATTCGTGGCGGGCGTAACCTCGGCAATAAGGTCTTCTTTCCACGCAGCAGTGCCGCATCCGACGTTTCGGAGATCCTCTCGGCCTTCCTCAGCCAGTACTACCTGCGGGTGGTGCAGGGGGAGGGCGATCGCGTGCTTCCACCGGAGATCCTCGTGAACGTGGAACCCGAGGATTGCGGCCTCATCGAAGAGGTTCTCTCCGAACAGGCCGGGCGTAAAGTGACCATCAGCTCCAGGCTGCGGGGCGAACGGGCGCGTTGGCTCCAGTTGGCCGAGACCAATGCAGAGCTCGCTCTGACCACCCACCTGGCAAGCAAGGCGAGCATGGCGAGCCGTTTCGAAGCCTTGCAGGAGGCGCTGGACCTCGATGCCCTGCCGCAGCGCATCGAGTGCTTTGATATCAGTCACACCATGGGTGAGGCGACAGTCGCCTCCTGCGTGGTATTCGACGAAGGCGGCGCGGTGAAGTCGGACTATCGCCGTTTCAACATCGAAGGGATCACGCCGGGTGACGACTATGCCGCCATGCAACAGGCACTGCATCGGCGCTTTCGTCGCCTGAAAGAGGGAGAGGGTAAGTACCCGGACCTGCTGATCATTGACGGCGGCAGTGGCCAGCTCGCACAGGCTCAGCAGGTGTTTGACGAGCTGCAAGTCTCAGGGGTCTGCATCATCGGTGTCGCCAAGGGGCCCACCCGTAAGCCCGGGCTCGAGCAGCTTGTCTTGCCGGGGGGGGGACCCGCCATTATACTGCCCCCTGACTCGCCCGCATTGCACCTGATACAGCAGGTGCGCGATGAAGCCCACCGTTTTGCTATCACGGGCCACCGCCAGCGCAGAGCCAAGGCGCGGAAACATTCGCCTCTGGAGGGGATCCCGGGGCTTGGACCGAAGCGACGCCAGCAGCTGTTGCGCCAGTTTGGCGGGCTGCAGGAAGTGGCTCGCGCAGGAGTAGAAGACCTTGCCATGGTGCAGGGGATCAGCAGAGAGTTAGCCCAGCGTATCTATGATGCCTTCCATGTGGATGAAGGATGACGGATGAAGTTGAACATCCCCAATATCCTTACGATTTTCCGTATCGTCTTGATCCCGGTGTTCGTGGTTCTGTTCTATTTGCCGCTTCCCTGGTCCCACCTTGCCACGACACTGGTCTTCGGCGTGGCCGCGGCGACCGATTGGTTGGATGGCTATCTGGCGCGCCGCCTGGGTGACACGTCGGCGTTCGGAGCCTTTCTCGATCCCGTTGCCGACAAACTCATGGTCGCGACCGCCTTGGTGCTCATTGTAGATAACAACCCGAGCGCTCTACCCGGGGTCTGGCTCGCCTTGCCCGCGGCAGTCATCGTCGGGCGGGAGATCACCATTTCGGCACTCCGTGAGTGGATGGCGGAAGTGGGGGCGAGTGCCGCTGTTGCCGTGAGCATGGTGGGGAAGATCAAGACCACAGCCCAAATGGCCGCTCTGCTTTTGCTGCTCTATCGTGAACCGATCGGTAGCCTTTCCACCGTCGATATCGGACTGGCTTTGCTCTATGTTTCGGCCGCGTTGACACTCTGGTCCATGATTCTATATCTTAAAGCCGCTTGGCCGGTTCTCTCCAGGCAGGAGGTTTCGGATGGTGGGTTGGACCAAAAAAATCTGTTGACATCCGAACAGTCCAAGCTAGAATAGTCGGCTTTCGAGGCGGGAATAGCTCAGTTGGTAGAGCACAACCTTGCCAAGGTTGGGGTCGCGAGTTCGAGTCTCGTTTCCCGCTCCAAAACAAAGGCCTCGGTCGTCGATATCGAGGTTTTTTTTGCAAGACTTGCTACCGAATTCCGGCTGGGTGGCAGAGTGGTTATGCAGCGGCCTGCAAAGCCGTGTACCTCGGTTCGATTCCGGGCCCAGCCTCCAAGAATTTCTCGATATCCAAGTAAAACAAAGACTTACAGAGCCGCCTTCGGGCGGCTTTTTTGTTTCCGGACCAAAAAGGCCCGCCAAACCCCGCCAAAACCCGCCAAAATTAACCCCTCAGGGTGGCAGTGCCACCCGGCTTCGGATAGGATGGCCGTCAACGTGAGTTTTACCCCCAGCTCGGAGACCCGTTCATGTCGTTCATTCGAAACCCTCGCGGCAACAGCTATCAGGTCATCTTTCGTGAGTCATTGGTGGCGGAGACGTTTGGGAAAAGAGAGTTGACGTTCTCATTCCCATCACTGGAACTGGCTGAGGCGTACAAGGCCACATCCGATGCGTGGCTCGCCCAGGGGAAGGTCCCGCCAGAGTGGTTCGGGGATAAAGCCCGCAGGGAGGTGATGCTGGGTGAGATAATCAGTTCGTACATGGTTGCGAAATCGATCTCGGAAGGTGACCAGCATCAACTCCGCAACCTGCTTGGAGAGTTCAGGACACACCCGCTTGCGAAGTGCGACAGCCAATGGGCCGAGACGTGGGTGGCTTCGATGAAGCACGAGAAAGGGCTTTCACCATCGACCATTCGCCACTACGTCGGCGCCCTTGCGCGATGCCTCGACTGGGCGCGCAAGCAGCACCGGCAGGTACTCCCGGCCAATCCGCTGCGGGAACTCGGCAGGGGGTACTCGACATACAACGAGCACGACCGGAGAAAAGCCAAAGAAAATGGACACGAAGGGCGCGAGGATGTTGAACGGGACCGACGGCTTGAAGATGGTGAGGAGCCCCGCATTCGCAACATCCTGGCCGGGGAAAAGCCTGAGGAAAGGCAGCGCCCCCTTGAACTTCACTACCAAGGCGCTTTGGAGTTTTTGTTTGACCTGGCGCTGGAATCAGCCATGCGGATGCGGGAAATGTATACGCTCGATCTGTATCAGGTGGATGTAAAGCGCAGGACCATTTATCTTGGGAAAACGAAGAACGGAGACAAGCGTCAAGTCCCCATGACCACCGTTGCTGTCGCAGCATTTGAAAAATACATGGAACAGGTGAAAAACGGGGAAAGGGGAATGGAAGGCTTCACGGTTAAGAGTCCCACTGACCGACTCTTCCCTTGGTGGGACGGCGATCTGTCGCCTGAGGCGCTTAGGCGAGTTACCTCGAAACTTTCCCGCCAGTATAGACGAGTGTTCGAGGCGGCAAAGGCACCCGGCCTTCATTTTCACGACTTGCGGCACGAGGCCACGAGCCGTTTCTTCGAGCGGACCACGATGAAAGCCGAAAAGATTCAGAAGATCACCGGGCATAAGACCCATACAATGCTAATGCGGTACACCAATCTGCGTGGCTCGGACCTCGCAGACGAGTTGTGGTAACGGGCTCAACCTACCGGGGAAGGCGGTTCTGACACGGTAGGGATGGGGCGGTTACGGCGGCGCCGTGCTCGGGTGGGGCGCTGCGCCGCCTCCTCCATCAGCTTCACCCCCTCGGCTTTGGCTTGGCGAGCCTGCGTTTGCGCTCGAACCTGTCTACGCAGGTAATCAGTCAAGTCCGAGCCCATCATTACATAGGACCTCCCGACCTGGGCTGCCGGAAGCTCCCCCGCGACCACCAATTCCCGAACCGTCTCCGGATGCACCTTGAGGTATTCTGCTGCCTCGGCGAGATCGAACGTTTTTTCGTTAATCATCTGCATAGTCGCCTACAAATAGCGAGTGTCGAATGGATGCTCTTTCAATAAACATAGCAACAAACAAGTTTTAGTGCAAGATTTGGTAGCGAACTGGCCGTGCCTCCGTCCTGCTGCTCGTTGCCTATTCGCCACTTCCGGGTAAAATGCCGTTTTCCGTTGAATCACTGTAGGAAGACGGTCAACCACCCCCGCCTTTAGGCGGGGGCTTGTGAAAGCAAGCCCCGGTTGACCAGACCACGCCCGTAAACGGGCAGCGTTAGCGTGGAATCCGGCGCAAGTCGGTGTGATAGGCACCCTTGGAATGCTTCCTCAGTTCCAGGCTCTGCGGTCGGTGGTTAAACAGGCATACGGGGTCGACGCCAGTGCTGCCGCCAGGGATGGACCCGAAAAGGTACGAAAACCCACGCATAACACGGTCGAGGGGAGATGGGGCGAAAGCCCCGCGTCACCAGGCCCTTACGGGCTCGGGTTTTGGCGGTTTCCGACACAAAAACCGTCTCCTTTCCTCCCCGCCCGGAAGGACGGGGTTTCTCGGAGACAAACTGATGAACAAGTCCGAGTTAGTTGATGCAGTCTCCGTGGGAGCGGACCTGAGCAAAGCCGCCGCCGACCGGGCGGTCAACATTTTCATGAAGGCCGTCGCCGAGGCCCTCGCAGCCGGTCAGGAAGTGGTCCTGCCGGGCTTTGGCAAGTTCGAGGTGCGGGAGCGGGCGGCCCGGAGCGGGCGCAATCCCAAGACCGGCGAGGTGATGGAGATCGCCGCATCGAAGACGGTGGCCTTTAAGCCGGCCAAGGCCGTAAAGGATGCCGTAGCGGACTGAGGTTCCCCCCAGGCCCCGGCCCCTCAGAGCCGGGGTTCGTCCAAGGCGTCAAGACAAGAGTCGAGTCGCCGGGATGCAACGCCAGTCAGCAGGGCCATGGTTCCCGCGCCGACCAAAGGAACCGACGGGGTGAGCACCCCGAGGCCAAGCAGAAATCCGGCCAAGGTCCATGCGAGCGTCCCGAAGGCCAAGTGCCGAAACACCTCCAGACCAAACGCCCACGCCGGGTGGGCCAGCCTTCCTTGGCGAACCCGGTTTGCGATGGCCCTCGGGGCGAGCAGTGAGAGGAGGGCGGTACTCAAGATCGCCATGGTCAGTGGAAAGGCTACGAAGGCGACCCCCGACGTGCCCATGGCCAGCCACCGCCCCATCACGTTAGCGAGCGCCTTTCACTTTCAGGTACAGGCCCACCAGAGATAGCTGCACGGACCCTGACTGCCGCCGCAGGGGATCGAACAGCGCAGAGGCTTGCTCAGTATTCCCCTGCTGTTTCAGCCGCACGATCTGCCCGGCGGTCTGGTGAAACTCCGCGTGGTCCGAGCGCAGCGTCTCGAACTCTTCCATTCCATCGTACTGGGGCTTCGCCGTCTCGTAGATCCAGTGACCAAGGACGCACTTGTCATCACAACTTACCGTCTCCGGGTCGAGCGATTCTTCGCTTTGGCCAGAAACGTAGGCGCGAAGCCGGTCGTTCCAACGCAGATGCGCGTCAATGGCATCGTGCATCTCCAGGCCCTGAAAGTCCCGTTCCGCCTGGTTCATCTCAGCCGCCTGACTGGCAGCCGTTTCTGTCTTATCTCCCGAGTCGATAACTCGGGCAAACCACGCACGCAAACCCATCTTGCCCCCTTACTGTGAAGTTTCTTTTGCGCGGGCATACAAGGCGATCAGCGCAAGCTGGACCGCGCCTGATTGCCGCTTGAGGTCTTTGAGAAGCCGTTCCGCCTCCTCCTGATTACCGTCCCTGATGTGTAACACGATGTCTCCCGCGATTTGGTGGAATCGACCGTGTTGCGTCCGAACCGATTCGAACTCGGCCAAGTCCGCAAACCGGGTGCCAGCGGCGCTCACCATCCATGCACCGAGCCGGCAGTGGTTCTCGGCCCGAGCAGTTTCGGGGGAGAGTTCCCGGTGACTGCCTCGTTGAGCGCATTCGAGCAAATGCCGGTACCAGTGAGCGTGGGCGTCGATCACCTCGTAGAGGCTCAGACCCAGCAACACACCCTTTTGGGTCAGAACCTCGGGGCTGTACGTTGGCGGGATAATTGTCTGTCGCAACCGCGTGAGAAGCCCTTTCATATCAACCCTCCAGGCGAGTAACAGAGTGGAAAACGCACGCACCCGAAACCGACTGGGGGTGGTTAAGTCGGGCCATCATTCGGGAGAGCAGGCGACCCCCCAACGCTTGCAGGGACGGGCTATCAAACGCCTCCAGATCCACGTAGGCGTGAGAGATGGCGGTCGTACCGTCATCGAGGGAGATTTCGTAGCACACCAGAGCTTTTACCATTGGCCGAAAAACCTCTCGATTAGTCGGACCAGCCAGGTCTTCGGGCGGGATGAGGATGCGGTCGTAGATTGCCATTGGCCTTCTCGTAGCGTTTCGACGCGGCCGGCGGGAAGGAGCCGCCACGCAAACGTGGTTCCAAACCGACACCGGGGGCACACCCCAACGGCATCGAGCGCCGCCGTGCGGCCCGCTTCCCACGTGACCCGCGCAACAACACGCGACTCGGGGATCGGGTTACCGCATCCACGGCACATGCAGACGATTTGTCGATAGATGAATCCGTCCGCCATCGCAATCGGGAAGTGGGTGCTCAAGGGCGCACCGACCCTAAGGGTCTCACGCTCTTGCGGGGTCAAATCTCGCAATAGAAGGGTCGTTTCTTGCTTGGTCATTCAGTTGGTTGTTCCGGCCCTGTGGCACCCATCACGAGAGGCTGGCGACATTGACCAACCGCACCTTCCGGTCCGGCAGGGTGATCTCGATGTCTTCCACGAGGTCGTCAAGCAAAACGCACTCGCAACCACTGAGCGCGGCGTGGTCGCGGACGAAGGTAAGGAACCCGAGGTCTTTATTGAAGAAGTCAAAGAAATCCGGCTCGCTGACCGTGTTGCGCCCCAGCCCCCGCTTACGCTCGATGGCCCGGCAGACCTCGGGAACGGTGGGGATCAACGCCTCATCGACGACAATCCCCAAGCCCCGCTCTAGCGTCGGGAGGATAGTGCGAAAGAGATAGGGCTTGTCCTCGGCGCCGAGGGCCGCTGAGAAGATGCCGATGCGTGAAGGGGCCTCCGCCGCAAGAAAGCGTCGCACGGCCTGGACCCGGATAAGAAACGGTTCGCCAAACGATTCGATCACCGTCTCTTCCAGGTCCAAAAACACCACCTTTTCTGTTTTCCTCACTTCTCTACGCGCAAACCTGAACCACCGGTCAGACGACCTATTGCGATGTCCCGTATCGCCTGCTGGCGCGTATTCTTGTCTGAGACGGCTTTTGAGCGTTCAACCAACTCGCGGACGTGAGCACAGGCAATATTCCTGGGCATCCCGGTGGCGGTCAGTGAATCGAGTTCTGCTTTAACGTCGATCACGATTCAGTCCTTATCGGCTTGATGATGGGGCAGGGGAGGGATAGGACCTCCCCTGCGGGGAGAGTTCAGTTCAGGGCATCCTTGAGGGCCTTGGCCGCCCGGAATTTCACGCCTTTGCTCGCTGCGATCTCTACCGGATCGCCGGTCAGGGGGTTGCGGCCGGTGCGCGCCGAGCGCTCCGTGATGAGAAACCGCCCGATACCGGGGAGCGTGGTTTCGCCGTTCTCCTTGAGATCGTCAGCCAACATTGCGGAGAAGTTCTCCAGAACGCGACTAGCAGCCGCCTTGCTGATTTGGTTCTCCTCGGCAATCCGGGCGATCATGTCGGCCTTGTTCATGTGATGACTCCTTTGTGGGTTCAGCTTGATTTTACGTATGTGAACATACCTGCAAACAAGTTTTACGACAAGAGGCAATTCTCCATTTCGCCTTTGATCGGTTGGGGTTCGACCCGCAAGCGGCGGACGCATCCGTACCAACGCACCGACACCAAGGGAAACTGCCACTGACGCTCAGCCGCCAAACGTTCTTCATGGCTTCGCGCCTTCAATCCCCTATGCAGAGGGAGGAGCCTGAGAAGGTAGACCGTCCCGTACAGGTCGATAGTCGGCTCTTCGGTTATCCGCACACCACCGCCCATCTGTCCCCCAAAACGTAAAAGCCCCTCCTGATGAGGGGCATGGAATCAGACCAGTAGCCACCGGAACACCCCCAGGGTGCTTGTGACGGTAAAACCAGCTTGCATGGTAAGCAACCCCCAATGCTTTCCCCGGACGGCAAAGGCGATCCAGAAGGCGTTGGAGATCAGAAACACCACGAACCCCCACCCGGAGATGGGGAGATTGGCAGCCACCAGCCCCGACCCGCAGAGGCCGGAGAGCGAGGCCAGCCATTCGATTTGCTTCTGCGTCATAGCTCTCTCTCAATGCGTCCGGCACCGCGCCGGGGTTCTCTTGGATATACCCAGAGCAGTGAACGCGCTGTCAAGTCTGTTCTTTGGTGTGCTTGTGTGTAGAATAGAGCGACAAACAAGTTTTACGAGGTTTCGAGATGGCTGGAACAAGCGCTATGCGCGTCACTGATGATCAAATTTCCGAATGGCTGAGGATTCCGGATGGCTGGCCTGCCTCGCTTGCGACGCCCTGCCCCGAGACGTTCAAGACCCTTCGCCAAATCTTGGGCACAACGTTCAAAGACTACGAAAACACCATCGGTCGGATCAGGCCGCTCAAGACCCAGAAAATGCGCTCGACCAACCCGGCCGAACGGTTGTGGGTACTCTTTGGCATGGCCGGGAACCGGATTGGGCAACTGTTTGAAGGGGCGAAGATGCGTCCGCATCTGCCGCTGTCGCTCGCCATGCTCCGCTATGCCGTCCCTAATGCAGGCAAGGACGAGTACAACGGCTCGGCCCTGCGGCGGCGTTTTAGTTGCTGGTTTCAGGTGGAGGAGGCGGTCAGGCACATGCCTGCGACGATGCGCTCCTGGGTCATGGCGGCCTTTCCTCTGTTCGATGCGGTCGAACGGTGGGCGGAATTGAGCCCTGAGGAGCAGGTTCGAACCGAAATCGGTCTGCTGGGGCTCGCCGACCTGCTGACCTCGCGGGTGATGCTCGACAAGGCCATGGTCGTAGAGCCGGCATTGGTGGAGCGTTATGCCCCCCTCAAGTGGCCGGGCGGTGAGTACACGGCCCCTCCCGATAACTTCATCCCGCGTGACGGCGATATCCCTCCGGTGGGACAGATTGAACTGGCAATCGCCCGCCTCAAAGCGGATTTGGAGGAGTGCGAGCAAGGTGCGCTGTGCAGCATTCCAGCGGTTCGCGAGTGCGCCGCCGTGATCGAAGAACATGCCGAAGGCGCGGCTCAAGAGTACGGGGAGCGCTTGGCTGGCTGGTTCAGCGGCGTGCGGCAACGAGCAGAAGAACTGGGCAAGCGGCTCAAGCCAGCGGGTGTTGACTCCATCACCCTGGCAGGGCTCGACCGGTGGGAAGAGCTTCAGGAGCGGGCCGCCTCCTTGGACGAGGTGATCACGCTGTACCGGGCCACCTGGCCACTGGAGGAGCGGATCAGGGAGGAGTTCATGGCGGCCCAACAGAAGGTGCGGTCGCTTTCGGAGGCGGTGGCGAGGACGCAAGCCTTGGCGGCCGACCCGGTCAAGAACGCCTCGGAGATTGCCTTGGTGGCCAAGAAGATCGAGCTGGAACGCGGCGCGGTCACCAAACACTTCACCATCCGTTTGCCCGAGCCGCCGAAGTTTGCGAGGTTCGTCCCGCTAGCGGAGGCAGTCCCGGAAAGCGAGACAGCGCCGACGACGGCTCCAGAGTCGTCCACCGTTGCCGTCACGGCGGAGACAGAAAGCCTGCTGAGCGACCTGGAACACGTCAGCGAGGAACTCCAGCGTCGAGAGGAGGAGTGTCACCGACTGCGCGCTCAGGTGGAGCAGCTTTCCAGCGCACGGGTATCGTTGGAACGGCTGAACGGTGCCGAGCTGGCGGTCCGGGCCATCCTGCGCAAAGGGCTAACCCCGGAAGAGGTGCTGACCCTGGTGGCCCAGTTGCACGGGGAGGAGCGCCTGGTGGTGCTAGACAGCGCCTTCGCCTCCGCCCGTGAATCGGCCAGCTTCCAGAACTCGGAACGGCTCCTGGAGCTTCTGGTGAAGCTCGGGGGCGAATATGTGGACATGCTGCGCTCGGGCAAGCCCGACGCCCAGGCCCGGCACTGCTTTGGCAATGCCTACCATGCCCGTGAATCGACCCTGGTGCAGAACTCCCCGGAACTGCGTCGGCTGCGGACCTTCCGCTATGAGGACAAGGAGGTCGCGATGTACGCCCACCTGGGGGTCGGCGTAGTCAACAGTCTGGAGAAGACCATCCGCGTTCACTTCCACTGGGATGCAGAGAAGGGGCGGGTGGCCATCGGCTACTGCGGCCCCCACCTGCCGACCAGCACCAATCGGGGATAAGGCCATGAAAAAGCAAACGCGATGGATTCCCCCGGTGCTCTTCGGTGTCACCGGCCTGACGCTGCTCGTGCTGACGCTACTGTTGCCACACCCCGAAAAGATCACCTTTGACGAGCGCGCCAAAGCGAGCATCTTCCCAACTACTCACGCGCCCAAATAGAGGCCAGCGATGTCTATTAACAGGCTCAACAAGACGTTTACCATGGCTGTGATCGCAGGGGCGCTGGTGTTCGGAACGGTTCTGGTCGGGAACGCCATCTATGACGTGCAAGCCGCGAAGTCCATGCCTACGGCCTCAATGAGCAGGGTGGAGCTGGAAAACGTCGCGGCCAACACGCTCATGCCAAGACAAGCAGGAGCGGCCGAAAAGGAGCTGGGGTTGCGTGATCAGGTCAAGGCAGCGATCCATTCCGAGCAAAGCCCACCGCTCGACGTGGCGCCCTTCTGCCTGGATGGGTGGGAGGTGGTGGTGCCGGACCTACGTGGTGCCCTGCCGGCTCTTGCTCTTGACCAAAAGGGTCGGCCCATCCCCTGCAACCAGGGGGAGGAAGGGAAGATGCTCTCTCTGATAGCAGATAGCGTTGCTTCGAGGTGTGTCGGCGGCCAAAAACACCTTCTTGTGTCGAAGTCGGCGGGCTACAAACCGGCCACGTTTTCGAAGGTGCTGTTGCCGCTCCTTGATGAGACCGGCCAGCCGAAGCCGTGCACCGCCCTCAATGGCAAGGACGGCGGCTCTCACGGATTGAGATAGGTCGGAATAGAAAGCCCCTCACGAGGAGGGGCTGGAATGATCAGGCGGCGTCTTTCATGCGCTCCTCCATCTGGAGGTCGTGCAGGAAGGTCACTGCCTTTTCCGAGGCGGCAGCCACGGTCCAGAGCACGGAGGGATTGGCCCGCAGTTGGCTGATCCAGTTGCCGAGGTACTCGATGTGGTCCTGGCGGGACTCCGGGGCGTAGATCCCCAGGTCCGAACCGAGAAAGGCCGCACCAAGCTCCGCCACCAGCTCTTCCATGGCATAGGCTTCGTCCCCGAAGCGTTTGCCGAACTGGCGGTTACAACGGTTCTCCGGGCCGGTCCAGTGGGTCAGTTCGTGCAACAGCACGGCATAATAGGCCGCATCGCTCACAAATTGATGCCGCTCGGGCATCTGGATGTGGTCGGTTGACGGGCGATAGAAGGCCCGGTCCCCGCCATGCTCCACCCGCGCCCCGGTCCGGGCGAGGAACGCCTCCACCTGCTCATCGGGCGTCACAAGACGGGTCTCTTCCACAGTTGGCGCCTGCCAATCCCCATGGACCTGCTCGGCGTTGAAGACCGCGTAGGCTGACCAGTAGGTCAGCTTCTGCACCTTCTTCACCTTGCGACCGTCTTTGACCACGATATTCTCCCCCGTGGCGTCGTCCGGCACCGGCACTTCCACCTTCTTGTAGTTCGGGCGGAAGATGTAGGAGCCTGCTTTCTCCCCCTTGCGCGGGAACGAGCCGACGGCCTTCCACTGGTTGAACGTACCCCAGTAGGGGCTGGAGTAGTCGGAGAAGGACAGCACCAAGGCGTTGCCGCCATGATACTGCTCGCCCGTCTGTACGTTCACCGGACGGCCCAGGCCCAACTTGCGCCAGGGAGCGGTCCACTTCCCGGTGGCCTGCCCTTGTTCGAGTGCCTGAACGATGCGCTCGACGATTTGCTGCTGCTTGTCCACACGCTGCTCGGTGGTTTCCTTGCTCATCTTGGTTCTCCTCGTGGTCCGGCAGACTGCCGGGGTTCAAGAGGGCATACCGAGGGCAGTGAAAAAGGGGGAGGGAGGGGTGAAAGAGATAGCCCCTCCGAAGAGGGGCTGGTGAAGTGGGCGGTGCGAGCCAATGCTCAAGATCGGGTGGCATCCTTAACTGCCAGTTCGGCCAATTTCTCGACCAACCATTGGTAATCGTCTGGAATGCCCGCCTCAGTGAGGCGGCCCTCTTCGATCATGTCGGAGAGACCGTCATGCAGCTTGCGGTAGTTCTCCAGAACGGTTTCGATATCGACCGATTCCAGATCGCCAAGGGTGACAGAGGTATCGTCGAACAGTCCGCTCTCGCGGCCGTCTCCGACAGCTCCGGCGATCTCTTCGCGGACGGCCTCCGCTTCCTCAAACGAGTTGGCTTCGATGGACACGACAAGGGCGAACGGTTTCATGTGGATCTCCTTGGTGACCGGCAACGCGCCGGGGTTCGAGGGGACCTACCGGGAGGGGTGAAAGAGATAGCCCCTCCGAAGAGGGGCTGGTGAAGGGTTATGCCGTCGCTGGCAGCGCCGGAAAGACACCGCGCCATTTGTCGATACTGGCGCGGGCGTTGTCGTAAGCCCGCTCCTCAGGGCTGGCGGACTCTTCCCATTCGAAGAGATGAAGGACCGCTTCGAGACGGGTGATCAGCTCATCCACCGCGTTGTGGCCTTGCAGGAACGAGTCGATCCCCGCCTTGGTCAGGGCCTCGGCAATGGCCAAGGGGCCTGCGGTGGCGCACAGATCCGAAAGCGCTTTTGCCGCATCGTCGATCTGGGGGGCGGAATTGGGCATCTGAGTTCTCCTGTCAGCCGGCCAAATGCCGGGGTTCAGGAGGGCATACCGAGGAGGGTGAAAGGAGGGAAGAGTAAGGCCAGAGCCTCTCGCAAGAGAGGCTCATGGAAATTGGAACGTCCCGTGCAGCCATTAGGCCGCCGGGGGGCGCTCGACCACCAGATGATGCGCTCCGTTGGTTGTGCCCCAGGTGGTTTCCCAGTTTCCCCGCAGCAAACGACCGTCCTCAAGAACGACCTGTTTGACGGTAGGGCTATCTTCCGGGGCGGTGGCTTCATCGCGGGAACCGTAGGTCACGAAGACGTGGTCCTCTCCGAACTGGTCATCCAGCCATTGGCGCAGAGGCTTGTCAGTGACTGTGCCGTCGAAGAAGGTCACGTTCCGGATTCTGGCGTACCTGGACATTTCTGGCTCCTGTGTGGCAGCAAGTGCTGTGTTCGGGAGCACATACAGGGCAGAGTGAAACCCCTACCGGGTTTATGGTTAAGAGAGTAGGGCCATGAGAAGGAAGCCCCTCCGAAGAGGGGCAGAATGGTCAGGCGAAGCGGTGGGCTGGCGCCGCCGGCACAAAGAACCGCTGACCGGTTTTGCTGTGGACGATGATACCTGCGGCGCGGAGGGAGGACTTGGGATCTCCCTCGTTGTAGAACGCGCCCGTTGTATAGCCGTCCCCCGTGTACTCTCGCAGTTGGGAGTCAAGAGGCATCCTCGACAGCTCTTCCAGATGGATTACCTGCGACGGATCGTTGGCCAGCCGGTAAACGTAAAACTCGATGTTCTCGACCTTTGCCGACCGGACCAACGTCTCATGGTCCTTGCGGAAGGCATCTTCAGTCAGATACTCCCGATCCGAAACAACGGGAGCCGACGCGACGGACTGCCGATAGTGGACCCGCATCCCGAGCACCCACTGCTGGCGGATTCGCGCCCCGATAAGCTCACGGGCATTCATCTCGGCCATAGGTTTGCCAAAGGGTGGCAGGTGGTCAAATGCAGCCGCCAGGGCCTCCTCAAGGGTCTCCAACGCACGACGGGTCATATCAAGCTCTCCTTCAAATCCAGCGACTTGCTGGGGTTCAGAACGACATACCCGAGGGGGTGAAACGTGGAGGGCACAAAAGCAAAACCCCAGCAGTGCTGGGGCCTTGAATGAACGGGGTTTGGGGACTCTTAGTGGTGAAGTCGGTTTCGGCGTTGCTTCTCTTGATGCCTTGCAACAAACCAAAGACTGATCATCACCGCACCAAGAATCAATGACATATAGCCCATAGGGCCTATGGTCAGGTTGCCCATTTCTGAATCTCCCTAGTTCCTTTGTGAATTATACGTCCAGCGAACCCAGGATCAAAAAGACGACACCCATGATAAAGGTGAACGCCAGATCGACCAGGGTCACAGCCGAGGTCACAGGGTTCAGAACGGCAGCGATGAAAGCTGCCGCAACCAGGGCAACACCGAGATTCCTCAGTCCCTCCCCAAACTTGTCAAAGTTCAACATGAAGTTCTCCTCTCGTTATCACCACGAGAGGAACTCCGGCCCCGAGGGACCGAAATCCCTCGGGATGGCGTGACCGTTAATCGGTCGGTTCGGAACTACATACAGGGGGGAGTGAAAGGCGAAACAGGGCGCAGAACAAGAGCCCCTCGGAACCCCTCCAAGAATGGAGGGGTGAACGCCGATGGGCTGGTAAAGATGGAGTGTTTACTCCGGCTTAGCTTCCCCGCCAAACCAGTTGGGCAACACGCGCAAGAGCCCGCCAACCTCAAGGGTCATCAACGCAAACTGAGCGTCGAAAAGGGTGGTCTCGTCCTCGCCCTCCGCATCTTGCAGCGCCTCCCGAACCGTGTCCTCGAAGGTCAACCGCTTGATTGAGATGTCATCGCCCAAAGTGAAGGACAGGCGTTCATCAAACCGCAGTGCCAGTTTGACCACCTGCTTGCCGGTTTCCAGGTGATGACCGATCTCATCCGAAAGCAGGTCCACCCGTTTGCCCCGGATCTGCCCTCCGTCCTGACCGGGCTCTTTCAGCTCGCACTCATCGCCGAGTTCGACCCCGGCGGGCGCCGGCTGGCCGGAGATCCAGGCGGTCATCGCCCCGGAAGCCGAGGCTTGGGTCTGGAGCGGAACGACTGGCAGGGAGCCGAGGGAGCGGCGCAGAAGGCTGAGAAGCTCTTCGGCCTTGGCGGGGCTGGTGGCGTCGACCACAATCCAGCGCTCTTTCGGCATGATATAGGCGAAGGTGTACCCGGACTTGGTGAACGATCTGGGCAGCAGGCTTTGAATGATCTCCTCCTTGAGCGCCGTACGCTCTTTCCGGCCGACCTTGCGGTTTTGGCGCTCTTCGATCTCGGCAGTCTTCTCCTCCAGTCGCTCAGCGACCACGGCGGCGGGCAGCAGGCGCTCTTCCTTGCGGACGGCGATCAGAATGGAGTCAGCGGCGGCATGGGTCAGTTGAGAGCCCCAACGGCCCAGTGGCGGGGTCCACCCGATAGAGGACAGGGCGAGACTCCCGCAGGGTTTGAACGCATCGGCCTTCAGCTTCTCGTGCAACTGTTCGGGGTCGAGGGCAAAGGTTTTTTCCAGGCGGTACAGGCGAAGGTTTTTGAAGAACATTGACGAGCCCTTGATTATGTTTGGTGAAACTATACTAACAAACAATATTTACCAGAAGAACCAAAAAAATGCCCCTCCGAAGAGGGGCGGGGTGAATCAGTAGAACGGAAAGCACGCTTCCAGCTCCGCAGCCTGGCCAGCCCAGTTCCGGGCCGCCTCGTTCCGAAGGTCACCGGGGCGTTTGGCGTACTCAGGCAGGGCCTGGACGAGCGCCCGCATGAAGCTCTGCTGGAGGGTGGGGTGAGAGGTGATGAGCCCCTTCAGCAGTCCTTCGGCGACCTCCTTATCGCGTCCAGCGCGGTTGGTCGCCTTCACCAGCGCCTGCATGGCCTCTGCGACTTCCTGCACTGTCTTGCGCTTTTCCTGTTCGATATCGTACGGCATAGGGGTTCTCCTGTGCGTTCCAACGGGCGTTGGGGTTCGAGGAGACATACCGGAGGGGGTGAAACGAAAGCCCCGGCGAACCGGGGCCAGAATGGCTATCAAAGCGTTTGAATGACCTTGCGCAGCGCCTTCATTCCCTCGGCAGTCACCCTCCACGCACGAACGTCACCGACGAGGTCCAAACCGCCTTCATGCTCGCGCAGCGTATCGACCCGGTACCGAGTCACAAATTGACCAAGTTCGGTGTGCGGATAGCGGGTGTCGTAGAATTCCTGCATCGCCGGACCTTCGTTGACCAGAGACAGGTTGAGACCATATCTCTCGCCGGTCGGGACGTGCCGCACGGCAAAGGCGGCACCTGACACGCCGTTTACGGCCAGCAACATTTTCATGGGGTCTCCTCGTTGTTCCAACGGATGTTGGGGTTCAAGGAGACATACCGAGAGGATGAAAGAGCCCCTCCGAAGAGGGGCGGGGAAAGGGTCAAGCGGCTTTCACATCCGATGTGCAGTCCGAGGGGTCGAAGGCGAGGGCGCTTTCGGCAGGTACCGCCAAGGTGGCTTGGTTGCCGCAGGAGCAGCGGTAACGCACGTACGCTGTGTTGCCGCTTCCGCCGCCTCCAGAAGCCTTCATGGCCATCAGACACCGGGGACAGGTGATGTTCACGAACTGCTTGATGGTCTCGTGCTGGATGTTGTGCTCGGTGTACCACGGGATTTCCAAACCAACCAGCCGTGAGATAGCCCTCTCGCAGTAGTTGGAGCGATCACCGGGGGGGCAGCGGCGACGGAATTCGTCCTGAACGACCAGGGCGGTCGCATCCACCTCCATTGCCTCCAAAGTCCCTGCCGACAGGCCCAGCGCGTCAACTTGATTTAGCTTCATCGTCTTCTCCAATCCGGCCCGATGCCGGGGTTCGGAGAGACATACCGGGAGCAGTGCAATGAAAAGCCCCGGCGAGCCGGGGCTTGAATGGCAGGAGCGCTACCCTGCGGTGGGCGCGCCGTCGGCGTAGACGCACGACCCGGACGGGGCATAGGCACTGAACGAGTGACAGCCATGCTCCTCCAGAGCGGTAATGTGCGCCTCCAACTGCGACTGCGTGCCCTCGAACTCCATCTCCCGCTCCAACCCGTCGTTGCCGACATAGCTGATCTGGTAGGTGTGCATCAGTTCGAGGTTGCGATAACCGTAATAGATGACCTTCGCCGCATTCCCCTCCAGTGACTCAAGGGAAAGTACCTCTTTCACGCCGTTGAGCGGATCGTCCCGATAGACCTTTCCGCCTTCCAGCAGATGGGCGTAGAACAGGTGGTGTGCCTCGCCGGGCTGGGGCGCCCGAGGGTTTGATGTAGTCGACATGCAGTGTCTCCCAAGGTTGGCCGGCAAAATGCCGGGGTTCGCAGAGACATACCGGGGGGGATGAAAGAGCCCCTCCGAAGAGGGGCTTGGAAATGCGGCCGTTCACTGTGCGAAGGCCGTTTCTTGCCTCTGCTGCAACCTCTGTTGGTTGACGACGTGGCGACGTTCGGCGTGGCGGTTGGCTGCCTGGCGCCGAGTCCATTCCAACGCCCGATGGCAGCCGCCAGGGGTGAGGGTGTCGGCGAAGGCGGACAGCCCGTAGGCATTGTCCCCTGCAATGAAGACCCCATCGGTGCCAATGCGGCACTTCCCGTCCTCGAACTCAACGAGGTAGCCATCCCGAAGGAGGCTGAACAGCTCGCCTTCGGTGATGGCGTCGATTTGCGTGACCTGCGTCATGACAGTTCTCCTCTGACCGGCGAATTGCCGGGGTTCACTAGGGGCATACCGCCCCCGATGCAACCCCCGCCATGAAAAGCGGCGGTGGTTCATGACCACGGGGGATTCGAGGGGGAACGAGGGGGTGAAATAGAAAGCCCCTCCGAGGAGGGGCTGGGGAAGGTTAGTCGTCCGTTGGTTCGTTGTCGCGACAGGTCAAAGCCTTTTCTTCGGGGGTGTGTCCCACGGCCTCGGCAACCTCGCAGTAACCGTCGAGATCGGCAACCGACCAGTTCGCGTCATCGGTAAACATTTCGTCGATTGCCGTTAGCAAACGAAGCAATGCCTCCTTCGAGAGTGATGACGGACCTTGGCCGATTAGTGCCAAGTATCGCTCCTCGTCAATCTCGTCTGCGGCGTTACGTTCGTCACCAAGATACGGTTCGTGGTCATTACCCTCGTCAACCGTGAAGCGGTGCTGGTGTTCAGGCAAGACCGCCAGTTCCAGCGCCATAGCATTCACGTTCGCTATGCAGGGGTCGACCGTCGAAACCGGGATGACGGCGCTCTCAGTGGCGTCGCGAGTTACCAGTACGGAGAAGTAGGGCATTGCAGTTCTCCTCAACAAGCCGGGAAAAGACCGGGGTTCGAGGAGACCTACCGGGAGGGGTGAAAGAGAAAGCCCCTCCGAGAAGGGGCGTGAAGAGGGCTAAGCGGTCACCGGTTCACAGCGGACCCAGCCGAGCGCCGGGTACCACTTGGCGGTTACCAGGCCAAAGACCCAGCGAGCCTTCACTTCAGGCAACAGCTCCGCATAGGACTTCATGTGGTCCCGAAAGGCTTGCAGCAGGTCTTCGGGGACCGGGTTAGGACCATTGACCACCGTCCCCACCAACTGCGGTTCCGTTTGGGGATAGCAGTGTTGCGCGCTCAGGTAGTGGAGCGATACGCGCCCTGGCAGGCCGGGCAGCCGGTAATCGGAACAGCCCTGGTAGTCGGACACAAAATGCCGTTCCAGTTCCATCGGGTTCTCCTTGGAGCCAGCGAATGCTGGGGTTCGCTCCTTCATACCGATGCGAGTGAAAGCGGGTTTCACCCGCCTGGGTATGCCCTTTTGAACCCCGTCGGTTGACGGAACTTGAGGAGAGCCCAATGAAGAACTCATCAGCAGCAGCTCTGCCGCTTTGGCAGGTGCAGGAGAATGCGACCAGCTACGGCCCGGCAAACGAGCAGGCGATCATCAACCAGGCACTGGCCATCCTCGAACGCCGGCTCAAGCGGGGCGAAGAGGCCGATGCGCCGATCCGATCCCCGGATGCGACGAGGGCCTACTTGCGACTGAAGCTGGCAGGCTACAACCATGAGGTGTTTGCTGTTCTGTGGCTTGACACAAGGCATCGGGTGCTCGCCTTTGAGGAGATGTTCCGGGGGACAGTCGATGGAGCTTCTGTCCATCCTCGGGAGGTCGTGACCTCCGCCCTTCGTCATCGGGCAGTTGCGTGCATCTTCGCGCACAACCACCCATCGGGCGTCCCCGAGCCCAGCGAAGCCGACGAGCGTCTGACTCGACGGCTAAAGGAGGCGCTGGGGATGGTGGATATCCGAGTTCTTGACCACATGGTCGTCGGGCATGATTCCATTGTCAGCATGGCCGAGCGCAGACTGCTGTAACTTCAAACGCCCGGACTCGCACGAGTGCCGGGCTTTTTCTTGCCCCCAAAGAAAAACCCCTCACAAGGAGGGGTTTTTGAAGGGTTTACCAGCGTACGCTCTTGGTTCCTGTATTGCTGCGCGGCATTTCCGCTTTGCACTATCGTCCAGTCCCCTTTGCGCGACGCTCGCAACGGACAGCAAGGTGCTGCCTTCGAGGGTACATACCGAGCGGAGTGAAAGGATCAACAGGCTTTCTGTGCGAAGCGTTTCACCAAACCCGGTATGTCCCCTCGAACCCCGGCACATTCGCCGGTCTAGGAGGAGAACAGAACGTGAGCGCACGACAGATCGCACGAGCTGCCAGCCTGGCCGTACCTTTCATGCCCAATTCGGAGATGGCCGTCATCCTTCGAGGGATGCGCGGAGAAGAGAGCGAGTTCTTCGAAAGCAAGCTCTTGGAGCTGGAGAAGGTGATCCATGGAATACCGACCACCTACGGGCAAGACGGCATGGGAGACAAGGCCGTTGCCCACCTGCACTACTTTAGGGGCGGGGCCAACTGGTACATCACCGAAAAGGATATGGAGGGTGATGGGACCATTCAGGCGTTTGGTTTGGTGGACCTCGGGACGGGGCCGGAACTCGGCTACATCAGCATTCGGGAACTGGTCGCAGCCGGCGTCGAGCTTGACCTGCACTGGCAGCCGACCTCCCTCGGCGAGATCAAGCGCAACCTACAGCAGTGATTCACTACCCGGTCGCCTTCATGGGGCCGGGTTTTTTTGTGGCCATGAGACTCTCTGGCGGGCCGAAGTAAGGAGCCCTCCCAACGGGAGGGCTGGAAGGGTTTATCGGCGCCAGCGGCGTCTCCCGCGTTCCAACGCCCGGTAGTGAGGCTCGGGTCTGGGGTGCAGGGCCGGCAGCACGACATCATCAGGGTGTCGCAGGGCCCTCACAGGAATCAGTTCTGCGGGAAGCCGTTGGTTCGGACGCTCTGCGACATCACCGCCCCCGGCAACGCAGATGGTGGGCAAGTGCCCCGATACCGCCAACGAGACGGCGATCTGTCGAAGCACAGAGGATGGCAGTGTTCCGCCGACGATAAGGACGCGAGGCATAGAGGTTCTCCTGGTGGTGACGGCAGGGTTGCCGGGTTCGGGAGAACCTACCGGGGGGAGTGAAGGGTGACTCAGCTTTTCATTCCCTGACATCTTGGGTCGGACCGAGAGGGGCGGCGCCTGGTGGGTGGGAGAAAGGCCCCCAAGAAAGGGGGCCCTGAATTTACGAGAACAGCAGGCGGCCGACCCGGCATTTACGCTGTCTGGAGAGACGCTCCAGACGCGCCTGGGCCAGGACGGGGGTCGTATCCTTCAAGTACGTCTCGAACAGGATGGCTTCGGGACCGTAGTCGTCCATGATGACGTACAACCCCGTAGGACCAATGGCTTCGACCGGCTCGATCTTCACCACCTGTCCGCGCCCAAGTCCTTCCGAGTCGTTGTAGGTTGCCAAGTATCTCGCCACGTCCGTTTCAGTGGCCTTCGACAGCTCCGTCTCCATGATGATCGGGCCGTTACCGTCCAGTCCGAAACGTGGATGCGGCCGGTTGTTCTCGAACAGCGCTGCGTAATACATGACTTCTCTCCGCTTGCCGGCAAACCGCCGGGGTTCGAGAAGGCATACTGGAGCGAGTGAAACGAGGCGGATGGTCGGTCACGGCAAAAGGCCCGCAAGCGGGCCTTGAAGGAGGATGCGGAACGCGGATTTAGGGGTTTGCGCTGGAATAGATGGTGTCGGAGATCGGCTTCCAGGTATCCCCCATTTGCTCGCGCTCATACGCAGCGGCGCCGCCATCGAGGAAGAAGTAGTCGGACACGCCCGCGTGCTCGATGGCGTACTGGACCCATCGAACCTGTCGCCCGTTGGCGTCGTAGATGAGCAGCGGGCGTTTCTCGCGAACGGCTTGTTGCAGGTGAGGGCCGAGATCCTGAACCCCCAGGGGAACGTTCACCTGCTTAAAGGGCCAGAGACGGACGCCGGCCCCCGCTTGCCTGGACGACCGCACGTCCAGTACCAATGGATTCCCCTCGTTGACCTTCCGGGCAAACTCCTCTGGGGACAACAGGCGGGCGTTGAACTGCTCAGGCGCAATCAACTTCGCGGCGCCGCGTTTCCCGAGTAGAACCGAGTCTTCCGGGTAGTTTCGCGTCCAGCGCCAGATCCCGGCATCGTAGGCATGGACGGGGATACCCTCGCTCTTGATGAGCCGGGCCGCCTGGTAACTGACCGGGCAGGTTTCGCCATTGCAGTAGGTGACAATCGGTTTGTGCGATGCGCCGTAAAGCTCTTTGACTCTCCGGCGGAAGCTCGGGTCAGCGAGCGGTACGTTGACGGCGTTGTAGATATGCAAGGTGTCGTATTCGTAGGCCGAGCGCACATCGACAATCAGGTAGTCGTTCATGTTGGCCTGCAACGATTCGGTCTCAATGGTTGGCGTATCAGGGTAGTCGACGCGCAGAGGGAAGATGGGGGTGGGCTGCCCCGCAAAGGCGACATTGCTGAACAAGATACCAAGACCTACTGCGAGCAACGCGAAGCGCGATACAACGGTGCGGGGGATGCTCATGTTCACTGACTCTCCGTAGGGTTATTTTCCTGGCTTCTGATTGGAACATACAGTCAAACAAGTTACAACTGCGGGGACAAAAACCCCGGCAGGCGAACCTGGCCGGGGCGTTGAAGGTTTAAGCCGCTTTGTCAGCGACCTTGGCGGTGAGGTTGAGGCGGAAACCGTTACTGTCGAAATGATGACAGCACAGGTACACCTCGTTGCTCTTGTCGATGCTTGTCCACCAGCCATCCGGACGCTCGATCACCTTGCGGGCAAGCGCCACCGGGTCGAGACTACCCTGACGGAAGTTTCGCGCCGCATCATCGGCATAGTCGTCGGTGAAGTAGCTCTTGCACCGAACGTTTTCGGCCTGACCGTTGACCAGTGCGCGGATCGCATGGCGCAACGTCCATTTGGGCGGCATCTCCCCCAAAGGCTTGAGGCGCGACAGGGCGAACGGGCTGAACGTCCGAATGCCAGCCTGCTCACCCTTGTGGACGGTCAGGTTGCCGAATGCGGCCGACCGCACGTCCTTGCTCTCATCCACAACGGAGTCGATGAAAGCCGCCACCGCTTCCGGTGTTCCGCCATGGGCTTCCCAGAAGTTGATGAGGTCAGCCGGACTGTGGGGCCAGACCGTGATCCGGTAGGTCGCACAGGTCGCGCCCGTCTTCAAGGCATTATCGAGTCGGACCAGCTCGATCCCGCTGGCGTAGTTGTAGTTGAACCGCCACAACCCCGTCTCGATAAACACTTCGTTGCCGCCATTCAAAAAGCTGGGGTCAAACACCTTCGCCTTGTGCATTGTGGTTCTCCTCGTTGGCCCGGACAGCTCCGGGGGTTCGAGGAGACATACCTTCGGCGGTGAAAGCTGGTTGCACCGCCCTTGATATGTCTGACTGAACCCCAGCATTCTGCTGGAAACACCAGGAGAACCCCGAAAGATGCCACGCATGGAACCCATCTGGCCGCCGTCTGGCTCGACAGACGAGGTGTCGCCGAGCTGGACGATAGAGGCGCTTGAGGCCGGCAGTCCGCCGCCCATTACTTTTGTCGCCGGCTCTGGCCCCAATTGCTGGTTCATCGCAACAAGGGATGAAAACGGCGAGCCTAGCCGGATCAGCGAGGAGGTCTTCGTGACCATGCGGGAAGCGATCATGGCCCACCGCATCGGATTGTGGACACCGGCCTAACTCTTCAAGACCCCTCTTCGGAGGGGTTGTTTCTACCCGTCACCGAAGAGGCGGGGCCTAACAAATCACTTCTGGGCGCGATAGAGCAGGGGATTGGAGGTGGCTTCAGCCAAGACCGCGTTGTGCTCGGCTTTCCACACCTTGAAGGCGATTAGGGCCTCTTCATGGGGGCAACCGCCACACTCCTCCGTGCCTTTGCCACAGAACGCGGCCGTGCATGAACGGGGATAGGTGCGAGTTTGCATATCTGTTCTCCTCGATGGACCGGCAACGCGCCGGGTTCAACATCCACCTACCGGGCGGTGTGAAACCCACTTGCACCCCCCCCTGGGTATGTCCCTTCGAACCCCGCCGTGGTGGCGGACTCGAAAGGAGAGATGGCAATGGCAATTCTGGAATTTGACGCTCAAGTGGTACGTCGGCTGGTGGAGCACACCAAAGCCGCCCCGGAGCACGCGAAAACCTGGGGGCAAGAGGTCGCCGAGTCCGGCCTGTTCCTGGCCGGGGACCAGGGGGTTTACCTCATGTCCAACGGGAATCCTCCGCTGATGGCCGACGGTTCCATTGGCGAGACCGGGAAGGAAGGGAAGCGGATGGTGGTCTACGCCAAGGGCATCAACCCAGACACGGATGAGGGCTGGTACGAGAAGAAGGCCGCTACGTTTGGCGGGGACGATGGGGTCGAGTTCCTCCCTGTCGCCGGCATCGAGAGCGGTCTGACGGAGACCTCCAAGATGCTCCGCATCAGCCTGACGAGGAAGAGCATTCGCATTCTTCCACCGAAGTGACCTTCATAAGCCCCGGTTCGCCGGGGCTTTTCTATGTTTGCCCGGTCTCAAGCGAGAGCCGGGCATTGAGGTTACTGCGCGTCCAGGGCAATGGCGGCCTTCTGGGCGGACGAGTAAGGACCGAGGGTGCGGTCCCCTATCTCTGCGAGGTACCGCCGATTCCCGCCCACCACATGACCGATGCGCCGGCCGTCCTTCAGTGCGTAGAAGCAACCCTCCGCGTACTCATCGAGCACCAAATCAGGCCGCGTCGGTACCGACACCTTTCTGCCGCAGATATACATTTTTCGGATCTCCAGTTCTCCAGCGACATGCTGGGGTTCAGGAATACCTACCGTGAGAAGTGAAGTGAGTTGATTCGGCGCTAGGGCCGGAAAAAGAAAGCCCCTCCGAAGAGGGGCAGGGGAATTACGCCGCCAGTGCCACCGGGGTAGACCCGAGAGCACGGAGCGACTTGCCAAGGTGCTGTCCCACCGCTTCGAACGCGGTGAAGATCACCGACTGCCCGAGGATCTGATGGGCAATGGTGTCGGACAGCCCGGCGACCAGGCGCTCTGGAATCGTCTTGACCCGCGCATGTTCCACGGGGGTCAGCAGACGCGACAGCGCCGGGTCTTCCGGATGGACCAGAAAAGGCTCGGTGGAGCGGCATTTGGCATAGCCGCGCCCGATGGTGCCACACTGATCCTCGTCGCCCGTCAGCAGTTGCCGACGGAAGCCCTTGCCGTTGGCACGGTCCCGCTCTTCTTTGGCCGCCAGATAGTCGAAAGACTTCCAGCGGGGCGAGTCGAGAGGCACCTCCTCCAGCACATCACGCAGAGCCGCTTCCTTCGCCCGTACCGGCACGATGGACTCGATATCGAAGTCCACGAGCCCCTTGGTCAGAGCCACCATGACGAACCGCTGGCGGTTCTCCAAAGCGCCCATGCCGTCGATGACTCGCTCATGCAGGTCATAGCCGAGCCCTTCCAGCACGTTCCTGATCACGGTCATGGAGACCGTGTTCTGATACTGCGGAACGTTCTCCAGAAGGATGAACGCGGGCTGCACGGCCTGGAACGTCGCCAAGAAGGCGAGAAACAGGGCGCCGGCCGTCTCGTGCTCCTCAGCCGCTTTCAGGCCGTTCTTCGCCCGACCCGAGAGGGACGCTCCGGTGCAGGGCAGTCCCGCCACCAGGCCGTCCACCTTCGGCAGCTTGCCCACTTCGACCTCTTCCATGGGCGCACAGATGGCGATGGACTCGGCATCCCAGACCGGGTTGTTCTCCTGCGAGGCTTCGAGGTACTGGTCCTCGATCTCCACCGCAAAGGCGAGCCGGGATGACAGTCCCGCCCCCGCCAACCCGTTATGGATGGCCAGGTCGAGCACACCGCCGCCATGGGCGAGACTTCCGATGTCAAGCGGCTGGCCCGAGCGGAGCTTGGCCCGGAACCGGCAAACCCGCTCTTTCTGGCCCGCATCGACGTGGTGGATGGAGACGGTGATGCGATCCTTGCGGATCACCACCCGCACTCGTTCCACCCCCGCAAACACCTTCTCCATCTCATCCCACTTGAGATCGATCACGGGGATTTCGGCCGAGCCCTTACGGGACACGATCCGCTCCCCATCGTGTTTACGCTCCAGACGAACGACCTTCCGGTGTTCATCGAGAAAGAGCCGATAGCGTTTCCCCGGCACGTAGCCCTTGCGGGCGAGTTTCTGGCCCTGGAGCCAGATCCGGCGACGGCCCCGATGCTCTCCAACTTTGAGATAGACGACGTTCGACATGATGGTTCTCCTCAGTTTTCCGACAAGAAGTCGGGGTTCGAGGAGACATACCGGAGGGAGTGAAAGAAGAGGGTCTGCTACGACCCGCCCTCGTGCCGGAGATGTTCCCAAGTGGCGCCATCGTCGGTGAAGGCGTATGCCTCCGCTTCGCTCCAGTGCGCGGGATAGGGCAGGGATTGATAATAGAGCGCGTCCAAAACCGGGAGTGGGCTACTCAACAGGCCAACCTCAATCGACCCGAAACGATATTTCATCAGCAAGCCATTCCCTCGCCATGAAGGAGGACAACTGTATATTCTGAGCCACATGTATGGCCTCATGCGCCACGGCCTGCCCGTCGGTAACTGATCTGAACGCGACGGTTCGCCCGCTGGCGTACCCGGCAGTGTCGTCACTTACGTTGCTCATGGAATCCGTCGTCCCGTACAACATGCCGCGCCGAACACTGAGGCTGCCGGTATCTAACCAGACACCCAATGCGGTGACAACTGAGAAGAGATCGACATCTAAAGAGAAGGGCGCAGCACGGTTCTTGGCCAGGAGGGTTCGAGCACGCACCTCGAAGGGACCGACCCCATACCGTAGATAGGCAAAGGGATGCTCCCCAAGTGAGGCGTTCTCGGCCACTGAGGAACTCAAATAGGAAAGCGCCAGACCCTGCTCGATGTGTCCGTTACCGATTGTTCGCTTCGCGTGGTAAAACCCGTGTCCTGCGGCAGCTCCCCAGAAGAGGGCCTTGAATAGGTCGGCTGGGGTATGGATTTTGTCTTGAATGGCCGCCGTTACAACGGCTGTCAAGGCCGTGGCGATGATGTTTCCTTGCTGGATCTCACTTTCTGCTGGGAGAGCGCAAGCGGTGCTGCTGTGGATAACAAGTATCGCAACCACAGATTTGCGGAGGTACTGCTTCACGTCGAGCCCTTTGGCACGGCATCATCGCCGGGTTCAAAGGCACATACTGGGAATGGTGAAAGAGATAGCCCCTCTCGGAAGGAGAGGGGTTTGTGTCGAACCGGAAGCCGGCGGCTCTCCAACCTATGTTTTCATCCCCTCCCATACGGGAGGGGGCTACATCCACCAAGCCGGGCATCATCCGCACCATCTAGTTTTCATCCCACACGGGAGGGGTCGACATCCGAACACCTAACCTGATGAAGAAGGGATTAGTTTTCATCCCCCCTCGGTGAGAGGGGTCTACATCCGAATGCGGGCACGCCGTTGAACTCATGCTGTTTTCATCCCCTCCCATACGGGAGGGGTCTACATCCTCGTGGCAGCCGGACCGGGAGCGCATCAAGTTTTCATCCCCTCTTGGATGAGAGGGGTCTACATCGGTTACATGGGAAAGCATCTACGCCGCCCGTTTTCATCCCCTCTCGGATGAGAGGGGTCTACATCTGCCGCCAACAGATGTCGGCCCGCATTGTCGTTTTCATCCCCTCTCGGATGAGAGGGGTCTACATCAAAGACACGAGGACACGCGCCCCCCGCTGTTTTCATCCCCTCTCGGATGAGAGGGGTCTACATCGATCACACCCCAGACCACGGTCAATGCCATGTTTTCATCCCCTCTCGGATGAGAGGGGTCTACATCAGACCTACTGCAACGGCATGATTTGCGGGAAACTTTCACGGCTTTGGCGTTCGAAAACCGTTGCGACCACGCCCGCCTGGGCCGATCAACCCGCCTTTTTCTGCGGTGGACTGGCGATCAGCGCCTCGGTGGCACGGGCCGCCAGGTCGTTCCATGCGGCCAACCAGCCGGCCACCACCCCATCAGGGTCCGTAAGCCGGAAACCGTGATCGAGGTCGATGTCGATGGTCGCCACCTCCTTGCGGTCCACCATGACCTTCCAGTGGAAGGTGAACAGACCGCACCCGTGGGCGAACTTGGCCCCGAGCATCGGTAGGCCGGCGAACCGCTCCAGAACCGCCACAAAGAACCCGTGTTCGGCAGGGGTTGCGTTGAGGAGCATCATGCGGTGCGGCATTACCACCCCCTGTGGGATGGACTCGTAGCCGTCCAGCGGTTGCTGGATCGAGACGCCCTTGATGTTGTCGTCGATGATCCTGATCTCCTCATTCAGCGCCGCCTTCTCCTCGGGGTCCGAAACGGTCACGACCTTCTTTTTCAGGTCGCGGAGCATTCGTTTTGCCTCCGAGCGCTCGGCTGTCGCAATCTTGATGGCTTTCCATTTTTGGATCTCGGCCGGCGGCAACGTGCCGAGGAGGGAGACATCCCGCGTGAAGTCATCGTGCCGCGCACCCGCCGTCACCCCGATGTCATCGAGTGACACGCCAGCCATGGCATGACCAACCGCGAGTTTGCCCGGCATGTGCAACCCCATGGCGCCGAACACCGACAGCAGAGGATTCTTGGCGCGGAGGTTCGACACTTCGATCATATCCACCGGGCTATCTTTTTCCTGGCCCTTCGTCCCGCCGATGCGGAGCAGGTAACGGGTATCCAGATCGAACGGACGGTCATCGCCGGTAGCGGTGACAAACACCTCACGCAGCATTTCTTCCGCCACCCGCCGCAGTTTGCCCTTGATGCCGGAACCGGGCACAAACACCTTCTCGACGATGGACTCGCCCTCGAATACCGGCAGGCGCGGGAGATGCTTGAGGCCGTTTTTTTTATCGAGCGGATGCTTCGGGCGCGAAGTAACAAACGGGGATTCTGTTGTCAGTTCGCCACGAAAATCAGTTCGCATAGACTTTCTCCAGGTTGTTGTTAATCGAAGGCCGGGAAACGGCCTCCTTGTTCGATGAAACGAGTACGCCGAGCATCGACCGCTCGTCCCGCGATAGCGAGAGGACGGAGGTGATTGCTGAGCGATGCCTTGGCCACATGTCACACCACTGTTGCACCGCCGGCAGCGCATCGTGTGGGTTGAGGCTTTGACTCCAAGTGGCGCTCACCATGCATAGCTCGGCCAGCGCCTCGTCGGGCAACGCCACGAGCGCGGGCGCAATAGCCCTCGGCTGCGCCAAGAAATAGGTGCCGGGATGGACCTCTTTGGTGCCCGTAAATATCTTTGCCCCCGGATGGTTGATGGTGTCCCCCGACAGATGCAGCGCGCCGGCTTCGGGCAGGAGATAGGTGTGCGTGAGGTATGGCTGCTGGGCAAAAGCCACCAGGACCACCGGCTCCTCACTCAGGACGGCGCGGGTCAGCAGGTCTTCTGTCCGCATGACACCGCGTGTACTGACAACCTCCACTGTGGGCGAGGGCGGCAACGGCAGCGTAAAGCCGGCCGCCAGAACCAGAGCGCGGTTTTCGAAAACCAGCATCCCTGAACTGATCGAGAGCCGCATGGTGGTTGCGCCACTTTTCTCTGAGTCAAACGGGTAGGAGCGCGAGACAAAGTGGCAGGCTGGGCACAACCCGGTCTCCGCCAGTGCCGGTACTTCGCGACCGCAGGCACCGCAGACACCGCCAGATGTTGTCCCAGTCAGGCTCAAGACGCGCTCGATCCGCTCAAGCGCCGCTACGTTTTGGTTGCTCATGCACTCTCCAGATCCGAAGAAACATCCCCTCCTCCGGAGAGGAGGGGTCTGCCGTCTCTATCTCTGTTTTCATCCCCGCTCGCGCATTGGGGCGGGGCAAATGCCGAGAGAAAGAGAGGGCGTTGCGCGCTATCGGTAGTGGCAATATACTGCCGTACAAGTTTTAGGTCAAACATCCGGAGAAACCATGAACGAAAGGCCATTTCGGCTTGAAGTACACCTGGCGGCGCCAGCCATCCTAAACGGTCCGACGACACTGGACTCACTGCTTGCCGGCGCACTGTTTCGGATGGACGGCGACCTGGAAAAAGCGCACAGGGAGATCCCTCTGGCGAACACGGCAGGGGTCTGGCACGGATCAGCGGCCTTTACGGAGGGGTTCTTTGCGCTCCGGGGCGTAACCATCACGGGCGGCTGGCGGATGCACCAGTACGGCCACGATTTCATCGCGGACGGGGTGAAATTTGGGCGCGGCGGCAAAGTCAAGAAGCTTTCGGCCGGTAGTGGTCCGATGAGGAACGTCATGAACGACTACTTCGTGACGGGCTGCCGGCGACTGATTTGGTTCGGTTGCGGCGATCCCTCGGCGGTCATGGACCTCATGGGGATGCTGCCCGGCGTGGGCAAACGTGCCGGCAGTGGTTACGGCGAGATTGCCCACATGAGCGTCTCCGAGCTTCCGGTGGATCGCTCTCTGGTGACCGTTGGTGGGTACCCGGCCCGACCCATTCCACGGGCGGTCTGGCAAACGCTTGCGGGCGCCAAGCCGAACGTTTCGTTCGCGGCGGGACGGTTTACCCCTCCGTACTGGACGGGCGAGGAGGTGGAGTGCGCCCAGCCCGAGCCGCTGGAGCGGCGTATCGCACGCCCTGAGCCGGGCGCACGGGTCGCGTGATAGCGCAGGCGGTATATGCCGTCCAGACCGACGCCTTGCCTCCCTACGAGGCGCACAGACGGTTTTGGAGGGCATTCGATGCCCCTCGCGGCGCACGCCAACCGTTCCTGTTCGCCGACATGGGCAATGGACACTTCTTGCTTTCGACGACCCAGACCCCCGATTTCGCGGCGTGCCGAAACCTGCAAGTGATGGGGCGACGGCCGCTTGAAGCGTTCCCGGCCGGCAGCGAGGCCCCGTTTTGGGCGCGAGTCAGCCTCCGGAATACCGCTCGGAAATATCCGGCCTGCAAAGAGGATTCGCGAGACTGGCTCCTCAACACCGCCGAGCGCTATGGCTATCGGTTCAGGTCTCTGGAGATCGAACACCAGTACCGCAAGGTGGCGCGCAAGGGCGCCAAATTCCCCATCTCGGTTTGCGATTGCCGGGGAGTCCTGGAGGTGCTGGATAGTGACGGATTTCGCGCCACGCTGACTCAAGGCATCGGCCACGAAAAATCCTTCGGCAACGGGCTCATCTTAGTCGGTGAAGGCTGGAACACATTTATCTGCAACGGAGCACAAAATGGAAGAACTACGCAAATTAGTCGAGGCCGCGTTCGCGGCGGACGGCCCACTCTCTCGGCGCGGCATCATCCCGACCGGTCTCCAACGGCGATACGCCATGTCAGTGGTACAGACCTTGGAAGCCGGCCACGCCTCGGATGACCATGCCCGCCTTGGCTTGCTGGCTGGCGCAACCGGGATCGGCAAAACCATCGGTTACTTAATTCCGGGTTTCGGGTTCGCCGCGCTAACCGGTGACCGGCTTGGAATCTCTACGTTCACCAACGAACTCCAGCGGCAGATCCTCACGGGGCATGGCGACAAGCTGTCGGACAGCCAGATCGCGCTCGACGTGATCGAGGAGTTGACTGGCAAGCGCCTAACGCTGGCGCCTCGCTACGGAGCGCGCAACTTCGTCTCGGCGCGACGAGCCGAAAAGTTAATGGCGAGCCTAAACGAACGCCTCGGCAGTGAGGGCGAAGACCAGGGTATTCAGGCGGCCATTGCGATGATCAACGCGATCCTGGCCTGGGCGGAGGACTCCGAAACACTGCTTTTCGCCGAACTGCACGAGGAGTTCGGAGCGGAGTTTTTCGCCGGGCACGAGCACATCGAGGATGCGATCCGGTTGACCGGCGAGGAGGTGAAACAAGCACGCCGATGGACGCCGAAATCAGAAGCCCCGCCGAACCCGGCGGCCGAAAAGTATCTGGCGCATGTGGCCCGCGCCAAACATGCCGATGTCGTGGTCATCAACCATGCGCTACTGTGCATCCACGCCCGCAACGACTACGACACCCTGGATGACAAGGTTTTCGGCCGACCGCTGCGTGCAGTCATCGTCGATGAGGCCGACCGCCTCCCGTCGGCGGCGGAATCGGCTTACTCCGCCTCGATCCCGCTGCGCCGGCTGGTCCGGGAGCTGCTGGGGATACGAGACGCGGACGATGCGCCTGTAGCGGATATCGACGACGCAATTTCGTCCGCCAAGGCCGTCGATGACTGGATGGTCGCGCTGAACGACTCGCGGTTCGAGGATGTCGAATGGCTGGGTCGTACCGAAACACACATTCTGCTGGCCAAGCCCGGAGAGCGCAAAACGGCTGAGGAGACTGCCGCCCAGGCGATGGCGCTCTACGAAGACATCAAACCGGTAAAAGGCTTTGTGGCACGGCTGGCAAATGACGAGAGTGCGCCGGCAAGAGAGGTCGCAGAGGATCTGCTGGCAGACATTTTGCGACTCAAGGACTTTGTGGACCTGCTCACGAACGTCCGGGCGCTGGCGCATAACGTCGAGTCCACCCCCGCCCTGCGGTGGTCTCCGCACCGGAAGTACCCCAGTCTCGAACTGGTGCCGGTTTTTCCCGGCCGCAGCCTCGGCACCCTTTGGTGGGCCGGCCAGGGGAATCCTTACCTGCGATCCCTGGTGCTCACCTCAGCGTCGCTAGGTACGCCCAAAACCGACAATACGCTCGACTTTACCTGGATACGGGTCGAACTTGGGCTGCCGAAGCCCGATAACCGGGCGCGCAACGCGGCGGAGGGGCGTACCAACCAAATCGAGGAGGTGATTGCCGAGCCGTTCGAGCCGGAGCGGTTCGGCAGCATGGACGTGGTTCTTTCGGCGTACAATTGCCCGAACCCCCGTCTGCGAACGCAAACGGTCGAGAATGAAGACGATCTGTACGCAGCGAATCCGGACTGGTACCCGCACGTCGCACGGATGATCGTCGAGGCATGGCGCCGGAAAACGGGCCGTGTTCTCGCGCTGGCCGTGAGCTACTACGATGTGCAACCCATCATGGATGCCGTGCTGACCATCGATCCGGAGATCGCGCCTCACCTGTATGCACAGGTTCGCGGCCAACGCCTGTCGAAACTCCGCCAGCAGTTCCGGGCCGATGAGCGTGCTGTGTTGGTGACGCCCGCCGCGTGGGAAGGGTTCAACGAGCCGGGCATCACCCGACACGTCGTCATTTCGCGGATTCCGTTCCCTCCGCCGAACCATGCAAAGGCGGAGGTGTTGCGCGATTGGGGGCGCCGAAACGGCCGTAACGCCGCCTCGGTCCAGCGCGACCTGATGGCGATGAGCGTAGGGGCGGCGATCCGCAAATTTCAGCAGGGGCTTGGGCGGGGGGTTCGCGGGCCGAGCGATCAGGTAACTGTCTGGATCGCCGATCCGGGACTACCGATCCCGAGTCGGCTGACAAACCCCGTGACGAACCCCGATTTCCTGCTGGTCAAGCACGCCGAAAAACTCAAGGTGTTTCCGCAGGTGGCCGGTGCGTTCCCAGTGCGCTTTCGTGTACCGATGGACTCAGCGTATGCGATGGCATCGCTAATGTTGCCCGACGGCACGATCCTTTCCGCCTGACCGGGGAGACGATGGGGCGGTGAGGATGCCCGCCCCATCGCGAGAAAAGGAAAGCCCCTCCGAAGAGGGGCGGTGAAGGAACGGACTACCGACACATCTTGCGAAGCTCGGCGAAGCCGTGGGCGATCTCCTCCCGCAGGTCGGCAACTCTCTGCTCGAAGGCGCGCAACTGGTTTTCGCACCGCTCCATCGAGCGGACAACCTCAATGGCGCCGGGAATGCCCAGCTCTTCGGCACGGTTCAGAAGGCGTTCGTTCTCGCGCTCCTCCTGCTTCCGGCGCTGCCCCGCACATTCAGCGTGCTTTTCCTGGCTGTAGGCGAGTAGCTCGTCGTAATGCGCCTCGAAGCCGTCAGTGCATTCGATATCCCAGCAAGGATCGTCTACCCAGCTCTTCTTGAGGGCCTCGATGTCCTCCGGGGTCCGTCGTAGATGTTCCATGAGGGTTCTCCTCTGTTGCCGGCAGCGTGCCGGGTTTCAGAGGAACTTACCGGGGTGGGTAAAAGGAAAATGCCCCTCCGAAAAGGGGCGGGTGAATCAGAAATTGAACGGGTCGTCGAACGAGCCATAGCCCATCCCCATCGGTTCGAATGGGTCGGACGGTTCGAATACGTCGGTCTCGTCCAGGGACGAATCGTCGGAAACCAACACCTCATCATCTTCCGCACCCGACACACTCACGACCTCATCGTGAGAATCGTCACCGTAATCGTCTCGAATCCGGTGGGGTCCGAACAACGCTGCGAAAAGGCCGATCATGACCGTCTCCTCTACATTCCGGCGGTTTTGCCGGGGTTCAGAGGGTCATACCAGGCCGGGTGAAAAGAAAGCCCCTCACAGGGAGGGGCCGGGGGAATCACTGAGGCTGCGCGGCTTCGCGAAACTCAGCGTTGACCTTTCGGATCTCGGCTCGGAAAGCGGAAATGGAGCGCTCACCGATATCCAACTTCTTGCCGTCCAGGGTGGGAAGATAGCCGCAATACCCCCGCATGTTGAAGTAGAGGGTATCGAACAGCTTCCCGTCCAGCAGTACGTCGTACCGCATCTTCGTCTCGCACATGGCGCGTTTGTGAGGTGCCTCGCGAAGCTGAATACGAGCGGTTTTCTTGGCCATGGGGTTCTCCTCGTTGTGCCGGCGTCATGCCGGGGTTCGAGGGGACATACCGGGTAAGGTGAAAACCGACGGGCGTGGAATACCATGAAACGTCCGGGGCGAAAAATGTTGACTTACCTGTGAAACGTGATTCAATTCACAGTTTCGTTATGGTCTAAAGACCATTGTGAAGCGTAGGAATATGTCTCTCTCAGTGTACCTTCGGCAACTCGAAACCTGCGAAACCCTCGACGACGTGTCAAAGGTTTGCGCTCGTATCGCAAGCGAATTGGGGTTCGATTACGGGCTTTGCATCCTCAGGGTTCCCCTGTCTTTTGTGCGGGTATCGATGCTGATGGTCGGCAACGCTCCTAAGCCGTGGTTGGCACGTTACGAAGAACCGGAAAATTTCACTGTCGATCCGGTTTTCGCGCACTGCGCCACCTCTCTCCAACCCTACTCGTGGAGCCGGCTTCGTGAAGAGGTGGATGAGTCTTACGTGCGCCGGTTTCTCGCCGATGCGCGCAGCCACGGCCTGCGCAGCGGAGTCAGCCTGGGGCTGTGGGGGAACAATGGCGAAAACACCGTTCTCAGTTTCACCTCCAGCGCCGATGAGCTGACCATGTGGAGGAAGATCGACGGGGCTATCCCATTGATGCACATGATCCTGCCGTACCTGTACGAGACTGTCCGGCATCTTGCCGGACCGCTGTTGGGGGAGGCCACGGATGTGCGCCTGACTAAACGGGAGCAAGAGTGTCTGTCCTGGACGGCAGAAGGAAAGACTAACCCTGAGGTGGCGGCGATTCTGCAAATCTCCGAGGCTACCGTAACCTTTCACATGCGCAATGCCATGCAGAAGCTCAATGTGACCAACCGCAGCCAAGCCGTGGCCAAGGCGATCTTGCTGCGCCTGATCGCCCCACAGGAGCCATCGATCCTGTTTACCTCTTTCGCCCAAGATCGCTCCATGGGGGCATCCCGGATGGGGACGGCGGCCAAGGGGCTTGCTCACAGCCCAGCGTGAGCCCTGCCCCGAAGTCCTGGTTTCCAGCTTCAAGCCCCCAGACCGACATAAATGTACAAACACGTCAAACGCCAGTTTTGCCAAATGTACCATTCCCTTGAGCAAAGTGTGACCTATTCTGAGCCGCGCTTACCTATGTGGGGGTGGGTCGGGGCCATCGGGTTTCCGCTCTATTACGTCGTTTGGACATACCTCTATCCTCAGCCCTATGAGAACCTTGCATTGCGGTTCGTCGGTGCGGGGCTGTTCTTACCGCTTATCTTGCTTCGGTATTGGCCGAAAAAAGTACGACCCTATCTGTCGTTGTATTGGTATTTCGTGCTCCTCTATTCTCTGCCTTTTTTCTTCACTTTCATGCTATTGAAGAACAACGGCACCCCGGTCTGGGGAATGTCGACGCTGCTGGCGCTGTTCCTTATGGTCTTTGTGCTGGACTGGAAGAACCTCCTGGTGCATTCAAGTCTAGGAGTGGGTCTAGCCTGGCTCGCCTATTGGCTCACCTCCGAGCCGCAGTTCACTGCCTGGGAGCATCTACCGATCTTTGCCTTCGCCATGATCACCGGGGTGGCATTTAACTTTCATTCCGAGGTAGCCAAACAAGAGCGGCGGCGGGCGATGCTCGCCGCTGCGAGCACCATCGCCCATGAACTACGCACCCCGCTTTTGGGGATCAAGAGCGGGGCGGCTGGTTTGGGGCAGCATCTCCCTGCGCTTTTGCAAACCTACGAATTGGCAAAAAAAAATGGGCTTTCGGTTCCTCCCATCCGAAAAGCTCACCTGATGAATATGCACGCGGTGTTGGAAAGGATCGACTCGGAAATCAAGTATTCCAACGTCATCATCGACATGCTCTTGACCAAGGCGCGCTATCCGTTGTCGCAGCCGGAGGATTATTCCACGCAATCCATGGCGGCGTGTGTCCAGGAGGCCCTGCGCCGCTACCCCCTGTCGGAGCAAGAGCGGGCGCTTGTTCATTGGACGGAGGATGGTGACTTCACTTTCCTCGGTTCGCAGCTCCTCATGGTCCATGTCTTGTTTAATCTGCTGAAAAATGCCCTCTATTACGTTGCCAAAGCAGGGAAGGGGCACGTCGAGATCAGGCTGGAACCCTCACCGACCGGTAGCCGGCTGGTAGTGTTCGACTCAGGTAGCGGAATTCCGCAGAGCGTCCAGCCTTGGATCTTCGAGCCATTCTACTCTGGAACAGGCAACGGCATAGGGACTGGGGTCGGTTTGTCCTTTTGCAAAGAGACCGTGGAGTCCTTTGGAGGCTACATAAGTTTCCGATCCGAGCCTGGAGTGTTTTCCGAGTTCACCCTTACTTTTCCCGTGGAAGTTGAATAATGAAGCAGCAACGTAGCATTTCCCCTTTCTATTTCCCGACCACGGTCGTATTCGTAGATGACAGTCGCGATTATCTTGCGAACCTGAGCCTTCAGCTTGACAGTCGACTCGCTTTCCGGTTGCTGGACGCTCCCTGCCAAGCCCTCGCAGCGATCAACGGCTCGCCTGAGTCAGAATTGCTCAACGAGCGCTATTTCGCCCCCTACCGTTACAGGGAAGAGATGTCGAGTCATCATCATGTCATTGACCTTGACCTCGACAAAATCCATCGTGAGGTACACAACGAATACCGCTTCCAGCAGGTTTCAGTGGTCATAGTGGACTACGACATGCCCGAAATGAACGGGCTTGAGTTCTGCGCAAAAATCAAAGACCCGGCGATTAAGAAGATCCTGCTCACCGGCAAGGCCGATGATAAGATCGCGGTTGATGCCTTCAACGAGGGAGTCATCGACCGGTTTATCACGAAAAACAACGAAAAGGTGATGGCGATCCTCGACCGTGCCATCTCGGAGATGCAGCAAGCCTATTTTCGCGATCTGGAAAGGATGCTGGTCGATGCCCTCGCCATTGGTACGCATCGTTTTCTGAGCGATTCTCGATTCGTCGAGGAGTTCAAGGCCATTTCAGAACGCTTACAGATCGTCGAACACTACGTCTCGACGACTCCAGAAGGCATCTTGATGTTCGATGCCAATGCCGTTCCTTACCTTCTGGTGGTCCAAACCGAAGACCATCTCATGGCGCAACACGAAATTGCCTTTGACCAAGGGGCGCCCGATGAACTGCTCGCGGCCCTCCGCAGCAATGAGGTCGTGCCTCACTTTTGGCGATCTGGCGGGAGTTACAGCAGCGATTGCGCGGACTGGCAGTCCTACCTCTTCCCCGCGCATGAGTTACAGGGGGCGCGGCAGTGGTTCTACTATGCAATCATAAAGAATCCGCCGGGATTCAAGCTCGACACGGTCCTCTCCTACAACGAGTACCTTGATATGTTGGACGAGGAGGGGAGCGCCCCCATCCTGGGGCAACGGGACACGGATGGATGCTACGGGCGCGCATTCCGCTAAGGCAGGACCCTTGTAGGCCAAGAAGGTTACCAAGCAAGGAGCGTGACACAGCCTTTGATATCCTCGGGGCGCAGCTTGTGCCCCGCTATATCAACCACCGATACGACACAACCACCGTCCATCTCCACCCATGCAATCCCTTGGTTTAACGCCTTCACGGACGCGGCTGTGAATACGGAAAGGTGTCCAGAGGAGGAGAGGCAATCCAACGCCTCGATGTAAGACACCTGGTAGATAGCTGGCCGCTCGGGCTGGATCGCGCCAGAGATGAGGGCACAAAGTCGCTTTAGCACGGTTGTTCCTCCTTATCGGGCCGCCAGGGTTGGCAGCGTTCATGGAAGACCTACCGGGGAAGGTGCAAAGGAAAGCCCCTCGGGAGAGGGGCGTGGAAGAGTGCAGCAAGCCGTTTGATGTAAAATTCACTTGCTGCTATGGTTGGGCTCATGAAAGTCATCGACGGCAACAAAGACGCGCTCCGCCAGGAGGCTCGGAAAAGCCTGCTGAGCTTTGTGGTCAGCGGCAGTGAACAAGCCAAGGAAGCGGTCCAACGCATCGACGAACGGCTCGCGCATCGAGCAACGCTCAGGCCCGTTTCCCGCGCCTGACCCGCTTCACGGCGGTGCGAGCCAGTTGCTCGTGCTCGATCTCCCGCACCATGCGGTTTGCCTCAGTACGCACATCCGCGTCTCGCAACGTCTCCAGCAGCTCCACAAGCCTCTGCTTACGATCCGCAAGCTCCCCGTCGCTCGCCGAGTCCAGCCAGCCGAAAAACTCTCGATCCATTTTCAGTTCTCCTCAACAGCTCTCGCGTAACGGCCCACAGAGGCCGGGTTCGGGAGAACCTACCGGGAGTAGTGAAAGCGCTGAGGGGAGGCGGGGAGGGGGTAAGGACAGCCCCTCCGGAGAGGGGCAAGGAATCGGGAGCTAGACCGGCTCCCAGTCACGAAGGACGACACCAACCGGCAGCTCGATAACGTTCACCTCGTCCTTTACATCCTCGAAGTAGGTGGGTTCGTCACCGACCTGCGCGGCATGACGCTTCCACGCCTCGCCAAGCTGTTCGAGGCAGGCCGCCTCGCTTTCCCCATAGTACCGGGCAGTGCGTTGTTGACTCATGATGGTTCTCCCAGGAATCTCGTTGACAAAGAACCAAAATGGTAATAAGGTTGTATCCAACAGACGGGCGACTGGTTGGACGCCGGTCAACCAAACTACCAAAGTGGATGTAAGGGGGCGCCATGAACATACTGATGGGCACCGATGGGTACCACATGACGATGGGCTATCTCATCGGCGATGGGGCCATGGAACAGGAAACCCACATCCTCTATGCCCGGACCGGCGGCCCGCTGGTGGTCCCCAACCTGTCCGAAGTGATTGCGGAGTACCTGTCACAAGGTTTGACTCAAGCGGATGTGGACGAGGCAGATGCCTTCTGGACCGACAGGGGGGTGCCGTTTGCGGTCGATGCGTTGGGGCAGATCGCGGCCATGCCAAGCCTGCCGATCTCCGTCCGGGGTGTTCGTGATGGCGAGGTGGTGATGCCGGGCGAACCGATTGCGGTCGTGTCGGCACCAGCCGTGCTTGCCGCCGTTCCGGAGTCGTACCTGATCGCGTCGATGGGTAAATCGGTACAGGTGGCAACCCGGTACACCAAGGTGGCCAAGGCGCTCGGCTGGGAACGGGAAAGGATGTTCGAGGTGGGGATGCGGGCCGCAGGTTCAGTGGCCGACCACAACGACACTGTCCGTCTCTTGGCCGAGCTGGGGCTCGGAATGACTTCTTCGGGGATCGCTGCGCGGGCTGCCAGCATTACGGCCGGGGGCTCGATGGGCCACCGGTACACCCAGCGGTATAGCGACGACTACAGCGCCTTTGCTGACGCTCTCGACCGCGTGTTGGCCTATAAGCGCGAACGAGGCATCAAAGGCAAGGTGAAGCTCAGTTTCCTGCTGGATACCCGCGACACCTTGCGGGCCGGACTTCCGGCTGCGATCCGGGTCATGAAGGAACGGTTCGCAGAGATCGTCGAGCACGTTGAACTTAGTGTTCGGCTCGACTCGGGCGATTTGGCCGCACAGCTTGTTGTCGTGATCCGTGCGTTCCAGTCCGAGTTCGGCGGGAGCGGGTGGCTTCCGGGGATTATTCTGGAATCGGGCCTCACCCCCGAGGATCTCGACATCTTTGAACGAATTGCGGCGGCAGAAGGGCACCCCCGCAATCGGCTGGGGTACGGGATCGGCGAGTACGTGGCGGGCGGTACCCTCCGGAGCTTCACTGGAATGGTTTACAAGCTCTCGTCCGTGGCCGGCCGCCCGAAGATGAAGTTCGCGGACGAGGAAGGCGGCGCGAAGGAGAGCTATCCCGGCAACGTGACTCTGGTCGAGCGGGAAGTCGCTGGAGAGATTGAGCGCATGATTGCCTTGGTCGAGGAGCGAGGCGCCCTGGCCAAGGCTGGGTGGAGCGACCGTTTCATCGACATCGCTCGTGACGGGGTACTGGTTGCCCCGCAGGTAAGCAGGCGCGAACGAAACGAGCGGATCAAGGCAAGGTGGGAAAGCGTGGCACGGGGGTACATCGGCAACGAGAGGCGCCCGGCACAGTTTCAGGCCAAGCCGAAGATGTCGGCGGGCGTTTCGGGCGCCATCCGGCGCCTGCGGCAGCAAGCGAACGTGGCACAGGTCGCGTAAAGGAGGGGAGATGACGATTCAGTCCGAGATCGAAGCGCTTGAACTTCAGCTCGCCGCTCTCAGGGCACAGCAGGCTCGATGCCAACACGACTGGGGACCGGTGGCGTACACCCCCTACAGTGGGACAGAGTCCTACCACACTGGCCGCTATGAGACCCACGGGGTCCACTTCGACCCCGTCATGGCAAGACGCGAGGTGATGAAGCCTCGCTGGACCCGGACGTGCAGAAAGTGCGGACTGCCGCAACACACCGAGAGGCAACGGGAAGTAGCGCAGCCAAAGCAGTACGAAGCAGATTTCAGATAGCAGCAAGGACGGTCGGCCCACGTCGGCCTTTATCAACCAAAGTACCAAAGTGGTAGCTAGGAGGGACAAGCCCATGAATACACAACTGCTGATCATCGATCCCCAAGTCGACTTCCACGACCTGCCCGGCTCGGCTTTGCCGGTCCAAGGGGCATCGGCGGACGCGGCTCGGCTGGCGGAGCTGATCAACCGCAAACAGCGGTCGATCTCCGATATCCACATCACCCTGGATACTCACCAGTTGCTCGATGTCGCGCACCCGATGATGTGGGTCGGGAGCAACGGCAAACGACCGGACCCGTTCACGATCATCACCGCCGAGGATGTGCGCAAGGGTGTGTGGCGGGCCTACAACCCGGCCTTTCAGAGCCGGCTCCAGTCGTATGTGGATCAACTGGAGGCAAACGGGCGCTACCCGCTCTGCATCTGGCCGCCGCACACGCTGGTCGGTACGCCGGGGCACAACGTCGTGGCACCCGTCCTGGAGGCGGTATCGGCCTGGGAAAGTAAGCGGAGTCGTCGAAGCAATTTCGTTACAAAGGGCCACAACCCTTGGACGGAGCACTACAGCGCAGTTATGGCCGACGTGCCCGACGCGAGCGACCCGACGACGCAACTGAACACCGACCTGATCAAGATGCTGGAGCAGGCCGATGTGATCCTGCTGTCCGGGCAGGCCCTCTCGCACTGCGTTGCCAACACCGTGCGGGATATCGCCAACAACTTCGGCGAAGAGAACATCCGAAAGATGGTGCTGGTCGAGGACACCAGCTCTCCGGTAGGCGGCTTCGAAAATCTCGCGGACGATTTCATGCGCGAGATGAAGGGCCGGGGAATGCAGACGGCGAAGGCCGCCGAGATCGACATCTAACGAGCAGGACAGGGGAGAATAGCCATGAACGACGACATGCAGTCCATGGGGATTCCAGGGGCCTCCAACTTCCGTTTTTCGGCGGTTCGCCCGGACACGCTGGGCGCCACGGAATACACCCTGGCAACAATTGTGGTGGACACCACAACGAGCGTGCTGGGGTTTGCCGCCGAACTGAAACAGGCGGTGGAGGCGGTGATTGAGTCCCTCCGCAAGTCCCCTCGGGCAGACAACTTGCTGGTGAGGCTCGTCACCTTCAACAACAACGTGGTGGAGGTCTTCGGCTTCAAGACGCTGGCCGACATTGGGCCGGATAGCATTCCGGAGTTCCGACCCGACGGGATGACCGCCCTTTATGACGCCACTTACGAGGCCATCGGAGCTACCGAGCAGTATGCCCAGGTGCTCTACGACCAGGACTTTGACACCAACGCAGCGGTGTACGTGATTACCGACGGGGGGGACAACCGCTCCCGCACGGCCACGGCCGCGAAGGTCGCCGACAGGGTCTCTGCGATCCGCCAGGCGGAGTCGATGGAGTCGATCATCACCATGTTGATCGGCATCAATACGGGCAACCCAGCCGTCAAAATGGCCCTGGAGGGATACGGTCGGGAAGGCAAATTCGACCAGTACGTGGACGTGGGGGACGCCACCGCCGGTAAGCTGGCCAAACTGGCGGGCTTCATTTCGAAGTCGATCTCCACCCAGTCCCAAGCCCTCGGCAGCGGCGGCCCCAGTCAGGCGCTCTCGTTCTAACACAACACGGACACCCCCCGCCCCGCCCAGGGCGGGGGAGTGAGGGACTTCCCATGAACATTCGTGTCGACACCCATTTCGTCACCGGCCGCAAGTATCTGGTGAACAAGGACTATGCGACCGGTGGCACCGACCCCTCCCCGTGGATGGTGCTCGCCGACGGGTGCTCCTCCTCCAAGGACACCGACATCGGCGCACGGCTCATCGCAATGGCCGCGAAGGAGTACATCGTGCGCACCCTGGATGGAGGCAGCGCCCCAAACCCCTACGATCTGGCACAGTTCACGGCTCTGAAAGCCGAAGCGGCAGCACGAGTTTTGGGGCTGCCGCTGACCGCCCTCGATGCCACTTTGGTCGCCGCTTTCGTGCTCGACAATATTGTCAACGTGACCTTCGTGGGGGACGGCGCCGTGATCGCGACCTCCCACGACGGCGTGATGCGGGTGACGCAGGTGGAGTACAGCCACAACGCCCCGTACTACCCCTCGTACCGGGTGGATCATGCCCGAGACGCGGCCTACCGGCGCACCTCGGAAGCGGGTGGGGCGGTCAAGGCCATCACCGGCCCCGAAGGTGTGCAGTGTGAATCCGTGCTGAAACCGACGGTACTGAGGTTCCCGGTAGCCGAGCTTGCGTCCCTTCTCATCACCTCTGACGGGATTTCCAGCTTCGTCAGCCTCAACACTCAGCAGGAGCTACCGGCCGAAAAGGTCGCCAGCAGCCTCGTAGCCATACGCAGTGGCGAGGGGGACTTCATCAAGCGCCGGCTCAAGCGGGCGCTCGGAACGTGGGCCAAGGACGCCGTTTACAACACCGATGATTTCAGTGTCGGGGCGATGACCTTCGACAAAGGGGGGTGAGACATGGACATCTTCGATTCCAGCGGCCGACGCATTCGCCTGACCGACCAGAACTTCGTCGCCGAAGGCGGGGAAGGGCGGCTCTACACCCATGGCGGGTACGTCTACAAGGTCTACCTGGAGCCGGCCAAGGTGATCCCAGCCGAGAAGATCGCCGAATTGGCGCGGCTCGACCACCCGAGCATCATACGGCCGCTCGGCCCGATTTTCGACGGCAACCGAGGCGAGCAGATCGGCTATTCCATGATGAAGGTGTCAGAGGGGGCCGTGGCGCTGCCACGCCTTTTCACCAGCGCCTTCTGGAATGCAAATGGGATCACCCCGGAGAAGATCGCCACGCTCGTCGAGGCGATGCAGAAGACCATCGCCTTCGTTCACAAACAGGGCTTCCTCCAGGTGGACGGAAACGAATTCAACTACATGGTCGGGTCCGGCTTCGTGAAGCCGTATTTCATCGACGTTGATTCGTACCAGACTCCCAACTACCCGGCCACTGCGATCATGCCCAGCATTCGGGACTACACCCGAACCGGGTTTTCAGCGGAAACCGACTGGTTCTCGTTCGCCATCGTGGTATTCCAGCTTTTTGCGGGCATCCACCCCTTTAAGGGGAGGCACCCCGACTTTCGCAAGAACGACTTCGAGGGGCGTATCAAGGCCGGAGTGTCGGTGCTGGACAAGGCGGTGAGTTATCCCTCCTCCGTCCGCGACTTCGGCATGATCCCCAAGGCGTACATGGGGTGGTTCGAGGCCCTGTTTGTCCGGGGAGAGCGTGGGGCACCCCCCAGCGGTGACATCCGGGTAGCCGTGCAGCGGCGCAAGCGGGTCATTCAGGATGGGCTGCGGGTGGCGATCCGGGAGATCGCTAGCTTTGACGGAGCGGTGCGACGGTTCCGTACCCTCAATGGCCAGCAGGTTGTGCGCGTGGGCGAGAGGATCTTCGTCGGCAAGCGGGCTTACGACATCCCGGACGGCACCTCCGCCGTTGTGTTGGGCGACCAGGGCGCCCCTTTGTTTGTTGTGACCCAAGACGGTCGTGTGGCGATCATTGACGGCGAGAACGGTGCGCGCACCGAATCGACCCTGGAAGCCCAGCGGGTCTTCGTTGCGGGCAATGTGCCCTACCTCATCAACGGTGAAGACCTCGTGGAGATGAAGATTCTCCAGATAGGCGGTCGACTGGTTGTTGGTCCCGGACCGACTCGAAAGATCCTCCCCAATGCCACCTCGGTCTACAACGGACTGGTGGTCGAGAGCGTGCTGGGCAAGACCCACCTGCTTATCCCCGCCGCGCCTGGTGTCATGCCCATCGTTGCCGTGCCGGAGTTGGACGCCTACCGCATCGTGGAGGCGAAATACGAGCGTGGGGTGGCAGGGCTGCTCGTGGCGACCAAGGATGGACAATACCGCCAGGCACGAGTGCGATTTGATGCCGCATTCACCCGGTACGACTTCGAGCTTCGAGATGATGCCGATGACCTGAATTTCACGGTTCTCGATAAAGGGATCATCGTCAGCATCCCCCGAGACGGGGTGATCGAGGTCGCTCCGAGCACTCCAGGGGGGGGTGCGGTACGGGTGGTGGAAGACCCACAAATTCGGCTGTTCATGCGATTGGTCAACGACGCCGGCCGCCTGGCGTTCTATGCCGAACATAGGATTTACGCAGCCACCTTGAAATAGCGTCCTTCACTGCGGAGGGGTTTCCTCCCTGCCTATCTTGCATCATTGTACCAAACTGGTATAATGGTAGCGTGTTCAAGTGGGACTCAGGATGGAAACGCAGAGAAAACTCAAGCGAGGAATGCGATTTGAGCACGCTCGAATTCTCAACCTCGACGATCTCTCTAAGCCGGGCGTTTTCGTCATCACCCGCGTTAGCCAGGCCGCCATCTATTACCGACCGGAGTCGGGCTGGAGTTCGGCATGGTCCGACCCGGAGAGCTTTCCGAAAAAGGTGAAGCGATGGCTGGATTAGAGACAGATGAGGAAGTGAACGTGAGCGAACCCAAGGTTCTTATCGAAACCACCGTCGAGCAGGCACAGGCCATTGCCCAGGCGCTCGATCTTTACATGCGGATCTGCCTCGGACAGTTCGAGGCCGTGGCGCACCTCGTTCGCGAGGGTATGGTGCCGCTGGCGCGTCCCGCAGGCGAGCCAGCGCAGATGGCGGACATTGACACCTGCGACACAGTGGCCGCCCTGATGGATACCGCCAAGCGCGTGCTCGGCCACCCGAGCAGCGGCAGCAACGGGATCGGCCACCCCCATGTCGCCACGAGCGGTCACCGGGCCTATGAGGTCATGAAGGTGCTGGAGAAGACGTTGGCTGAGCATCGCGACCCGACCCCTGCCTTTCGTGGGGTTCACTACGACGGCCTCACCGTCCGCTACACCCAAGACCCGACGCCCGTGGCGACCGTCCGGACCGAGCGCTAGAGACCATGGCGCTGGTGCTCAGACTACCTGCCAATGCTCACGGCCGCGACTTCGTAGTCGGGGACATTCACGGCTCGTTCGACCTGGTGCTCCAAGGCATGAAGGAGATCGGCTTTGACAGAGCCCGTGACCGACTCTTCTGCGTGGGGGATCTGGTTGACCGGGGGCGGGGATCTGAGCGCGTCCTGGACTTCCTGGCGCAACCTTATGTGTTCTCCGTCCGGGGGAACCACGAGGATATGTTTCTCGAACTCTACGAGAATGGGGAACCTCACCCCGCCGTGTTCGATTTCGTGACAGGCCGCAACGGGATGCAATGGTGGCGCAACGTCGAGCCTGCCAAGCGGGCGGACTTCCTCGCGGCATTTGCCGCGCTGCCGGTGATCATTGAGGTGGCCACGGCACGAGGCAGCGTGGGACTCGTTCACGCCGACATTCCCGACGGCATGGATTGGGCGAGGTTCTGCGCCGGCATCGAGGCGGGCGATAAAGCCGTCCTCAAGACGGCGTTGTGGGGCCGCGAGCGCGTGAAACATGAGGTCAAGACCGGCGTGCGGGGTATCGACCGTGTGTTCGTGGGCCATACTCCGCTCTGGAACGGGCTCCGTCGGTTCGGAAACGTCTACGCCATCGACACTGGCGCGGTGTTCAGGGACTTGGAAGTGGAGGAGGCCGGGCGCCTCACGATGGCGGATGTGGTTGCGAAGACTGTCATTCTGGACGAGCCGCGAAGCGCTCAGCGGGTGGACGTGCGAACCGATTCTGCCCCCTTCGACCACCCGTTCGGTCAGTATGCCCAATGAGTCCTGCGCTCAAACCCATTGAGGCCGAAGCGCTCGCAGCTCTGAAGCACAAGGGCAGTTTCTTGATCTCGCAGGTGCCGGAGAAGACGATCAAGGGTGATTTCGGGGAACGCATTCCGGGGCTCACGACCTATCGGCGTCTCGACAAAATGGGGCTGGTGATAATCACCGAAGAGGAAGAGGATGAAGAGGGGTTTTCGTTCACGCCACAGATCGATCTGACGGAAGCTGGCGAGAAGGCCCTACGCGCCTGTCACCGCGAGGCAAGCGGGAAAGAGACGAATAGAAGATGAGCACTCTTGGCTGGAAAGGCATACGAGTTCGCCACCGCGACGGGCGAACCGGCGTTATCTGCGGGGAGTCGCCGACGTTCTCCTACGCTCAGCTCGAAATCTGCGTAGACGGGGGCGGCAGAGCGTTCGTGCAACTGAACGTGAACGGGCCGGATGCTGGGGAGCCGGGCTGGGAATGGTGGTGCGAGAATGTCAACGGTGGCGCCCGGTGGCTTGACCTGGGAGACCACAACCGAGCGGAACCGGTGGCATGAAGAAGGTAATGCAAGGTGCGCAGCAAATCTGGGCCGAAGTGGACATCGCCGTCTTCACGGTGCGCGACAACCAGCTTCATCTGCTGCTCGTGAAGCGTCCCGAGGACTCCAGTGCATTCCCCGGCGTCTGGGCGCTGCCTGGAGGGGCACTGACGAAATACCTGGGCGAGGCGGGTTCGAGCAGGGAGGCGGCAATGCTGGAGTTGCGTGCCAAGACCGGTGCCGAGGCCCCCTACCTCGAACAGCTCGGCACGTTTGACGGAAAGGACCGCGACCCGCGTGGCTGGACGGTCTCTATCGTCTACTTCGCCTTGATCCCCTACGACAGGGTGAGCCTCAAGGCGGAGGCCCGGTGGTGGCCGGTCAAGGGGCACGGCGTGGGGACAAAGCTCGCCTTTGATCATGCGGAGATTCTGCAAACCGCTGTGCAGCGCCTGCGCTCGAAGCTCGAATATACCGCCATCGCTGGACACCTCCTGGGGGAGGAGTTCACGTTGCCCCAGTTAAAGGCGGTTTACGACATCATCCTCGACGAAGAGGTCCCCGAAATGTCGTTCCGGCGCAATGCCGAGCGGTCGGGGGTGCTGGAGGAAACCGGCGGGCTAGAGGAGAGCAAGGGACACCGCCGGGCCAAACTGTACCGGTTCACCAGGGACGCACGTACGGCCCTGTTTTTCCCCCGCAGCCTTGTCCGCAGTGCGGAGAAGACGAAGAAATCGGGCAAATCCAAGAAGCCGGCGTAAGCGGCTTTTGGTGCTCTATTTAGAAAACTAGCTTGACGGTATAATGATGGATACGACTGCCAATACAAATGTCCCCGCCACCCTCACCGAGCGCCCCATCAACCGTTCGGTCTACGACTCCCTGATGCAAGGTGGCATAGCGGAGTGGTTGGCCGACCTGCTCTCGCGGCGCGTTGATACGCCCGTCCATATCAACGAGGTGTACCCGGAGGATCTCTCGATCCTGCCCGACCCGGCAGCCATCCCGGACATGGCAAAAGCGGTGGAGCGCATCGTGCGGGGCATCGTGAGCGGGGAGGGCATCATCCTGGCCGTGGACCACGATGTCGATGGCACTCACTCGGCCGCTGTCCTTTGGGCCGCGCTAGTGGAGCACTTCGGAGTACCGGCAGAGCGGGTACAGGTAGTCACCAGTCATCGCATCCGCGAGGGCTACGGGATCACCGATGCGGTGGTGGAGCGCATCTTGGCCACCGACTCGACCCTGGTGATCTCTGCCGACAAGGGCAGCTCCGACGAGCCCCGCATCCGACGGCTCAAAGAGGCCGGACGGGACGCGGTGGTCACCGACCATCATGAAATCCCGGTGGAAGGACCGCCTGCCTCCGCCTACGCCGTGGTGAATCCGGTGCGGGAGGACTCCAACTACGACCCCTACATCTGCGGCGCGACGGTCGCCTGGATGGTCATGGCCAAGGTCCGCTCGGAACTGCTGCGCCGGCAGTACCGCCCCAAGATCCGCTCTCTGTCGGTCCTGCTCGACTACCTGGCTGTCGCCACCGTGGCCGACTGCGTTTCCCTGCGTCCGGACAAGAGCCCGGTCAACCGGCTGCTGGTGCGCCACGGCCTGTCGCTCATCAACAGCGGGAGCCGTCCTTGCTGGCGGGTGTTCAAGGAGGGCCGGGGCCGGATCGGCTCGGAAGACCTCGGGTTTGCCCTGGCCCCACCCATTGCCGCTGCCGGCCGGCTGGACTGGCCGGATATCGGGCTCCAGTTTCTCGTGGCCAAGACCGACGAAGAGGCCCGGCAGTGCTGGGAAGTCCTGACGAGCGAGAACGAAAATCGCAAGAAGATCGAGAAGACGTTGCGGGCCTCCGCGCTCGACCAGGTTGGTCCCATGCTCGGCCCGGATAAGAAGGCCATCGTGCTCCTGCTGCTCGATGGGCATGTGGGTGTCCACGGGATCACCGCGAGTCGGCTGGTGGAGAAGTTCGGTAAGCCGGCGGCGATCTTCTCCCCGAAGGGGCAGGGGGCCAAAGAAGACTCCACCCTCGACTTCGCGGACCCGCAGGGCCGAGCGCTCACCAGTGGCTCCTTCCGGGGCGTGGAGGGTCTGCACATCCGCGACGCGCTGCAAGCAGTGGACGACCGCTATCCGGGCCTCATGGTGGGGTTCGGCGGCCACAAGGGGGCGGCCGGTGCGACCATCGCCATCGAGGACTTCCCCCGGTTTGCTGCCGCCTACGAGGAGGCGGTGGCCGAGCAACTGGCCGGGCAGGAGCTTACCCCGACCGTGCTGGTGGATGATGAGCTGGACCCGGACATGATCTCCTTCGCGATGATCGACCAGCTCGCCGGGCTGGAGCCGTGGGGGCGGGACTTCCCGGCGCCGATCTTCACGGGCCGGTTCAAGGTCACCGCCCTCAAGGCTATCGGGGACGGCTCCCATCTCCGCATGGAACTGGGTTTCTCCTCCGGATTCGTCGGGGCGATCTGGTTCAGCGCCATTGAACCGGGGCAGCGGCCCCCGTTCGCGGTGGGCGCGATGATCGATGTGGCCTACCGACTGTCGGATAACACCTGGCGAGGGAATCGCAGCATCCAGTTGCAGGTGGTCGATGCGCGGGTCAGCCCCTGACCTGATGGACTAAAAGGAAAGCCCCGGACGTGCCGGGGCAGGAAGGTTATGCGGCTTTGCGGCCGAAGAGCTGGAGTTCGATGCTCTCGCGCACGAACTCCTCGGCCTCGGCGATCTCTTCCGGCGGCACATCGGAAGGAATTCCCCCGAGCACCTCCTGAGCCAGAACGTGGCCATTCTCATCTACGACCTTCGCGACCGCCTCCAGATAGGTCCACTTGCCCTCGTGGAAGGCGGTGGCGCGGTGCATCAGGCGGGTCCGCTCGGTGGGATGAGCCCAAAGCCCGGCCGGGTGGAAGTATCGACGACCGATCTCCGGGCAGTCGATGCAGCACACCGCTCCAGGGGCAAGCTCCTGGTCGAAGTACCCCACCTTCTTAGCGCACAGCGCTCCGGCGTCGGTATCGGGCCGCACAAACACACTGATACGTGTCATCACGGGTCTCCTCGCTGTTCCGGCGATCTGCCGGGGTTCGAAAGGACGTATCGAGGGCAGTGCAAGGTTTCACCCCGCTCTCGGTAGGTTTTCTTGAACCTCGGCATGGTGCCGACCAATGGAGAACTACGATGGACTATTTGACGGCTGTTTCTACCTTCGCTCGCCCTGGAACCTTCGCCATCAGCGATGCCCGCCTCGCGGCGGGGCTCGGGACCGGAAAGAACGAAGTCGTGCCGCTGCTCACCACCGAAATCGAGGGTGAGCGTTACGGAGAGGCTTGCGCCGGCTGTCGCGGCGTAGGACCACAATTCATCCCCGGCCTGGTGCCGGGGCTTTCTTTTCCCATCATTTCGCCATAGGTCATTTGCCCGAGGTAGCAGCACGCCAAAATCACTGCGTCGGACGGGACGCCAGCCTCACTCTTGGCCTCCCGAATGCGGTCCACGGTGATCGCCATGGACGGGAAGCCAATGCAGACCGAGGCAGTCGCGGCCCCTGTGGAGAAGGATATGGCGTACCAATGCAATGTCTCCCCCGGCTGGTGGTTGTTCTCCTCCTTGGACTGGCGGAAGGCGAGGGGAAGGACTCGTGCGGAGACCTTCTCCGGCAGGATGCGGCAGGCAAGCTCAAACAAGTTCATCGCATCCTGATACTCGACGCTCTTCAGTTTCCCGTTAAGTAAGCGACCAAGCCATTCCCGATCCTTCTCCAGGCGCAAACTGATCGAGTGGAGCGAATACCCCTCGCGGCGGATCGCCATTGCGATGGGCGCATAGTCCACCCGGCTCAGCAGCGGGAACCTGGGCAAGACGCGGCACGGGTGCCGGTCGCTGTGCCAATTACCGCACCGGCTGCATTTGATCGTGCTCAATAACACCTCCACATCGCCTCGCTGCCGCCGCACTCTGGAACGGCACGCCGATCCATTCCAGCGGGAGGAACGCACCGCTGGGGCCGGAAAGACGGAGAATGGCAAACAAAAAAGCCCCTCCGAAGAGGGGCTTAGAATCACGGATTCAGCCGAGAGTCGCGCAGCCGGTAGTGATAAGTGGCCCCATCACTGCCGATCACCGAGCCCTCGTACTTGCCGTCATTGATGGCTTTCAGCGCCTCGACGACCGCTTGAGGCCGTGAGCCGGGCGAGGCCAGGACATATCCGGGGCCTACCGTCGTGAGTCGGGGACCGACCAGCGGAATTTTCACCTCCGTCCCGCATTCTTCCCGGTGCCCTTCGATGTAGGGCTCCTGGACCGCAGGCTTTTCGCCCGCAGCCGGCTTTGTCAGAACCGACTCGACAAAGCCCCACATGCCGTCCACCTTCTCCCGCAGCTCGGCTCCGACCTCGGCGGGAAACGCCGGGTCTTTGACGATTCGGGTCGCGGCTTGAAAGACCTCGCTCAATCGGGCAAAGGCGCTGGCCGATTCCGGCGTCTGCTTCGAAACTTCGACCACCTTGTCCACATCGGTCAGGCGCCCCCCGACATCCAGCACCGGCCAGGATTCACCGGCCGCGTTGAGCAAAGGCAGGAACGAGTCATGGAGCGGGACGCGCTCATCCTCCGGGGGGATGTGGTCCATGTCGAGCACCGCCACATGGACACCCGATTCGGCATAGATCGAAGGGGCACCGTCTCTGATCACCACCAACACTTGTTTCGGCATTGCGTGTCTCCTCTTGGCCCAGCGGGATTGCCGGGGTTCTGGGAGACATACCTGATTAGGTGAAAGAAGAGAGGAGGGAAAAGATAGCCCCTCCGAAGAGGGGCTGGGGGAGTCATTCGGACCGGGTGAGCACCTCGCCATCGTCGCGAAGGCCGACCACCTGATCGCCTTGTTCGCAAGCCTCTTTGGCTTCCTCAAAGCGGTCGTAGCGGTCTTCTGAGACCTTGTTGGCGTCTCCGCCCTTGGCGAGGGCGTAGTTCTCCACGGGGGAGCCGGTGACCTCGAAGCTGTAGCTGCCGGTGTCGTTGCTGTCGAAGCCGGAGGTGTAGCCCCCACGGACCTTCTTCAACACCTCTTCCAGCGCGGTTTCCAAATCGCCGTCTTGATGCCCGCTGATCTCGATTTTCAGATCCAATGCAGTTCTCCTCGTTAGGCCGGCCAATTGCCGGGGTTCGAGGGGACATACCGGAAGGGGTGAAAGGGAGAAGTTACGAGAATCCCCCACCAAAGGCGGGGGAGTTGAATCACGGATTAGTGCGTCTTATGGTGTCGGCGGTCGTTTTCGTGCCAGTGTTTCCGGCTGAAATAGACGCCGAGATTCAGTAGCCCAATGAAGAACGCGCCAATCACCGCAACAGCGAGTACCTCGTACATGGTCAATCTCCCTCCCTGTTAAGAGATTCGGCTTTTATGGCGGCGTACATACCATAATACACCAGCAACCCCATTTTGGCACTGGACTCAAAGACCGTAGCTTTCGAGTCGATGACTGCCATAGCGATGTCCCATGCCTGCAATACTGCCGCAGCCAGGAAGCTGACACTCAAGCCATAGAACAAGATTGCCCAACTCTTGGGACGGAGTTGTCCGACCTTAACGGTCAGAGATATCGCATGTCGCACGACGACCAACCCCACGGCCGTCCACACTGGCCATGCCAGGATAGCGGCGACGGTGGTTGCTTTCATCATAAGCTCTCCTCTTTATCCGCCGGAATGGCGGGGTTCGAGAAGGCATATCGCAAGGGGTGAAAGAGAAAGCCCCTCCGAAGAGGGGCTGTGAAGTGTTTCATCGTGCCGACGAAGTAGCCATGGCAGCCACATTGTTCATGCTCGTGTGGCGGCGATAGACATGACTGTCCAGTCGTTTGAATCGCGAGCCGCATGTCACGACCGCCTGGCCTTCGCAAAGAGAGTGCGGGTTGAACCGGGACGGACATGCTTCGGTCGGTTGGAGACACCCGGCTCCCAGATCCTCCCAAATGGCGAACGAATCCATCAGAACCGTCCGCTCTACCCCCGTCTGCAAATTGGTCACTGCAAACCGCAGCAATTTCCTGTGAGTTGGCTGCATCGCTACGTTTCTCCTCTGGTCCGGCCTATATGCCGGGGTTCGAGGGGACATACCGGGAGGGGTGAAAAACCGCCCCCCTGGAGGTCAAAGTCGGTATGGATACCCGAGTCCCCACTTCCATTGCCCCCATGCTGGCCCAAAAGTCCGAGCCCTTTGACCATCCCGAGTGGGCCTTTGAGGTGAAATGGGACGGCATCCGGGCGCTGGGGTTCTCCGCTGGGGGCGCCGCCTGGCAGGTCCAAACACGGGGGCTCCACTGGGTCGCCCAGCAGTTTCCAGAGCTGGAGCCTCTCAGCGCGCTTCCCACCGGCACCGTGCTCGATGGGGAGATCGTTGTCCTGCGGGACGGGCGCCCGAGCCTTGCGGCCGTTCTGGGGCGGCTAAACACCTCCCTTCCCGCCAAAGTGCGACACGCCTGCGCCCGCAAACAGGCGACCCTGATGGTCTTCGACTGTCTTTACTCGGGCGGAGTTGCCCTGGTTGGCCGGCCCTTCCGGGAGCGCCGGGAGGAGGCCCGCCGTCTTGTTGGCACACTAGGCGCTGAGTCCGTGCTGGTCCCCGATTACTTCGTGGGGCAGGGGGTGGCCACCTTCGAGGCCACCTGCGGCCTGGGGCTGGAGGGGATCATGGCCAAGCGGCTCGACAGCCGGTACCTGCCCGGCCGGCGCTGCCGGAGCTGGAGGAAGATCAAGTCCCCGGACTATCGGCCAGATGCCGGCGGGGAGGGCGTCCGATGGCGGAATTGAAAAGCCCCTCCGGAGAGGGGCTGGGGAATCAGGCGCGGGAATCAGTGGTTCCGTTGCCATTGGCACTGATTGCAGTCCACTTCCTCGGCAGGTTCAGGCGGGAAAAGGCGCCGCTCAGCATTCAGAAGATCGGGCACGAGCGACCTCCATTTTAGCGGCCACATCGGACGACACATCGAACTTAGTCGTGCCGATCCTTACGCAGAACTTCTTGAGCACTCCGTTGTCCTCGACGACGTGTAGGCCCTCGTTGTTGCCTGTTGCCGCGTAGTTGAGCCAGTAACGGTCCGGCTGGCACAGCATCGTGAGAGTCCTGTCGATCTCGGCTTCCAGTCGGGCAGAACCACCCAACGCGCTGATCTCACTCAACATGGCAGATTGCATGGTGCGTCTCCTCTTCAACCGGCGATATACCGGGGTTCAGAGGGGCATACCGGTGAGAGTGCATCTTGCTAGTAAAACTTGTTTGACAGTAAAATGGACGCCCAAACAAACGCAACGGAGCACCAATCCATGGGCGAAACCCCGACCTCGACCGCATTGAAGCATCTCGACAAGGCCCTGAGTTCCCTGTCCACCTTGGGTATCCGCACGCCCCCGACCGACAACGCCCCGGTGGTGGCCATCATCAATAGGGTGAAGGGCCTTTCGGAGCACCATGCACTCATCATTGCCCGGACCCTCCAGCATCAGTCCCACTTCGCGCAGGTGGTCCGCGATGAGATCACCTCCATGAGCATGTCCGACCGCCACGCCGCCATTGCCGAGATGTTCAATTCCATCCGCGACGACGGCAAGACGATGCTGGCGCAGATGGACGACGGCAAGATCGACATGGGCGAGAAACTCCAGAACGTCTGGATGCGTTTTCGCCGTGGCACTATCCCGGAACGGTTCGCGAAGATTCAGACGACCTACGCCGACGTGATGAAGGACTCGCAGGACCAGATCCGTCGCGAGGAAGTCATCCTCACCAGCTATCAGGATTTTCGGCTGGCGCTGAAGGAGGCCGAAATCGCCGCACACGAGCTGTTCAAGGCGGCTCAGGCGGAACTCGATGCCAAACAGAGGGCGGTGCAGGAGGCTCAGGATGCGTTGGCAGCCTATGTCGGGGAAGACGCCGCCGATAAGGCCCGCCTGGAAATGGCCCGCGATCAGGCCGTTCGCGCCCATAAGGAGGAGGACGACCGGTACCAAAAGGTCAAGAATCTCACCGACAATCTTACCGTATCGTACGCGGCGACCGAAACGGTCATGGCCCGCCTCGACCAGACCCACCAGGTCAAGAGCAAGCTCTACGACCAGGGCGTCACCTTCTTCGGCACCATGGAGTCGGTTCTGACCGCCATGGGGACCACTCTGACCAGTCTGCATGGCCTGCACGAGAGCACCCAGACCGTGGAGGCCATGAAGTCCGGCATCAACCAAGGTCTCGAAGACCTCGCCAGCATGGGCGGCGATATCCAGATGCAGGCCCTCAAGACGGCCCACGGCCCGACGATTCAGGTCGAGTCGGTCAAGAAGTTGGTCGACTCGGTCATCGACTTCCAGCAGAGGTCGGCCGAAACCATCCGGGAGCAACGGGAAGCCTCGACCCGGAACGCCGCTGAGATCGCCGCCGTGGTCGAAGAGGGCCAGCGCCGGTACGCCGAACTCGTCAACCAGGGGTAAGCACTATGAGCGGTCACGCACACGCCCTGGGCGGTGATTTTCAGGATGCGTTGCTGGTAATGGACGTGGTGGACGAACTGCGGCGCCAGGAGCAACACCTGGCGCAGTTCGCCAATGCCGATAGCAACGGACAAGCCATCAAAGAACGCCTCCGTCAACTCTACAAGGCTAATGGAATCGACGTGTCGGACGATGTTCTCGACCGGGCGGTTCAGGCCAAGCTGGACGAGCGCTTCGTCTATCACCCCCCAGCTCGGTCGCTCCAGACGCGGCTGGCCGGGGCATACATCAACCGGAGCAAACTCGCTCCCTACACCCTCCCCATTGCCATCGGCTGTGCAACGGTGGGGGTGGGGTACGAACTCCTCGTCGCGATGCCTGCGGAGCGGGCAGTGATGGCGCAAACCAAGGAGATCAACTCCGGCATCGCCTTGTGGAAATTTGTGGCCGATGAGCGGCAGGTGGAAGCCATGTTGCTCGGCAAGGCGCTCGGCAAGCTCGCCGAGCCGCCGGCCCTGATCAAGGTGCCGGTCAAGAGCCGGGTCAGTCAGGCCCTTGCCAGTTTGGAGCTGGCGACCGACATCGCCAAACGGGCGGATAACACGCAGCCACCCGAGCAGGTCACGACCGAGACGGTTGGAGACGCCTATGGCCAGCGCCGCGCCGCCTTGAACGGTCACGAAAAAACACTGGCCGAGGCTGATGCCGAAATCGCCAAAGCCTCCGCGCTCTACGAGGAAGTTCGTACGCTCTTTACCCTCAACGAGCAGTTCGAGGCTATCCAGTCAGGCGAGAAGTCGCTGTTGCCAGCCATCGCCGAGCGCGTCACGGGTTCTCTGGACCAGACCGAACGCGCCTTGCGGGCGGGGGACATCGCCAGGGCAAAGACCTCTCTGGTGGGCGCGCAGGAGGCCATCAAGCTCCAGGGCAAGTTCGCTGAGCTGGGGGCGCGAATTGCGAAGGCCGAAAAGTTGGCCGCAAGTAGCAACCCGACCCCAGCGGCGGCTGGCGAAATCAAACGGCTAAAAGACTTGGCCGAGAACGCCTTGGGCAAGGGCGAGCTGGCGTTGGCACAGACCGCAGTGGACGAATTCGAGGTTAAAGCCCACGAGGTAGCCCAAGACCTCACCTTCGTTGTGGTGACCAACGGCAAAAGTGGGGTGTGGCGCCACCCGAACAGCAACAAGAACGCCCGGAACTACTACCTCATCGTCGAGGCCAAGCGCCCGAACGGCGAGGTGGTGCCGATGCGCGTGACCAACGAGGAGACGGGCAAGACCTCCACGGTCCGCCAATTTGGGGTCCGCGTGCCGGAGGCAACCTTCGAGGCGGTAAAGGCCGACAAGATGGACAACGGGATTGTCGAGCGCAACAAGGTGGCCCACAAGCCGCGTGGCTCGCTGGGCTTCGAACCGATCCTGCGTATCGAGCAGGGTCGCATCACGAACTGGTAAGGAGTCGAGCACATGGCCTACGGAAGTGACATTTATCGCGACTTGGAGCGCAAGGTCCGGGACGCCCGGCGTCACGTCGATACCCTGCGGAGCGGCTTGGGAAGTGCAACGCACACTATCCAGTCCCTCGAAAACGAGCGGCTGGCGGTTTTCTCGTCCATGGCGGCCCTGCACATGCAGGAAGTGGAGAAGGGCGTCCCCGGCGCGCTCTCTGAGGTTCATCAACGGGCACAGACTGCCATTCGCCGCCGCGAAGAAGATGTAAAGCGCCTGCACTCAGTTGCCGCTGCTGCGGAGCGCGAGGTGAGTGCGGCAGACGTGTTGGTCGGGGAGAAGACGGCCGCACTGAGCGAAATCGAAGCGCGTCTGGACGCCGCTCATCAGAACGTGGCGGAGGCGCTTTCGGCGGAACCCGAATGGCAACGCCTCAAGGCCGCAACCGCCGATCTGATCCCGAAAGCCCGTACCGCGCAGGAAAAGGCAAAAGCGGCCGAAGTCGAGCGAATCAAAAAAGAGGCTCCCTACCTGGAAGACCCGATGTTCCGCTATCTCTGGGAGCGCGGGTACGGGACCGACCGGTATCAAGCGGGGAACCTCACCCGCCGGCTCGATGGCTGGGTGGCGTCGTTGTGTAACTACCGGGTGGCCAGCGAGAACTTCAAGCTCTTGCGCGAACTGGAAGAATTCCTCGAAAAACACACGAGGGAAATGGAGGTTGCGGCGGAATCGGCGGCACAGGCCCTCGGTAAGTACGAGTCAACCTGGGTGGCAAGCAGCGAGATCCCGAGCATCGAGGCCGAGCTGGAGAAGGCCGAGGGCCAGTTGGATGAGGCTCGCGACAAGCTCCGCCGGGCAAATCAGGAGTTCTCTGCCCACCAAAAGGCGCTCAACGACTACGCGGACGGGGAGGACCATGGCACCCGCTCCGCGCTCATGGATATGACCAAGATGCTGGAGGAGACCGACTGGCGGTCTCTGGAGGCGCTGGTCGCCCGTACTCCAAATCAGGACGACGACGCGCTGTTGGTCGAACTTCGCCAGAACGAACAGGCGCTCAGGGAGGCCAAGGCGAAACGGCGCACCCTCTCCGAGCAGGTCCAAGAGGCCGATAAGGAAGCGTCGAGACTATCCAAGCTGGAGAGCGAGTTCACCAGCCGTAACTACCATCGGCGCAATTCGCGTTTCGACAGGGGATTTGACCTGGACGCCTTCCTTGCCGGATACATCGTGGGCGACTTTGACTTCCGCGATCTCGACAGCCACCAGCGCACGGTCTCGTCCAGTAGCAGCTACGGCGGGTCGGGCAGCTCGGGGGGCGGTTTCGGTAGTGGCGATTCGTTCGGCAGCAGCTCCTCGTCGTGGAGCGGCTCCTTCTCCTCGGGCGGGAGTTTCGGTGGGGACAGTGGAGGGTTCAGTTCGGGCGGGGATTTCTGACCCCCCACTCGAATCGACGGAATGGCCCGCCTCGTGCGGGCTTTTCTTTTGGGGAAACAGAAAGCCCCTCCGAAGAGGGGCTGTTGAACTCACGCGGCAGCCATGCGCGGGAAGGTCATGGGGCCTACACGAAGAGCGGCCAGGGCGCACAGCTCGTCAAGATCGGCATCGATCTCACGGGTGGCGTTACTGTAGCCGCTCACGTCGACATCGAAACGGAACGCTGTCCATTCCTGGTCGGCGAACTCGGCGACATTCTGCTTCTCGTCCTCGAACGCCTTGTTGGCGGCTCCGGGGTCGTGATACCAGTCGAAACCGGCACCGCCGGCATACTGCCAAGCAACGACGTGGACGGATTGGCCAACCTGCTTGATCTGCTGCTGCTGATTCATTTCGGTACTCCTCTCAAGTCCCGCGATGTGCGGGGGTTCAAGGGGACCTACCGGGAAGAGTGAAAGGAGCCCGGTCGCCGAAGCGGAACCGGGCCGATGAATTACTGCTGGCTCAGTTGATCGGAAGGGGACACCAGCCGGGGATCTCCCCGGTGTATGAACGAAAAGCCCGCCCGTCACGTCCGTGCCCAGTTTCCCAAGGAAGAATTCGTCGGTTACCCCGGTAATCGACCATTCTCTGGTCCTCTGGTGCCTTGGTGATCCCGCAAAGCGGAAAGGCGCCACCTGGGGTAAACCCGCCGCTGTGGGTTCGATGAGGGCACTGATCGCAAATTTCGATGATGATTTTGCGTGTAGCCATGATGATTCTCCTCGGCCAGGCGATTTGCTGGGGTTCAGGAGGGCATACCGGCGGGAGTGCAAATGAGAAAACCCCTCCGAGGAGGGGCGTGAAGGTCAGTGCATCGCTGTGGCCTCGATCAGATCGCCGTACTTGAGCGGAAGACCCGTTTCCCGGTTCCACCGCCCCAGCCAGACCAGCAACTGCCGTATTCCGGCTTCCTGCGCGGTCAGGATGCGGCGGCGATTCGAGCCGATCAACTTGCGCTCGCCATCGTAGATTTGCTCGAACACCGAAGGGTAGGGCGGGAGGTGGCCCGCCTTGTACCACTCCACATATCGGGCAAACGTAGGATGCAGGCGAATGCCGCTTTCCGGCTCGGAGGGGGTTACATCGAGGGGGTCAAGCACCTCAACGTAGTCGATGTAAGCCTCCCTGGGATCGCCAACATCCACCATCCGGGGCGTGTACCGCATGTAGTTCGGGTAATCGGTAACCGGCGCCTCACCGTTCACCGGGACCGAATAGTCGGCGCGGTAGCGCTCCCGCATCTGGTCGGGGCTCTCGGTCAAGACTCGTGCGACAAACAGGGGGGGCACCGAAAACCGGGCCGCCACCTGCTGAACAAGTACAGGGTTCATCTGGGCTCCCCTCGTTTTCCGACCGGTGTCGGGGTTCGAGGAGGCATACCGGGGGGGGTGAAAGAGAAAGCCCCTCAAGGAGAGGGGCTGGGGAATAAAGGATCTACCACTCACATCGGTTCTCGGGGAGATGGTTCCCAGATATGCCAGACAGAATGTCTGGGTTCGAGGGGACAT
>JAWLHA010000006.1:0-111180 GCA_041690535.1 Gammaproteobacteria bacterium | reverse complement strand
CGGAGGACATTGAAAAACTGCTCCCCTACAGCCTTTCGCCTGCGGACCTTACTTGATTATCCGAGCGCCTAGAAGGGTGGGGTTAATTGGGCGCTTACGCCAGAACGATGGAGGAGGCAGCAAGGAAAGCCAAGGACGCTCAACAGAGAGCAACGAAGGCAGAGGCCAAGGCTAAAAAAGCAAACGCCGCAGCGGCCAAGGCTGAAGCCGCTAGAAGAATTTATAAAGCGCAAGCAGACCAACTTAGGGCGATACCGCTACCGGACATCATGGAGGCTTTTGGATGCCAGCGCGATAAGTATGACAAGCAAAAGTTTTTGACCCCGGCTGGCGCCATTTCAGTAGAAATCAACGGTCAGCGTTTTCAAAATTGGGGGCTGGAAAAGGGCGGGCGAGGGGCGATCGATTTGACGATGATGATCTTGGATTGCGATTACCCGTCAGCCGTTCAAGAACTCTCCTCGCATTTTGGGTTGGGTGCTGCGGCAGCAGCAGCCGCGAGAGCGGCCTATGAAGCAGCACAAGAGTTAGCCGACAAACCGAAATCCTTTACCCCTCCAAGAGCATGCAAAAGCCAGTGGAGCAAAGTCCGAGAGTATCTCACGTCAATCCGTAAACTTCCTGAAAAGCTTATCGATTGGTTAGCTGATCGGGGGCAAATATATGCGGACAGGTATGCAAATGTTGTCATGCTATACAGCGACGGCATCCGTTCGACCGGGGCCGAGCTCCGAGGCACTCAGGGGGCATTTCGCGGCCAAGCCGCTGGAAGCCAGAAGAAGCGGGGACTCTTCATGCTGGAAGGACAGAACCGGCGGGTAGCGGTTGTCGAAGCAGCAATAGACGCCATCAGTTACCGAGTTCTGTATCCAAATGATTGGGTGGTCGCCACTGGCGGAGTCACATCACGTCACCCAATGCTAGACAGCTTTCAGGCACGAGGTTTCCAACTGATCGCAGCACACGACCGTGATCGTGCAGGAAGCCAAGCAGCAGCTAGAATGGCAGAGAATTACCCCGGAACGATACGCTTGGCTCCTCCGCGTGAAAGAAAGGACTGGAACGAGGTACTAACACACCAAAGTGACGAGGAAGAAGAACCCTCCCCCACCCCTGCCCTTTGCCGATAGATTTCTTTTCCAACCAGCTAAGCAAGTGGCTTGTGTAGCGGTTAGCGAACAAGCCACTTTTTCTCTTTGCGTCAAAACAGCAAAAACTTTTTTTCTACCGAAGCCCCTTTATATTCTTCGGGGGGTTAATGAAGGAAGAGGGAGGATGAGGGGGGTTAGGGAGATATTAATATATTATTATTATGGGGAAGGGGGGAGAAGGAGGGAGAAGGAAAAGAAGGGGGGTATGACTTAATTGTCACACTCCCCCGCTCGTGCATCCAACCTCCCCTCAGGTGGGCATAAATCAAGCGGCTCACCGAAAAGCCCCAAAAAAATCCCTTTGCAGGCGCTTTAAGCATTCCCGAATGGATAATCATAGGGAGAGTCTAAAACAGCCGTAAATGAGGGCGCTAATGCCGTTTTACGGGGGTCGGCTGCTTCGGCGCTTGCGGATTTCAGGTCGGCATCGCTTAGCACGCTGGTTTCAACCGGCTAGAGATGCTCCATTAGCAGTTGAAAACTGTGATCGTCATTTACCCCGGGGAGGGCTTCGATCAGAGCTCTATAGGCGTCCTCACGCAACAATATGCTCACACCGGCCTCTTCGACAGACTTGAATTCAGCCGCTATCTCCTCAACCTTCAAAACCGTCTTCAATACAGCATCGCTTACGGCATCAGTATCCAACGATCCGATGAGGCGTTCGAGTTCCTTAGCCGTGCTTTGAGTAAGCCAAACCCTCACTTTTCCAATCGCCAGTTGCTCACCAATCACGGTGAATAGGTACACGTTTGGGTCATCAGGTGGCGGCACATCAAAGTATGGCTGGATCTTCGCCCCAGCACTCGTAGTTATGGAGTATCTTTTACGACCGGACTCACGATCAAAAATCCAGAGGTTCTTACTCCCTTTACGAATTCCCCCTCCAGCCTCGCGTTCTCTCCATTCCGCAAAGTAAGCGTTCGGATCGGGTTCTACCATCGGCTCTTCAAAGTACAGAAACTCTCGGAGGGACTCCTGCCAAAGGAGCCACCCTGTACGCATATCCGGCTCCATTCCATTGGTATTCTGCTCCGCAACTTTTTCGCGCCGGGCTCGAATAAGATCGCCGTACTGAGTCAAAATATCCCGCATAGCGTCGTTCGGATCGCTATCAAGCGATGGAACCCTTATCGACCGAGTAGCTGATGGGTGCATCAATGTTGTACCAAATGCTCGCGCAAGCGTCGCGTCCGAGCGGTAGCACAACATTTTGTGCTCCACCCCAAGGTTCTCGTGCGTGACGTCAATATTTAAGTTTGACCAGCCCGCCTCAGGAATACCCTTTGCTCTACAGTAGACATACGACCAGTCACCTTCTTCAAACTTACGGCCCATCATATGAGCCACTCGGATCGCCAACAGTCTGTGCGCGATCTCTTTCTGCTCGGGAGTGAAGCAAGGGAGAGTCGTGGGCCTACGCATTTTTTTCCTTTTTAACGTCATCTACGACTGTTCGGAACGACTCGAAATCGAGGCTTATTTCGCTCTTAGCGAACGCCGCACACAACCATTCGGCATACAGACGCCGGTAATCGAATTCCGACTCGCGTGAAACATGAAGGTACCTTACTTGGTAACCCGCCTTCCCAGCTAATCGTTGCCGCACGAACTCACGGACACTATCAGTGGAAGCTTTCGGAAGCTCTGTAACACTCCTTCCGGAGCTTCCTCGTTTCTTGCAGTGCAATACGAGGTCGTAGCCAACGGCGTTGTCAGACACGAACATTTTGAACGTGCCGTGCTGCTTATCGAATGTTTGTGCCGTCTTAACTTCAAAGCCTGAATCAATTATTGCTCTTTGGAGTGCATTCCATACTTTTTCAGACGAATTATGGAAAACAACGCACATCCACCCATCATCTCGTAGAACCCGATTGGCCTCTAGAAATGCGCGACACAGCAAGACCTGATAGTCTGTTGCGGTCTTGTTCTGAGGCTTGCTGATAATCGCTTCTTCTGAGTTGTCGGTGTGTTGCTGGAGCCAACTCTCCCAAAGGAAATTCATTTCGGAATAATTGATGTTGCTTCCGAAGGGTGGATCGGTAAACACGAAATCGACACTGCCATTCGGAAGGTGATCGAGTTGGCACGCGGATTTGACACTCACGTGCAAGTGACGGGGGATTCTTGGCGCATCCCTGAAATACCAACTGATCGTGGCGGCTTTGCGGCGAAAAGTCTTAAAAACATTCTGCTCATTCATTATTTGCGGAACATTGTAATTCGCAATGTTCCCGCTACCGCCCCAAAACCTGAACTCCGAAAACACCGTTACGCGCTGATAAAGCGAGGTTAACGTAAATAGAAGCTTTTTTCTTATGGAAGGAATCGGGTGCTCACTGGCTTTTTGCCACAGGTGCGCCATTACCCACAACGCTCGCGGCGTGTAGGCCTTATCAACTGAATCGATTCCCGCCGCTATAGGCTGCCTAGTATTTACTCCGGCCGGGAATTTATCTCTTGGATACCACAACGATTTTGGAATTCCTTCACGGTCCAACTTATCCAGAAGAGCAAGATCGTTCTGATCGGGAGCAGCAGTTTGCTCCTTATTACCCTTACCGCAACATTTGTAACCGACCTGAACCGGGTACCGTTGTGTCCGTTTTAGCCCTCGCTTTGCAACGTGTGAACCACAATGCGGGCAATCAAACTCCTTGCGAATCTTGCTTTCCCTGACCGTCTCACGTTCATCACGAGCAACGTCCCAGAGAATAAACTCCTCGCCACATTCGCTGCATATCAGCCCGTAACTCCAGACGGTGTACAGCAAGCTTGTTTTTGTTCCACAATCGCGACACGTCGTTGTATACAGCTGCTCTTCTAGATCCTTAGATTTTTCTAGGAGCTCATCAACCGCAGAAAGAAATTCCGCGTCGTCGATTGGCGTACACAGGTTTTCAGCAATGAAAGCAGCAGCAGGCGACAGGTCGGACAAGATCGCCTTACGGTTCGTCTCTAACGCTGCAACCCCCGTCATTCCGGAACCGCAGAAAAGATCGAGAACGACTTCACCCTCGTTTGTGTAGTGCTCAATGATGCGAGCTATACCCTGAGGCGGGACTTTGGTGTGGTATGTGTGGGCGTCATAGACATACGTGTTTTTCCCAGCGGACACGTTTTCGCCGAAAGGCGTTTCCACCGACTTGTTATCCCTGCTACTAGCAAGGATATAGGCGAGAGCTTCGGGAGCAGTCGGCTCTGCTTCGCCCTGCTCGACCACTGAAGACTGGATTGGCAGCCCCAACTGTCTTGCTGTTCGCAAAGTTGACATTTTTTGTAAGTATTTCCTGCTCGTTCGGTGTTTAGTCACAAGCACTAACTGCAAGCCTTGGACGGATACGGGGATTACACTGCAAAACGCCGACCATATCCACAACCGCAGGGCCCCCAGTGCGCCACATGCTCGGGAGCAACCTACCCAGAAGGGCTCGGGCCCTAAAAGGCCCACTATTGTTCTTCGGAATTTGAAGTCGCGCCTACTGGAAGCTGATTGCCTAGTAGGGGGCCAGCGAGGTAAGGTAGCTACGCAGCCTGCTACACGGTTTGTGTAGCAGCAATGAAGATAAATTTTACAACGGTCCGAAGCCCCAAGCAAATCAATAGCTTATAAGCTGGATTTTGCGGATTTGAGCAGTCCCGAGAATCGAGTCCTCTCCTCGGCACCATACAAAAAACAGCAGGTGACCTGCTGATCGATAAGGGCCTTCTTCGGAAGGCCCTTTTTCGTTCCAGGGGCGTCAACCGTTGGCTCCGCAGTTTGCTCCACCGGCAGTGTAGCAATTCTGGGGGGCCTGACGGAGGAATCATGGCCACCTACCTGCTGCAACGGACCGAAATCTACTACTACCGACGCCGCATCCCCGCCGACTGTCGCGCCAGCTTGGGCAAGCGCGAGATCTGTGAATCCCTGCACACCAAAGTGCCCCGGCAGGCGGCATCCTTGGCCCAGCAACGCACACTCCACAACGACCAGCTATTGCGGGAGTTCGCCATGCTGAGCCGCGACTCAGACAGGGGTGAGACCCCAATTCATCTCTTCCGCACGGCCACCAAGAAACCCACGTCGGGTGAAGCACCACTGACCAAATCCTCGGTGATCGCCACGTCGACGGCTATCCCCGATTTCAGTTCGATCGTCAAGCCAAAGGTCGCTTCGCTGGCCCACCCGGCCAACTGACGCTCCTCGCTCTCTCCATAGTAGGGCGAGTTGAAGTAGAGTTGCGCCTTGGCGGTGATCCTCGGGGTGAGCGGCACGCCGGCGCCAATCAGCCCAAAGAGAACCGTCGGCTTGCGCTGCGCCTCCAGGTAGCGCGTCTCGCCGGTGAACTGCACGCCCCCCGCCACCATCAGGGGCAGACCGGCCAGATCTCCCGAACCGCTCAACCACAGTGCGCCGTCGACACCGTCACTCCCATGCAGGGCACTTGCATCACCGGTCGGAAGCTGCAACCAGGCGCGCACGGCCAAGGCCGGATCGCGCGGTGTCGCCCCCTTGAGTAGCGGCCATCCGGCGCGCACGGCGAGGTCACCGAGTCCGGCCGTGGGCAACTCTTTCGCCACTTCCGTCTCACCATCACGCTCATAGCGGACCAGCAAACGGTCGCGGGGCGCCGCCAAACGGCCGCGGTCCGGCTGCTGAAACAGGCTGTGCCAACTGTCGATAAGCGCATCGAGACCGCCGCCGTCGTAGGTGAAATACGGAATATCGACGCCCAGCTCCAGACCCGAAAGACCCACGTCATAAGCGAAGCTATAGCGGGTCACTTCGGCATCGATGATCAACTGTTCGGTCGGGTTGCTGACCCGGCTGGTGGTGTAGGTGTTGGCACGCTGATAGGACACTCCGAAACGTGCATGGCCCGGCGCAAGGAGCGTAGCGGAGCCGATGGGCGGGGTTCCGAAAGGAAGGATCAACGGTTGGAGGTTGGCCGTTTCAAAGGGGCTCAGTGGCGTGGCGGAGGCGCCTCCCAAGAGCGAGAAAAGCAGCCCGATACCCAGCGCGGCGGTGCAACGGCTGCTTATGGTCATTGCGTTGTCATTAATTGGCAATGCGGCCGGAATGGTCGGTCCCAGCCTGATCGGCTTAAGCGGTATACCAAAAAAAGGGCCGCCCGAAGGCGGCCCCCTCAAGCCCGGTAAAGCAGGGATGCTTTACGGAGCAGGAACAACAGCCGGGATAGCGGTGGTCAGCTTCTTGTTGGAGTCATCCCACTTGCTCTCCACAGTCGCCACCAGAGATACGTTGGCCCCCACCACGGCGCGAGGCACCGTCACAACGAACTTGTAGGGGTCCGTCATATCGGCAAACCTGGCAAGGCTGGCTGCCGTCTCGGTGCCATCCTCAGCAACCAGGACAAACGTCCAATCCCGCGCGGCGTCCAACGGATGGCTACCGGAGGTGTAGGTGAACACCACGTCGTTGGTGTCGGCAGCCCGTACAGCACCTGCCGTGACCCCGAACGCCGGCGTAGCATTGACCGTCGCGAACTTCGGAGCGGCCATCACGCCGGCATCCTGAGCGGCCTGCCAAGCGTTGCCGTGGGCATCCTTCACGTTCCGGAAGTCCATCGTAGCAAACGCATTTGCGTCACCGCTCAGGATCGGGAACGCCGTGGCCTCGTCGGCCGTGATCAGGCTATAGCCGTCAGCGTCGGCGATGGTGATGGTGTTGCCGTCCACATCGTCGGCCAAGAACGGGATCGTCCTCCCGCTGATGGTCACCGAACCATCTTCGGCTTTCAGGGTTTCGTTGAAAGCGATCACCAACTGGTTGCCGTCATAGGAGGCCGAGGTGACGAACGGAGGCATCATGTCGTACACCACGACCTTGGCGTTGGTGTTCTCGCCCGCGACGTTGCCGGCGTTGTCCTGAATCACCCCGGTGAAGTCCATCACGGCGCCGTGATCCGCCGCGAGCGTCAACACGCTGTCCACATCGAACGTAAGCAGGTCCGACTGGTAGGGGTTGCCGCGATAGGTGGTCACCACGTCCGGATGGGCCATCCAGTTGTTCACCGTGGCACTGCCGCTGTAGGCAGGGGTCGTATCCGCGACGATGGCCACGTTTTCGGAGAACTCGACGCCGATGGTACGCCCCAGATCGGTGGAGAACTTGGTGAAGGCAGCACCTTCGTAGACGCCCGTCGGCAGCACGGCATCGTTGAGGCCGTACAGCTCATCCAGCTGCCCCTTGGTGTAGGCGCTGTCGGGATTGTCCAGCAGGCCCGCGGTGGCGTTGAACACCGGGGTGCCCGGCTTCACGCTACCGATCTGTGCCAGCTCGGCACCCGCGCCGTAGCTCGGAACGGTCAACAGGCCATCCACCTTATTGCCACCGGCTGCGAATGCGCGCTGCAGGATGGTGGTCGGCGGCGTGTTGTCGGCCAGGGTCAGGGTCGCCGGCGTGCCGGTCACGCCGAAGCCGTCGTACGGGGTGATGGTCACCGTGGTTTGGTCTGCGACCGCGCCGGCGAGCCACATGTGGACCTCGGTGCCAGCGGCCACGCCCGCCAGGTCGAGCACACTGCCGTTACCGGGTGCGGCCAGGGCGACGCCCTCTGCATCCGTGACCGTCCAGCCGACGTTGTTGGTGAAGGCGAGGCTGTAACCGCTCGCCACACCCGTCGTGAAGGAGATCTTGGCGACGTTGGGGGTAACCGTCGGCGCCACGGCCAGACCAGCGACCTCCTTGCCCAGCGCCTGCAACCGGTTCTTGGCCTCGGTGGAGTTCAACTGATCAATGTTGCCGTTACCGTCCCGATTGTCGGTAAAGGCGTCGGAGTAACCCTGGAGAATGGAGTGGTCGTCCAGTACGCTGGTGGAGTCGTCGGTGTGCTGAACCAGACCCGTGACCGCCTCGGCATAGCGGTTACGCTCTTGGAAAGTGCTCAGACTGATGGTCAGGTACTCAGCGTCATCTTTGCCCACGACAGCGGCGTCATTGGGGTTGACCGCCAGCATGTTGCCGGCGCCATCCTTGATGTCTTCCTTCTTGATGCGGATGACCAAGGTGGTGCCTTCAGCGACGGCGGTTGCGGTCTTGATGGTCATGCTCTTGCCATCTTCCGCCAGCTCGGCACTCGCCACCTCCACATAGGCATTGTTGGTGGTATCGATGATGACGACCGACGACGCAAGGTCAACGGTTCCGCTCACGGTCTCGCTGAAGTTGACCACGATACCGTCGGCGGCGGTATCCACGCTACGGCTGATCATGCCGGTGTTCGGATCCATGAGGCCGTCGACACTGGCAACATAGGGCGCAATGGTGTCGGCCGAGGCGATGGCGGTAACGCGCACATCGCCGATATTGATCCAATCCCCTTCCGCATTGGTATTGACCAGATTTACGCCGTTGTTCACGTTGTGGTCGACCACCATCAAAGCGAAGGTGGTGTCATCCGGCAATCCGGCGAAGCTGAACGTGCCGTCCTCAGCGGATACCACGGTAAACGGAGCCGCGGCGTAGGTCGTAGTGACACCATTCTGGGGTTGCTGCTGGGTAACGCCGTTCACGCTGACCAGGTCAAGCTTGAGGGTGGCATTGGCAACGGGCTCACCGGTCAGAGTGGTACGGACGACCCCTTTGAGCGTGGTAGTCATCTGCGGCAGCACTGCGGTGCCGGCCGAGGCGAGCATGCCGTCGATCAGGGTCACCATCGGGTTGACCAAGCCGCCACCATTGTCGGTGGTGCCATCGATTTGGGCGGTCGGATTGACGGTAACGGTGGCGCCGATGTATCCCTCGGGAGGAACAATGGTGACGCTAAGCGGAGTTGCAGTCTGGTTCCCGTCCGTGCCGGTGGTTACCGTGACCTCGACCATGTCGAATCTGTAGATACCGCCCGCGTCGGTGGTCGCCTCCTTGCCCGCCAGGTAGACGGTGACGCCTTCAAGCGGGTAACCGTTGGTGTCCTGCACCGTACCGGTCACATTCGCCTTCGGATTGGCCTGATGATAGCCGCCGCTGACCGTGGTGTCGCCTTCGACCATACAACCCGGCAAGGTAACGGCCATGCCGGCTGCCAGTGCAATGCTCACTGCAATGGAAAGTTTGCTCTTCTTCGAAACCATTTTTGTTCTACTCCCTTGTGATTTACTCCAACATTTACTCGTGCTGTCCCGCTTGGGCCAAGACTTCCTTTTCACAGCTGATACCCCACACCCATAAGTAAGTGCCCGAAACGAACGCTCGTCGCGTGCCCGGTGATGAGATATCAGTGTCCAAGTCCGATCGAAGCGACCGAAAACTTGTTGTTAGTTGTGAACATCCGTGCATGCATAGCTTCCCTTCATGATCGGCGGCCAGCCACGTCCATAGCACGCACACGGTCTACGCGACCACAGAGAGGAGTAGTTCGGGAAAAGTAACGATGGACAAACATGGCAGATTGGAGTGTCAATCCCTTACCCCCGAAGTACGGTGTGAGTTCGTTTGTTGTTCTTCTTAAGGCATCAGCTGTCCTGGCTCGACCTCTTAACATCATATAACAATAACTAGAGACCCCAGTCAAGCGACAGCGGATGTTCAACACGGGCCTATTCTTCTGCAGCTCCGTCCACGACAGCCGCTCTTCCCGACGATCTACGCCGGTAGCTGCCTCTGCACGACACACCTTTGTGGTGGCCGTGACATGGGCGGCTGAAAGTTAGCTTATTTGGGGGGCGGAAAGAGATAAACCCTCCCTTTCTCAGAACCCGTGCGTGTCGCTCTCTCGCACAAGACTCCCCAACGGTGGTCCCAATGCCGTGATTGGCTCGCCCGCGGCGATGCCTCGGTATTTTCTCCTTGAATCACACGACCGCCCCCTCACCTCCACATCTCTGGCGAGAGGTTCCGAGCAGCATCAACCCGCCCTTCTCACCCCCTTCCGGGTGGTGCCGATCCCGCTCACTGTACGGGACGTGCTCGCTACGAGCGGTGGTGAGGAATCCGGGCTCGCTCGCCGGTGATCAGTCAACCTCCTACACAGACACCCTGCCTCCCACTGGGGGGAGAGACTGTAGACGATTGAGGGATCGAGGCGACCTGAACGGACACTTTCCCCCATAGCTGCCAATACATGACTGGACCACAGTTCCTTGAGAAAAAAGAGGAGGAGCTGTCATGCAATGTCACGCCGCCGCACTGCTGCTACTGTGCACCCTCTCACAAAGCGTCTTGGCCGGCCCCTTGGGGTTCAATGTTTACGGCGTATCCAAACACTTCGACACTGATAACGAACTCACTCGGGAGTACATTGCATCACACGGGCAGAAAGAACTCAATGAGCGAAACTACGGCCTGGGGATCAACTACAGTTTGGCGGAAACCCCTTACAGCCATACCGTGATAGAGGCGGGCGCATACAGGGATTCACTGAATGAAACTGCCGTGTTGGTCGGCGTGATGAAACAGTGGTGCAGCGGCTTCTTGTGCGGAGGGTTGAGCGCAGGGGTCGTCCGTAGCGAATCCTACATTAAGGGGCTGCCCATGCTGTACTTCATGCCGACGATTTCAACGGCCCTGAACAACCGGGTTCGGATCGTCTATGGCTACCTGCCCTCAATGGATGTGGGCCAAGTACATACCATTCCCACCCTCGTAACCTATCTGACCATCAAATAGTGGACAAGAGTGTTGACCTGCTCCAGATTGTGCCGAACACCCGGTCAAGGCCAAAGTGCTGTCCTGCATCCCAGCGCCTCCCCTTCGGGCGAGCCCGTTCCTGCTGTGGCACATCTGACGACTCGCTGGCCGTCTGTTCGAAGAGGCATGCTCTCTCGGCCGGCTCGATGTAGTGCCGGCCAGCCGATACCTGCGGGTTGATGGGTGCAGTCGAGATTCCTCAGGCGACCGCACCGTCTTTCTGTCGCTCCTCAATGCTGGGCGCCAGTTCCGCCAAGGTCTGATAGAGGAAGATGTCCTTGGGATTCAGTTCGATCCCCGATTCATTGGCTCTGGCCACCACGCGAATGCTCGAGATCGAATCGCCGCCCAGCTCGAAGAAGTTATCGTTCATGCCGACACGTGGGACCCCCAGGACGGTTGCCCACATCTCCGCCAGTTGGAGTTCGAGCGGGGACGCGGGCGCGACATACTCACGCTTTGTGCTCATGGAGGAGAGATCGGGCTCAGGCAGCGCCTTCCGATCGACCTTGCCGCTGTTGTTCATGGGCAGCGCCGGCAAGCTTGCGAAGAGAGCAGGAACCATGTACTCGGGCAAGCGGTCCTTCAGGAACTGGCGCAGCTCCGCGACATTGGGTTCCGCCCCTGCCGCATAGACACTGTAGGCCACCAGGCGCTTGGCGCCGCCGCTTTCGTGCACCGTTACCGCGCACTGCTCGACCCCGGGGTGCTCCGCCAAAGCTGACTCGATTTCACCCAACTCAATGCGGTAGCCACGAATCTTGACCTGCTGATCGACTCGCCCAAGGAAATCCAAAATGCCATCCATTCTCCAGCGAACAAGGTCGCCTGTCCGATACATTCTGGCGCCGGGCCTGCCGGCGAAGGGATCCGGCAGATAGCGCTCCTCGGTAAGGTCCGGACGGTTCAAATAGCCGCGGGTCACCCCGACGCCGCCAATGTAGAGCTCCCCGGGTATACCTGTAGCAGCCGGTTGCATCCACTCATCCAGCACGTAGGCACGCACGCCAGGCAACGGCCGGCCCAACGGTGGCTTGTCCGTCAGGTCCCAATTTTTCGCCAATGTCGCCCCAATGGTGGTCTCGGTTGGCCCATAGCCATTGAGCAGGTCGCGCCCCTGCCCCCAACGCGCGGCCACTGCGGGGGGACACGCCTCGCCCCCCACGGTGATGGTTTTCAGATCGGGCAGATCATTGTGTGCTGGTGGCATACTGCCGAGAGCGGTCGGCGACATCGCCACAGCGGTGATTCTGTTCTTCTTGAGGATTTCGACGAGCCCCGGTCCGGGCAACAGGTCATCCTTCGGCGCGAGGTGGAGGGTGGCGCCCGCCGTCAATGCCCGGAAGACCTCCCCAAGGGCCGCATCGAAGCTCAGGGACAGCATCTGCAGTACCCGACTGCTGCTGTCGATGCCAAACGCCGAGCGCTGTGCGCGAATGATGTTGGTCAGACTGTAGTGCTCGACCAGCACCCCCTTCGGTGTTCCCGTCGAGCCCGAGGTGTAGATCACATAGGCAAGGTTGTGCGGCTTTACTCCGGCAGCCGGCTCTTCATCCTTCGCGCTCTGCACTTCGGGGGCATCGATGTCGACGACCGTGACCTCCTGCATCCCGTCGAGCAGTTCACTGTTGAACGACTCGTCACTCACGATCACCGCACACGCGGTATCCTTGATGATGTGACGCAAACGCTCCGGGGGATAGCCAGGGTCCATGGGGACGAACGCGGCTCCCGCTTTGAGAATGCCGAGCAGACCGACGATCATGTTCACGCTGCGATCGAGGCACAGGCCGACCATGTCCTCCACGCCGATGCCCTGCTGCATCAGATGGTGCGCCAACTGATTGCTGCGTCGGTTGAGCTCGGCATAGCTTAGCTGCGTCTCCCCGAACACCAAAGCGGGGTGCTCTGGCGCGGTGAGTCCAAGATCCCTGATCAGCTCATGGGCGCAGCGCGTCTCCGACTCTACGGTTCCACCGTTCCACGCCTCGAACTGAAGCGTCCGTTCAGCACTCGTCAACAGTGATATCGTGGAGAGCTTGCGATCCGGATTGGCGAATACCTCTTCGAAGAGCAGCAAGAACCGCTCGATGAAGCGGTCGATGGTCTCCTGGCTGAAGAGATCGGTGTCATACGCCAGCGTGCATTCGATCCGCTCGTCGAGGATCTCGTGGGTTGACAGAAGCAGATCGAAATTGGAAAAACCGGTATCGTTGTGTGACTGCCCTGGGCGGAATCCCGTCCCGCTCTCCTTGCGCCGCTGCCCAGGCGGCTGGTTGATGATCATGTACTGGAACAGCGGGGAACCCTGGCGGCTGAGGTCCCGGTCGGGCTGAATCACCCGCACCGTCTCCTCAAAGGGCAAATCCATGTTGGCGAATGCACCCAGGCAGGTACTCCGCACGCGGCCCAGGACTTCCCTGAAGGTGAGGTCCCCCGAGAGGTCCGTCCGAAGCGGGATGGTATTGACAAAAAGGCCGATAAGCGGCTCCAGCTCCGTCCGTATGCGATTGGTCATCGCACTGCCCACCAACACATCCTTTTGCCCGCTGTAGCGGGACAGGAGCAGCTGAAAGACCGCCAACACGCACATGAACAGGGTCACGTGCTCGTGCCTGGCCAGGGACTTCAGCGCTTGGAGCACCTCCCTCGGCACTTCGAACTTGACCTTTTTTCCCCGGAAGTTGTGGATGGCCGGACGCGGATAGTCGGTCGGCACCTCCAGAGGAACCGAACCCTCCAACGTCTCCTTCCAGTAGTTCAGCTGTCTTTCAAACAGCGGCCCGCGCACACTCTCCCGCTCCCAAATCGCGAAGTCGCGGTACTGCAGGGGCAGGGCCGGCAGTCGAACCGGCGTATCCGGGCCCTGCAGCAGGGCGCTGTAGTGCCGTTCCACTTCGCGGCTGAAGATACCCACCGAAGGGCCGTCGGCGATGATGTGGTGGAAGGCCGTGTTGATGATGTGCTCGGTCGGTGAAAGGGTGACCACATGGGGACGCAGCAGCGGTCCCTGTGCCAAATCCCAGGGCCGACGCCCCTGTTGGCGACTCAACCGTTTGGCTTCCCTGTCGCGCTCCTCTTCCGGTAGGTCCGAGAGGTCGAATACGGGCAGGTCGATCGCCTCGGGGGTGGGATTGACCACCTGAACCGGTTCGCCATTGCGGGCGACAAAGTTGGTGCGAAGGATCTCGTGGCGCTCGATCACCTGGAGGATGGCGCGCTTGAGCAAGGGGACGTCCAGCTGCCCCTGGAAACGCATGTTGCTGGGGATGGTGTAGGCGGCGATCTCCGGAAAGAGCTGTCCCAACACCCAGAGCTGCTGCTGAGTGAACGCCACAGGGGCCTCTGTGCCGCGCTCCGCCACGGCAATGTTGTACGGCAGGTGTTCCTCCTGGTCGTCGTTCTCGATCCACTCTGCCAGACTGCGGATGGTTGGCGCCTCGAAGATACCCCTAAGCGGCACATCCCTCTGAAGCAGTTTCGTCAAGCGCGAGGTCACACGGGTCGCACTCAAGGAGTGACCGCCCAGCTCAAAGAAGTTGTCGTCGGTGGAAAGGTCATCAAGCTTCAGGACATCGTGCCAAACCTTGGCGATGAGGCGCTCGAGTTCACTCTCAGGCGGACGAAGGGAGCGCTTCACCTGGCTCACCTCTACGCCGGGTTCGTGGGAACCGGCCAGGGCCTTGCGGTCGAGTATGCCGGTGCGGGTGCGTGGGAGTGACCCGGCAGGGACGTATCGGGACGGCATCGTCTTGGCGGGAAGCTCCCGGGCAATGGCGTGGTGCAGCTCGTTGAGATCGAGGGCGCCGTTCGGAATCACCCAGGCGACGAGCTCACTGTCGCCGCGTACAACGACGGCGGCCTCCCGAACCGACGGCTGCCGCCGAAGCGCCAGCTCGATTGAGGTGATATTGAGGGGAGCCCCACTTGGCGACACCAGTTGATCGCGCCGCCCCAAGTAATGGATGTGGCCGTCTGCCGACCAACGTGCCAGGTCACCGGTGGCAACCATCGGGTGGTCGCAGCCGCTGCAGAACGGATCCTCGGGGGATAGCGTGATCGCTCCCTGGAAGCCGGCCAATGCGTAGGGCGCCCCCAACCCCTTCCCGGCGAGATGCAACTCACCCGGCACGCCGATGGGGCAGGGCTCACCCTTGGCGTCCAGTATGTAGACGTGGACTCCCGGCAGCGGCTTGCCCAGCGGGGGGGATGCGCCCCAACCGTCTCCCGAGCGCACCCTCTGCCAAATGGCATGACCCGCCTCGAAGCAGCTGTAGAGGTTGCCGAGCGTCGCGCCGGGCAGCAGCTGTTCCAGCTGCTGGCAGAGATCTGCAGGCAGCGCCTCACCAGTGCATACCCATTGCAAATTGGCGGGCAGCAATGCGGCGACGTCCGCCCCGGCATCGAGCATTGCACGCAGCAGGCTTGGTGATCCCACCACCCGTCGCGCTCCTGCCTCGGCAACGGTTTTGGCCAGAAGCGGTGGGGCATCAACCAATGATGGCGCGAACAGTGCAACGCCCGCCCCCCGGCTCCACGCGGCGTGCAGTTCGCACTGGAACTGTGCCGAGTCAAATGGATAGAGCACGGCGACCGTCTCTTGCTCACCCTCGAAGACCGGAACCGCGTGTGCCCGCGCCAACGCAGCACGATGGGACAGGCCCATCGCGACCGGCGACTCGGCCGTATGCCACTTGAGCAGCACACAGGCAAGATCATCACTCCCCGTGGCGGGGGCGGTGTTGTCACTGGAGTGGTTGGCAAGCAGCTCGGTGCAGTGGTCGACACAGATCAACCTCACCTCTCCTTCCAGAAACAGCGCCCGATCCCGCGAGTGCAGGAGCACCGCGGTGACACCTGCGGCTTGCAGCGATTCAGCGAGCAGGGGCGTGGTCTCTGTCGAATCGAACGGCAAGTAGGCGGCGCCCGCCTTGAGCACCGCCAGGAGCGCAATCAGGCTGTCGACGGACGGGCCTCCGTGAATGGCCGCCAGCGTTCCCGCGCCCACTCCGTTCTCCAGCAGGTAACGGGCCAGACGGTTGGCCCGTTCGTTGATTTGCCCGTAAGAGTGTGAGGTGCCATCGCCCAAGCGGATGGCGGTATGGCCAGCGCGGTCGGCCACCTGCTTCTCGAACAGCTGGTGTAAACAGCGGGTCTCCCCCCCATCGACGGTGGTGTTGTTCCAGTCGACCAAAACCCTCTTGCGCTCTTCAGGCGACATCAGCTGCAGATCCGCAACGGTCTGCGCGGGATCCAGGGTCATCGATTCGAGCAGGGCTCGCAACTGCTCCATGACGCGAGCGATGTCAGGTGCCTCAAAGCGTCGGACGTCGTAAGTGATTTTGAGCTCTACGCCATCGCTGGCAAGGATGTTCAGCAGCAGAGGGTAGTTCTGCTGAAATGTGGATTGCTCCGACTTCCCCTTCCCGGCGCGTCGTGACGTAACCCCGCTTTTGCCGGCCTGGGTAATATCCTTGCGTGCGATGATGCTGCCGAACAGCGGTGTCCCGGCAGGGATTTCACTCCACTTCTGAACCAGCATGAGTGGACTGTGTTCATAGTCCTGGAGTTCGATATGGCGGCGCTGGATCTCACGCAACCACTCGTTGAGCGGCATCTCTTCTTCGATGCTGATCCGGAACGGCACGGTGTTCAGGAACATGCCCACGATTGATTCGACCCCCTCCAGGGAGGGGGGACGCCCCGCAACCAACATGCCAAACAGCACGGCCCGTTCGCCGCTATAGCGGCTCAGGACGATCGACCAGGCCGCCAAGACCAGGGTGTTGAGCGTGACTCGGCAGCTCCGCGCGAGCGCATCCAGCGCATTGACGCCGGTGCGATCGAACTTCACCGACCACGATTCGACATGGCTGCGCATCCGCTGCTTTCTCGCCCCCTTGTCGGCCGGAAGCGGGGTCGCCGCATCGATCCCCCGCAATTGCAGACGCCAGAACTGCTCGACTCGACCTAAATCCTGTGCCTCTATCCAACGGATGTAATCGCCGAACGGGCGCGGCTCCGGCAGCGAAACTGTTCTACCGCGCCGGGTTGCCTCGTACATCCGCCCGATTTCCGCGGCCAAGATGCCACCCGACCAACCGTCAAGGATGATATGGTGGTGGCTGTTGATGCTGTACCAGCGGTTCCGCCCGACCTGCACCACCGTGATTCGCAGCAGTGCCGGCTTGGTGAGGTCGAACCCACGCTCCATGTCTTCCCGCTGGTAGTGTCGCAACTTGGTGGCCTGCTCGGCGGGCGCAAGCCCTCGCCAATCGAGCACCTCGAAGGGGACCTCGACGTGCTTGTGCACCACTTGCCGAGGATGCTCGGGATCATCCCAGTGGAAAGAGGTGCGCAGGATGGTGTGGCGGTCAATGGCACACTGCCAGGCGTGTCGCAGCGCATCCACGTCCAGGTCGTCATACCGATTCACGGCCTGACTGATGTACATCCCCACACCGCTGTCCCGCAGCGTGTGGAACAGCATTCCTTGCTGAAGCGGTGAAAGGCCGTAAACGTCCTCGATGTCATCGGATGACAGTTCAAAAGGGGTTTCGCCTGCGACGTTCATGTTTCCCAAACTGTGCTCCCTACTCACCACGAGCTGGTTGACTGGCTTAATGTTTATTGGCCGATGCTATGGTTGCGGCATTTTGGCGATGCCGAAGATACCGACAAAGCCGTCTGAAGTCCGCAATCACGACAACCGTCTCGTTATTCCCGTAACGCAACCAGCACAAAGCGAAGAGAATGAACCACTGCCGATTACGATGAGCGCTCTCATCACGGCAGCCAGGACCAGACCTCCACCTGGAAGAACCTCGTCAGGGCACGGCTGAAAGCCTCCGCGACGAACATCTCCCGGCCATCTACCTTGGCATATCCGGTCATACCTGACTTGAGCAATCCGGCCCGATTATCCATGACACTTGTGACTTTGACGACTACACCATACGACACCTGTGTGGAAGAGGGATAGATACTCGAAACCTGCCCCTCGAAGACTTGGTTGGGAAAGGCAACCAGCTTCAAACGCACTCGGTTGCCTGCAGAGATGACGTCTATGTCGGCCTCGGGAATCTCTATCTCGATGGTCGCGCGGCTGGAGTCCTCCACCTTTGCGAACAGCTCCCCATCTCCAAGATATTTGTTTTCCCGGTTCTTCAGGTGCATGGTCGTGATTGTGCCATCGAAGGGCATCGTGAGTTCGGTACGACGCAACAGCTCCTTGAAGTACACCAGGTCATTGCTCAACGCCTTGAGCTCGGCCTTGAGGGCTTCGATTTGGTGAGGGTTCACCCGGCTCCTGATCATCGCCAGGCTTGCTTCCTTCTCGCGGACCTCCTGATAGTCAACATCCATCCGTTCCAACGCATTTTGCAACGTTTCAAACGAAACACTTTGACTCTCATAGAGTTTTTTCTGTCTTTCTGCGCGTGCACTGCTGTATTTCAGCTGCACCTGTGCCTTGCGCAATGCCTCCTCTGCCAGCGCGAGCTCTTGCGGCGTGGGGGTAGTCAGGAGTACCTGCAGCTCTTCCTGCTTCTTCTGGATCTGTGCCTCCGTGACAGCCACATCACGACGCTGTTTTACGCTGGTCATTCTGGCGATGACGGTCCCCCACTCTACCCACTCACCCCCATCGTAGTAGACGTGCTCGATCAGGCCGGGATGTTCGGCGTAGATCTCCTGCTCCTTCATTGGCACGACTTGGGCCGCGCCACCCGATTCGTAACGGTAGGGCAGAAAAAGTGCACCTGTGAGCAGGCATAACATACCATAGCGCCCCCAAGGCATGTAGCGAACCCGCTGGAGGAGTGATGGGCCGCCCGCCTGTGCCCCGCTCGCCAAGGGGCGGGCTGCATTGTGGCTCGGCTCCTCGTGCTTCGATGGAGATGTGGGCCGCCGACGCCCTTTGGGGGAGATGCGTTCGCGGAAGCGCACCCAGAGATAGAGCAGCAGCAACAGCGTCACCGCCACCCCCAGGCCTCCATAGTTGAACTCCAGCCACGCTGCGGCCGCGGTGGTAATGAAACCAATCAATGCCACGGAAAACGCAATGGATGCCAGTGCGTAAACGCGAAGTGGGCGACTGTCCTCCACGTACTGAGCCACAACGCCCGGAGGCGGCGAGAAGCGGTAGCGAAGAGCCCGAAACGCCTTTTCCCGCAGTCTTGGGTTGTCGTAGTAATCGCTGAGGAATCGATAACCGGCATTCCCCATCAGTGGATTGATGACGAACAGGAGCGAGATCATCGAAATGAGTGCCAGCGCCAATCCAAAGAAGGGCAGTGCTGTCCCCTGGGTACGGGTGGCCAGCCACAGAGTGAAGCCCAGAGGGAAAAGGATAAGACGCGCAATCACCGGTGCTCCGGCCACCCACAGCCTCGCCCGTTTTGGCGTCTCGGGGGGGACTTCAATGCGAATATTGAAGCGGGGTAAGAGACCGAAGATGAGCGACAGACCGAAGCTCGGGGTCGCCAGAGTGAAATGGCGCGCTACAGCCCCCTTGAGCAGTTGGGTGGCAAGATTGGTTGTAAACAGCGTGAACAGTACATGCTCCAGCAGGTTCAAATTGATGGAGATGACTCGAAGATCGACCATCAGCAGATGTCGCTTGATTACGGATCCAATCACCGCCAGGACGAAGAGTAGGGGAAGGAGACTGACGAAGTGGCGACCAAAACCAAACCAGGCGACCAACCGGTCAAGGAGCGGCTCGGGGTAAAAGAGCGACCAATGATTTTTGTAAGAATTTTTGGGTTCGTCCCCGTCGCGGTGCCCCCTCTCGTTCCCTTGCTCACCTCCCGCGCTCGATGGAGGCGAGGTGTCGGTTTCCGGGGTCACTCCAAGAGTGGACTGCGCACCCGATGGGAGCGTCGCCTCCACGTGTGTCAGGAGTCCCCAAGCGTCCAGTTTGGCGATGAACGCATGCAGATCGGCAGTAGTGAAACCCTCCCCAAAACGGACTGTATAGTCCGACACCACGGTTGAGTCTTCGTAGGGCCGTCGCAACGCATCAAGCAGGTAGGCCTCCCCCTGCCCGAAACTGTAGAGTTCGCGGGACTCGGGATCTCGAACAAAAACGGATGAGCCGTCACGCCCCCCAGGGAGGATCACCAAAGTATTACGAAGAAGTTTCATACGAAAACGTGAAAGCCGATGCCGATAATATAAATGAGGTATGTTGCCCGACAGCCTTCAACTGGCGCGCCGCGTTCGAGCGCCCACTAAGCTGCCACACTCCTTCTGATGACCGGAAAGGGCCGATAAACTCTCACAAACTCCTCCGTCGGAGCGCACACCGCCCCCGGCTGATCCAGCAGATGGGCGCGGAGTGGTTGTCATTAAGTCTTTGCCTCGATGCGCCACTACATTGGGACAGATCTCCTCCTGGTGAATCGCTAGAGCACCGAACAGGTACCGATAGCTCGCCAATCGCAGCCAAGTTGCGCCGCAGGTGGCGGGGGCAGCGAACCGAGGTAGGGTGGATAAGCGCAGCGCATCCACCCATTCGACGCCGCACGGTGGATGCGCTGCGCTTATCCACCCTACATGTTGGGCGCCTCGGATTTATCTCTGCGGTGCTCTAGCCAGTAGCTTGGCTTCAGAGCTCAAGACTACACTGCCTCACCACCGCCGAATGGTCCGGATGCAGCCTGATTCCTTGCCGCCTGAATCTGCTCCCTGGACAGAATGGGCGGCGATGCAGCCAGCCCATCGGGGTCGGAAGCGTGGCACCTATGAATGAGCCTCAACACCTCCGGATTCATGAGGTTGAATTCGCCGTCGCTATGCGGCAGCCCCAGTGAATGCCCCAACTCATGCGCGAGTACGACGGCGCTAGTGTGCCCCTTCGCATTGAATTCGGAAAAGTGCACAGTGCCCCTCTCCGGAAGGTATACGCCGCCGGACTTGATCGGGAACCTGTGCATCAGGCACACCCGCCACAGGCGCTGTGCCACCACTGGGGGAAGCTCTGGTGATATCGCAGCAAGATGGCGCCGCAACTCGGCACGAGTGGTCACATAGGGGAGGTCTGTCGCTACATTGGCGCCGATTCGCCGGGTGAGCACCGATGTCAAGCGCCACCGAATTCGCCCGACATGCCACAACCGATTCACATCCTGAAAAAGCGAATCCAAGGCCTCCGATGAAAGGGTGCTTGAATGCTCCGGCGCGTGTTCGAAAACCAAACGGTAAGCCCGAACGTGAATCACGATGCCCGGCAGGGAACCCACGTCAAACCATTCGACTGTCACGAACGATCTCGGCACCCATTACCCAGGGTTCTCTCTTGTGACCGTGGGCTTGAGCGCAGGGAGAAATCGGTTGCGCGAGAAAATATTCCCACATACAGGCAACGATGTGCGGTTGCCCTGCCCAGACGAGCGACTTCTTGCCCCGGTGGACGGAGTGCTGAAAAAGCTCAGGCCCCCACTCAACTGGCGACAGCGAAGTCATCGCGGCTGTTGTCACCCCAAGTGATGCTGTCGGCCAGCAGGTGTCCACCAAGCCGGCGCCTGTCTATCTTTCCGGTGGGGGTCAATGCAAACACCTCCAGCCACTGGAACCGGGCGGGCAACATGTAGCTGGGAAGTCTCTCGGAGAGGAAGCCCTGCAGTTCATCAGCGGCGGGTGCAACTGAGCTCGAGCCCCCCTTGCTCGTGAAGAAAGCCACGAGCCGAGGCTCTTGTTGGTCATCCTCACTGACGACCACCGCGCAATGCTCGATACCCGGATGCTCGGACAGCACGGCTTCCACCTCACCGAGTTCGACCCGATATCCCCTGATCTTGATCTGATAGTCCCTTCTGCCACAGCACTCGATGCTGCCGTTCGGCAATCGACGCCCGATGTCACCGGTTCGGTAGATGCGGAGCCCTGTCGCTTCATCATCGACAAATACTGACGAGCTCAATGCTTCCTGTTGCCAGTATTGGAGGGCGATATAGGGGCTTCTGATCCCGATCTCCCCATATATCGGCACGGCCATACCCTGTTCGTCGAGCAGAATGACCTCTGTCTCCTCCACGGGAAAGCCTGCGGGGACCGAGGAGCCGGAGAGTTCCGTCTCGTGGTTGATGAAGTTCAACAGGTGGACAGAAGACTCTGTCGAACCCAGCAGGTTAACGAACAGGCAGTGGCGCTCAAAGTGCCTCTTGAACGCATCGACGTCGCGGCGGGTCACCGGTTCGCCGCCGAGAACGACCAGCCGTACATCAGGGAACCGTTCGCCGGAAGCCAGACTGTCCACAAAGTAACGGAAGACTGTCGGGGTCGAATGGTAGATCGTGACCCGTTCATCCCGCATTCTCTTTCCGAGCTCTTGAAAACCTTCGCTTTTCAGGTGGACCGAGCTGAGCGTGGCGCCGTTCAACAGGGCCCCGTAGATGTCCATCACTGCAGCGTCGAAGCTATAGGCTGACAGCTGGGTCGTCGTATCCTCACTGCTGATATGGAGGTTATTGGTGTATGCGCGGATAAAGTGGAGCACATTCCGGTGATTCTGCACCACGCCTTTGGGCTTGCCCGTCGATCCGGAGGTGTAGATGAGATATGCGGGCGTGTCGGGCGAAGCCGTCGCTGCGGGTTCACTGCTCTCGGCATCCGTCGGAATTTCGTCGACATTGATGAGCTCGGTGCCCGGCGGGGCAATCGAAATGGCCAGCTGCAAATGGGCATTCTGGGTGACGATGGCCCTCACTTGGGCGTCCTCCAGGATCTGCCTCAATCGCTGACTGGGTGCGGAGCTGTCGAGGGCAACGTAGGTCTTGCCGGCCTTGAGCGCGCCAACAAGCCCCGACAGCATCGTAGGCTCTTGGCCAAACAGCAGGGCGACCCGACAGTGCTGTTGCCCGCAACGACTGACAATGGCGTGTGCGACCTGGTTGGCGCGCCGGTTCAACTGAGCGTAGCTCCAGCGCTCGTGCTTGCTAATCACCGCGACCCGGTCCGGGTACGACGCAGCAATACGCTGGAATCGTTCGGGGATCGTCGATTCGATCTCCGCTGGATCGAACTCCTTGAACGGGTTGGCCGGCCGCGGTTGCATCTGGCGGTTATCGTTCGCGGAGCGTTTGGAGTCGATCACTGCGAGCAGGTGGGCAATTTCCGCATCAGGGTTACTCACTGCAGCTTCGAGGAGGTCTTCGAAGTGCTCGAGCACGCGGACTGCGGTCGGTACCTCGTAAAGGTCAGTGTCATAGGTCAAGCACGCACTCAGTGCATCATTGGACTCACTGACACTCAGTTCCCACTCGTGGCTTGAGATGGCAGAGTCGAATTCGAAGGGCTCGATGCTTAAAGCCTCTCCCACAATTGCCCGTTGCTCCAAGGGCTTGTAGCCAAACACGAAACGAGACCAGCTCGAGCCAGACTGCCGGCTAACGTCACAGCCCTCCAGCGCAACGTGCAGTGGCACATCCCGATGGCGAAGCGCTTCTTCGTAGGCTGTGGCAACCTGCGAGACCAGGTCTCGGAACCGCGTCGTGCCCCCGAAGGCGGTGCGCACCGCCAAGGTGTTGCCCAATGCTCCGATCAGACGGGAAAACTCGGGGCGGTGGCGACCCGAGCTGGGTACGCCCACAGTTAGATCGCTTTGGCCGGAGTAGATGTGCAGCAGGACATTGAATCCCGCCAGCAGCGTTGCAGCCAACGACACATTTTGTTCAGAGGAGACGGCATCGAGTCGAGTTTTGAGCCGTGCCGGCAAGTCCCGCCTCTGCCGGGCAGCTAGATGACTGGGGTAGTCCGGTCTCGGGCGATCAGTGGGTAACTCCAACGTCTCCGGGCCTGCGCCGAGCCGATCGCGCCAGTAACGGATTTGCCCCTCCCAGCTTCCCTGCTCGAATTGCTGGTGTTGCCAATGGCAGAAATCGCGGTACTGCACCCCAAGTTCTGGCAACACCGGTACTTCATTGCGCGCAACGGCATTGTAAACAGCTGCGAACTCTTCGGCCAAAAGCCGGCTGGACCACTCGTCAAAAAGCAGCCGGTGCACCAAAAGGAGCAGTATGTGCTCATCCTCCGCCAACTGATACAGCTCGTAACGGAGCAGGGGGCCTTCGCTGGGCTCGAGCGGCTCTTGACAGGCCTCCATCACCAGCCACTCCATCTCGGCGCGCTGCTCCTCTTCGGGTAGATCCGTCAGATCGATCTCTTCGGGCAAGGGGAGGTGGATTGTTGGCGAAGGGCATTGGATGGGGAGCTCGCCACCCATTTCGAAGACCGTGCCCAGGATCTGGTGTCTCTCCATGACGTGTAGCAGCGCCTCGTGGGCGGCTGCGGTGGACAATTGACCGCACAATCGCAGGGCCGTAGCATGGCATGAAAGGGGGTTCTCGAAATCCATCTGGCCAGCCCGCCAGTGCCCTTCCTGAATGAGAGAGATGGCCACCTGACTTGTCGGACAATGGGAGAGCGAGTCGGGCGTAGGCATTCAGAGCATCCTGCGAATTGAATTGAATCGGCTACAGCGCCGCGCGCCTGTGGGACAGCGGCAACACGAAACCATAGCAAGAAAACCAACCGGAAGCGCCTAACGATGATAGTAAATCCCCTCAGTGTCCGCAAGATGTGGTGTAAGTACTCGCTGCCGCTGGGCCTGCTCCTGCTGACGTACTTTTCCGGGGTGCATGCGACCGATCGTCATGAAGGGCTGCTAACGCTGCCCGTAAGGGTCCACCTGATGTCGTTTGAGGCCGCGGAGACCCTGAACAGCACATTTGAAGCGCCCCAGGTCGAGCGGCTATTCACAGACGTCAACGCGCTTTGGAAGCAGTGGGGCATAGAGTGGCAACTGGAGTCCATCGTTTACACCCGTGTGAGTGCCGCACAGTTCCCGAGCATCGCGATCGACGAGGGGCGAAAATCGTTTCGTGAGAAGCTCGTCGCCATATCGCCGAAGATCGGGCAAAAGCGGCTATGGCAAGTGTGCCTCATCCGTCGCTTTCCCATACCTGCCAGTGGCGTCTACCTGCGAGAGACCGGCACGGTGTTTTATGGCGAGCTGAACAAGCATGGCGAATCGCAACCGGTGGTCCTTGCCCATGAGCTTGGCCATAGTCTCGGACTCGATCATGTGCCGGACGCATCCAACCTGATGCAGGGTGGGAGCAGCAAGAACCCTTCGCTTACAACGAACCTCGATGCCGTACAGATCAGGGCTGCAAAGGTCCAGGCGAACCATGGTCCGGTGGCCGGTGCGCGACTGGACGATGAGCGCAAGCTGGCCATTGTCCGCCGCTTGAGGCAAATGGATCGTAACGGAGATGGGGTGGTAGTCCGCGCGGAGGTGGCCCCGCCGGCCCGGAAGGCCTTTGAACGACTCGACTATGATAGGAACGGGGCGCTGGACGATGAGGAGTTTGATCATTTTCTCGGAGTCTACCGATTGGAGTAGCGGCGGACCGTTACCCGTCCGGAGGGCGCCCATAGAGTTGCCCTTATGAGTCAAAGCGAAGCCGTGGCCGTGCAGTGAGCGATGCAAGCCCGTGAATGCAGGCCTGCTATGAATGCATCCCTGTACGCTCCGCGGCAACAGGCGCTCCGTGGGGATAGTGCTCCTTGCACAGCACGTGAATGGAAAGCAGTTTAGGTTCAACGGTTTACATCATCCCGGACGAGTATACGCCCGCTCACCATTGCGAGTGGCGTATTGATTCGCGGAGGCCACTTTGCTATACACCGCGATGCGCTAAACTGTCCAACCCACACCTCTTTGGTTAGGGCCACAGATGGGTAACCCGTTGCGGCTGTAGTAAACGGACTTTTTTCGGGCTGTCTTTCCGTCGTTAATAAATTCGTGATACGGCCACTTCACTCCATCTGCGGTACAATGAAGGTTACGGCCGACCGGCCCTGCGACCCATGGCAGTGAGGCGGAGCTGAGCCAATCTATATCGTTGAACCGGGGGACGGTTCAGCAAAAGGGAGAGATTATGCCCCAGTCCGACTTCCAGGCGAGGAAAGTTGTGAACGACAACAAGGCTCTCATCGAGGCAGCGAGAGCGCACGTCAAGGCGAAACGCTACGATGAGGCAATGGAACTCTTCGAGACCGTGCTCAAGGATAACCCGGAAGCCGCCGGGGCCTACATGGGCATTGGCAGCATCCATCTGCGCAATAGCGATTTCGACAAGGCCGAAAGCTACTTCAACGGTGCCCTGCACGTCACCAAGAAGGCGGCGCCTGCCTTGGCGATGTTGGCGAACGTGGCCGAGAAGCGTGGCGACACGAAGCGGGCGCTCAAACTCAACATGGACGCGCTGCAGGAGGACCCGAAGTTCCTGAAGGCGCGCATGAGCCTCAGCCGTCTTTACATTCAGTCGAAACAGTTTGACGAGGCGGAAAAACAACTGAGGGAGGTTCTGCGTTACAACCCCCAGTCCAGCGAAGCGGAGTTGATGCTGGCGAAGGTCATGCAGAAGCAGGGCAAGACCGATGAGGCGATCGACAACCTCCAACAGGCGCTCGTGCGGGAGCCCAATGCATCCGACGCTTATCTTTTGCAGGCGAAGCTGTTGCTGCGCAAGGGCAGGTTCAAGGAATCGGCCGATCTGCTTGCCAAGTGCCTGAAAGCAAAACCTGACAACATCAAGGCCTACGTTTATCGTGGTCAGGCCCTGATGGGCGATGGGCAGTACATTCAGGCGATTGCCGTGTTCAAGGAAGCGCTCGAGCACAACCCGAACATGGCTGGTGCCAAGAGTCAGCTGGCTCGCTGTTACCTGGCCAACGGCGACCTCGAGGAGGCGCGCAGTATTCTGACCAAGATGGCCTCCGGCAGCAGGAAACTGGGTACCGTCCACTTCCTGTTAGGCGAAGTGTTCAACGCGATGGGGCACTACACTCAGGCGATTGCAGAGTTCCAGGCGGGCCTGTTACATGCCGGAAAACTGGTCGAAAAGCATCCCGAATTGCTGGACTTGAGCAAGGTGGACGGCCCGGACCAGGACAAGGCCCAGGCTTATCAGTCCGCCCTGGCCAAACTGAAGTATCAGGACGAGACCGAGTAACTGCTTCTGACCGCAGGAGAGTGTAAGAGCGGGCCCTCGCCGGGGGCTCCGCTCCAGCAGGACCGGGCCGCACCGGGAGTTGTAGCTTTCAACAAAGTACGCCGGTTAGCAGACGTCCCTCCAGCTCGTACCAGCACCCGCCCACCCGAACTCCGGGCTCCAGATCACGGCTCAGTTTTCTCAGCAGGACAAAATCAGCGCGCTTGCCCCTGTCATCAATGCGGTTGAGCGCAACGTCAAGGAAGTCGAAATAGCTCCCCACACGAGGGTAGAGGGCCTTGAACAGGCTCTCCTTGAGCGAGAAGACCAGGGTCAGTCGCCGCGCGAACGTGTCGCCCACTGAAAGTAGGAGCTGCCGTTCGCGTTCGCTTACAATCTTCGGCCAGAACATCTCGGCCTCATCGTCACTTAACCACTCTTCAAGATCGATTCCGATCCCCCCTGGACTTGCTGGCTGCTGGAGGCGGACGCAGCAGAGCGCCCAGCGACCTTGATGGGTGATACTTCCCTCGATGCCGGTGGGCCAGCAAGGGGCACGGTCCGGCCCGACCATCACGTCCAGTCCCGATGTTGCAAGACGGGCGGCAAGTCTGCCAGCCAGAAACTCGCTCTGCCTCTTGGGCACCGCTCGGGCCACTGTTTCGCTGAAAGGTATGCGGGCAAGGGTAAATAGCTCTTGCCGATACGCTAATGGCTCAAACTCGATCCGCCAGATGGGCGGCGCTCCTCCGGCCGGCAGAGTGCCAGGGAAGGGCAAGTTATCCTGCCGAACGACGAAAGAGGTGAGAGACAACGGCGGACACTCCTCTAGAGCACCGAACAGGTAAACGGAAAGATCGCCCATCGCAGCCAAGTTGCGCCGCAGGTGGCGGGGCAGCGAACCGAGGTGGATAAGCGCAGCGCATCCACCCATTCGACGCCGCACGGTGGATGCGCTGCGCTTATCCACCCTACATGTTGGGCGCGTCGGATTTATCTGTTCGGTGCTCTAGCCACCTCAACAGCTTTGCTCCGTTTCACACACCCACCGAGGAGACAGCCTGTTCATCTTTCTCCATTGCCCTGGCGCTATCGCGGGCACTTTCGAAAGGTAGTGCTTCCAATCCGAGGTTGACATCGTCGCTCGCGTCCCAGTCACGGCCGTCATCCACCTGGGCGTCGATCTCTGCGACGAATGCGTCATACTCGCCGAAACCGTCCAGAACCAAAGGATCGTAGGCGTACCCGCGTTTCCTCGATTTCTGTTTCTGCTGCAACCCCGCCAGGTGTTCCGCGAACTTTTTGGTCAGCGGTATACCAAGCTCGCGATAGACGGCTGCGACGGTGCTATCGATGTTGGTCATGAAGTGCGCCGATGAGACTCGTACCTGCCTGTCCGCAGGAATGATGTCGCGACAGAGGGTGACCAACAGGTTGCTGTCCTTGCGCATGCGATCGATGATCGCCTCCTCCCATCCTGGGATCGTGAGCGGATCCACACCCGTCTTGGTCAGTGTCGACATGCGTACCAACGCAAGCAGGGATGACATGAAATTGGTGGCGCTGCGTGCAACGACCACGAATCGTGCGTCCGGATACATTCGCAAGAGGGAGGGGATCTTGTTGTGGCTGGTGACCTCCTTGGAGAGGTAAAGGCGCGGCTGCGGTCCACGCAGATAAAGCACCTTTTGCAAAACTTTTCTGTGCGCCTCCAACATCCGTTTCTGCAACCGTTCAGGCGCTTCTGGAAAGCTGTCGAGGTGATCGAGCAACTCCGGGTGGGGAAAACGCAGGAAGATAAAAAAGTGATGCAGAAAGTTCTCCTCGAAAAAGATCCCTTCTTCTTCCCAATCTGCCAGGGTATTAGGGTGCATTTTCGCCGCAAGCTTTCCTGCTTGGGAGTCCGGCCAGTAGTTGGCCTTGAGCAACCCCTTGTCCAACCCAAAGGCCCGAATCAGTTTCTGAACCGAAATGAAAGGGTAGCGCCACTCGATATGGCGGATCGCAAAAAATGTCTCTTCATCGGACGCCAACGTGCGGTGAAACAGCGTTGTGCCACTGCGCGGTTGCCCGATAATGAAAACCGGGTCGAAAGAGCGTTTGCGGTAAGCGGGATAGAGGATGTCATCCAGATACCACAGGTAGGTCCAAACAGGGGTTGTGATGCCCGTCTTGAGGAGGAAACCGGATTGCCGGAGTTTCGCTTTCGGGCTTCCTGGTGACAGCAATACGGTTTTCCACAGAAGAAAGTAGGTCCGCCAGTAGGGAAAAGGTGCCGCCAGCATCCCAATCACACAGAACACTGCCAAAAACGTGAGAAGCAACCCAAAAGACATTCTTGTCATCCCTTTTTTTTATTGGCGCGAATCCCGGATCGTGGCAGGCGCGACCGGTCGATCCGCAGAATCAATCTTCTTTCTCGTCGATGGCGCTTCCGTTACGCGCCTGATCGTGATGTTGAGGGTATCCGGTTCAACTTCACCGGAATACAGCCTGGGCCGACTCGCTGGGTCAAAGCGTAAGCCATGCCAAAAACTCAACGGCGGTTATTAATGAGAGATGCTACCCACAGGGAGTCTCTATCCAGCGTTCCGCCAAGTGAGCAGGAGATGGCAACCTGAATCCTGCTTGCTGCAGGATGCCGGTCCCTCCCCTTTGCCCGTGCTTACCACCGTCCGTAGTGAGAGCGAGAGCCGCGGCTATCACGGGGCGCGCGAACCGGAGGGCGGCTATGGACGCAGCCGACACTACGTCAAGCCGGTCGGAAGCAGCACGCCCTGTCATAGCAAACGGATCGCTAACCACGCTAGGAGGGTGGTGAAAAATGTGGGCTAAACCACCCTGGCGCGAGAAATACTTTCGCCATCGGTTCGGCGGCTAACGACCCTGTACCGCGTCCCCGATTTCTGGAGGCGTCAACCGGGTCATTCAGCCTCCACCATCTCCGACTCTTCTGCCTCTGCTGCATCGAGGCTGCTGCCCTCCTCGGTTACGCTGATCTCCGTGTCAACTTTGGCGAAGGCCTGCTGGTAAGCCTCAGCGGTCGCTCGGTCGTCGCCTTCGATCGGGGTGAGCGCGGCCAATTCGGGATGCTTTTCCACCAGCTTTTTGGCATGCAGCAGGGTTGCCTTGAACTCCGCAACGGCCTCACCGTATTCGCCCTGACGCATGAAGACATCGGCAAGGAGGCGGTGTACCAGCCCGAGGCTGCGGCTACCGCTGCTCATGGCGACCAGGAGCTTTCTCGCCTCAGTCAGGTTGCCCTGCTCGATATGCACGCGGACGATGCCAATCTTGGCCGCCAGCATTGCGGGATCGTTCTCCGAAGCCTTCGTGTACTCTCGAAGTGCCCGATCAAACTCGCCCATTTCCATGTAGGCACGGCCCAACAGATAGTGCATCGGCGCGCTGTCGGACTTGAGTTCGAGCGCTTTCTTGCAGGCGCTCGCAGCTTCCTTGAACTCGCCTTGAGTGGCATGCAGTCTGGCCAGTTGGAAGTGGGCCTGCCAAAATTCAGGATTTCGGTTGATGATGCCGTTGAGCTCACGCAAGGCTGCATCGTTGTCGCCGTTGCGCTGATAGATCCCCGCCAGCCCAAGACGTGCCTCTTCGAACTGCGGGTTGTATCTCAGAGCCTCATTCAGGCAGCCAGCGGCTTCATCGTCTTTGCCCATCAAGGCATACACACGACTCAGGCGCAGCCGGGCGTTGCCGAGACCCGGATTGGCTGCCAGCGCTGCCTGGTAGCTATCGAGTGCCTTGTCCAACTGACCTTGCTTCATGTAAATAGCGCCAGACATGAGCAGCGCAGGCAGGAGGGTTTCGTCGCGCTCCAGGGCGTTGGCATAGCCTTCGAGCGCTTTGTCATAATCGCCCTGGCGGGCAAACAGATTGCCCAGACCGACGTAAGCAGGTGCAGCTTCCGGGTAACGTTTCAGAATGGCGGTGAAGGCTTCCATACCTTCATCAAAGCGATTGGCCTTGATATGCGCGCGCGCCGCATCCATCCGGGTCTTCAACTCCTTGTCCGAAGACCCTTTTCTCCTTCCGGTCGTACCGACTTGCCTTTGCGCTGCATTCGTGGCATTCCGTTGTGACATTATTTTTTTCCCGTTTACGTGGGCCAATTTGTTTCAGTTTTGTCATCTGCTGCAAGCATGCGAGCCAGGCAGTGCTCGCGCTGCCCCGCAGCCGTTTTGCAGCCTCGTTCCAACCGCCCCGTTCACAGCGGCGCCCCCGCTAAGAGCGTAATGAAAGCCCGAGGTGACCGTCCGATCAGGCTTGCGAAACGACACTTCTCGACGACTTAGGCGAATTCGACCACAAACCATTCGAAACCAGAACACCTAGAGGTGAGCGCTGGTGATCGTGTCGACGGGCGAGCGCCATGAGGTCGCCATTACTTGGCTTGAAACGTACCATCTAGTTAGGCTGGTGCGCAAGTTCGTGAGCGCGTGTGAGCGCAAGGGCATCGTGGGGCTAATGTTGGGGATTTCGCTCAGGTAATACGGGTGCCAGTGACATCTTCCAACGAGGTCTTCCCGGCACATGCCAGGGCCAATGTATTGCCGGTGAGGGGCGCGATGCCGTGGTGGCGGACCTCCTCCTGGATGGCCGTGGAAGGCACCAACCTCGAGGCGTCGTTGTTGGGGGAAGGCATTGAGATGTCACGGCCGAAAGATCGCCCACCCACCCTCCGAACGCCTCGCAGGGTGGGTTACCCGGGGCAGGTTAGTTGCGGGCCCTGGGCGTTCCACCCGCTCCTGAGTGGCTCGCGGCCTTGAAGGGGTTCGGGAGAGGGGTACTGCTCCTGGGGTCTAACCACCGCTTGTTTTGGGGTGTATTACTGAGGTCGCAATCGGCGGATGTGGGCTATGTTTCCCAAGCTTGCTTACTCCCGGTGTCATGGAGCACCCCCATGGACTTCAGAAAGCTATTTTGTGCGGCGGGTATTCTGCTGGCCGTTGGGTTGCTTCCGGCCTGCGAAGGTAACTATAGGGAAATCATCCGGGAAGTCACCCGCTCACCGAACAGCGAAGCGATCGCCCTTGAACTGGACGGCTCTTCCGAAGTCCCGCCTGTCGACACTGCGGCCACAGGCAGTGGTACCCTCACAGTGGAACTGAATACGGGCGGGATCTCGGGCTCGGCAACCTTCACCGGGCTGAGCTCCCCATTCAAGGCCGCCCACATCCACAGCGGTTTTGCCGGTTCCAACGGCCCGATCTTCGTTCCTCTGGTTCAGAACCCCGACAATCCGAATCAGCTGGATATCCCCCCGGATACCCGCCTCTCCGAGGCAGACCTGGCGATCCTGCTTGCCGGGGGGATGTACGTGAACGTCCACACCACAAACTTCCCTGCCGGTGAGATCCGCGGGCAGATCACACCGGAGTGGATCACGGTGTTGAGCACGGAGCTGAGTGGCGATGTCGAGGTCCCGCCGGTGGCGACGGCAGGCCATGGCATCGGGTGGGTGACCATCGACACCGACTCCGGCGAGCTGGTCGCCAATGTCCGCGTCGCCAATCTAACCACTGCCGACGCTGCCCACATCCACCAGGCCTTTGCCGGCCTGAATGGGGAGGTGATCGTGCCCCTGGTGCAGGACCCCACCACCCCCGAACAGTGGCAGGCGAGCGTCACACTCACGCCGGAGCAGGTGGCCGGTTTCATGGCAGGCGGACTGTACTTCAACGTGCATACCCCGACAAGCCCGGGCGGCGAGATCCGCGGTCAGATCACCCCGGAGGGGATCACGGTGTTGAGCACGGAGCTGAGTGGCGATGTCGAGGTCCCGCCGGTAGCGACAGCAGGCAGCGGCATCGGGTATGTGACCATCGACACCGACTCCGGCGAGCTGGTCGCCAACGTCCGCGTCGTTAATCTGCCCACCGCCGACGCCGCCCACATCCACCAGGCCTTTGCCGGCCTGAATGGGGAGGTGGTCGTGCCTCTGGCACCGAATGGGACCACACCGGAACTGTGGGAAGCGACCACGACACTGACGCCGGGACAGGTGAGCGCACTGGAAGCGGGCGAGTTGTACTTCAACGTGCATACCCCGACAAACCCCGCCGGCGAACTCCGCGGCCAGATCGCACCGGAGGGGGTTGTGGTGGTGCGCACGCTGCTCGACGGCAGCCAGGAGGTACCGCCGGTCGAGACTGCAGCAACCGGCATCGGCTACTCAACGGTGGATACCGATAGCGGTGACATAGAGGCGAATATCCGCACGTTCGGCCTCTTGGGCCAAACAGCCGCCCAGATCAATCAGGCAGCGGAGGGGGAGAACGGCCCGGTGATCGTGCCTCTCACCCGGCCGGATGCGAACGGTACGCCGGAGCTGTGGACCGCGTCCGCAACCCTTACGGCCGACCAGATCGAGGTCTACCTGGCCGACGAAGCGTATTTCAACGTCCACACCGAGGCCTTCCCGGACGGCGAAATCCGCGGGCAAATCACACCGTGACGCTGAGGCCCGCGACGAGGGGCGAGGAGATGCAGACCATTGCTCTCCCCGCCCCTCGCTCCTGTGAATCAGCACACTTCCGCAGTCGGCTTGGCTCCTCCACACAGTGCCAACCAACCCTATGTGGCCAACCACTCCCATGCGCCTAATCTGACTGCGTCCCGGCGCCGTCGCTATGCTGTCTGATGAGACATCCGGGCCTGACTACACCGTCAGCCCCCTGGTAAGCCCAGAGTCCGCAGGACGGCATCGGCATTAGTCAAGTCACCCACTACCCTTCTGTTTGTCTCCAGCAGAAGCAGGCAGGGGGTTGCGAAGATGCCGTGCTGCACGGCCATTTGGTAGTCGTCCAGAATGTCAATCACCGTCAGTTCGCAGTCCTGCAGCCGATTGGCACACAGGTCGGCAACGCCGCTCCGTATCGCTGCCGAAACCGGATGGGTCCCGGCGAGAAACAGGAGCAGGTGGTGCTTGCCCGGTCGGGCTGGCTCCCTGGTTGTCACGGCTGCCCCCCCGCTCCGCCCGGGTTTTCGGGTTCCGGCCCCTCCAGCACCCCCCGAATGACGGCGCGGATTTGTTCGTCATCGAGCGGCTTGGCGGCTATCTGAAAAGCCAGGCCATCCTGCGCCGCTGCACGCAACCGCTGCATGAACTCGTCCTTATACGCGGTCACGATGTACACGGGAGGCGCCGGGCGAACCTTTTGCAAGTGCCGCAGTGTATCCACGCCATCCATTTCGGGCATCTTCAGGTCGAGAAAGATCAGGTCGTACTGCTTCGCTTCGACTTTTTCCAAGGCCTCTTTTCCGGAGCTGGCGGTATCCACCTCATAGCCCGTCTCTTTCAGGGCGTACACAAACGCGAGCTGCGCGTATCGGTTGTCATCGACCACCAGTATGTGTTTGGGCATCCCCATACTCCCAGCTACCGCGCGCCTGACCCCACGTTTCTCGCAAGCGGCAGTGTGATCCGGAATCGGGCCGGCTTGGGACTCTCAAGCGTAAGCGTCCCACCATGTTCTTCAACGAGGCTGCGCGATATGTTCAGACCGAGGCCCATCCCTCGGCCGGGCTTGGTGGTAGAAAACGGCTGGAAGAGCCGCGGCAAGATCTCCGCCGGTACCCCCGGCCCCGTATCCTCCACGTCGATATGGGCCAAACCCACTTCCCGGAACGCGCGGATGCGAATGATCTTCTCTGCGCTCTCCTCCACGGCATCGCGAGCATTGGTCAGCAAATTGGTCAAGACCTGCTGCAGACGCACCTCGTCCACAGCGACCGACGGGAGGTCCTCGGGGAGGTCCTGCTTCACCTGGATGCCCCTGGCCTCCATATCGGGCGCGAGCATGGCCAGCGCTCGGTCCAGCGCTTCAGCCACCCGCGCGCGAACGCCGCGGCGCTCCGGGGGGCGCCCCAAGGCCAGGAGGTTCCGAGAGATCGCCACGATGCTCCGAAGCCCCTCGTCGGCGTCCTGCAGCGCCTGCACCAACTCGGGGTTCTGTTCGTGCCTTCGCACGAAGGCGACGGCGTTGAGGACGCCCATGAGCGGACTGCTCACTTCGTGGGCGATGGCACCGGCCAAGGTGGCCAGGGCGGTGACGCGCTGCGCTTCCAGCACCCGCGTCTGCGCCGCTCGCAGCTCACCAAGGGCAGACATAAGACGCCGATTCGACTCTTCGAGCTGGGCTGTGCGGTCATGGACCCGGTCTTCCAACTCGGCGGTGAGTTTCCGCAAGGCCTCTTCGGTCGCCCGCAGGCGCACGAGGGCCAGCTCACGTTCGGAGATGATGGCGTCCACCTCTCCCTGCCGCAGGGCCCGGATGACCTCTTTCGCCTCGGCCAGCTGCTGCTGCAGTTGCTCATAGCTGGGTTCCTGTGTGGCCATTGCCTACTCCGCAATCAGCTTCAGCGCACCAACCAGCCGCTTTCTATCCTCCATGTCCCCGGCGATCGTGATCCGCGAATTGGAGGTAGTGATTAGGAGGGTCGGCGCAATCAGGATCCCCGCATCCAGCGCGGTTCGATAGTTCTTCAGCACATCGATGACCTCGAACTCATAGTGGCCTTCGAACTGCCCGAGGACTTCCACGATGTTTTCACGCGCACGCTTCGAATGGGGCTCATCGCCCACCACGAAAAGCTGCAGGTGCGCGAGGGTCTTTTCATCTTCCATGGGTTCGGTCACAGACGCCCCTCCTGTCACGTGCTTTAGGCGCCACGCATTTGCAGCCGCTCTTCCCTGGCGCGCTCGCGCTCATCGAACTCAAAACGCATGGCCTCAAATTCCGCTTGCGCCTGTTCGAGCCGTGCCATGAACTCAGCCGTATGCGCCTCCAGCGCGGCCCGCACCTGGGTGATTTCCGCTTGTTTGGCGCGCATCATCTGCTCCATTCGGCGCTTTTCGGCTGCATCTCTGGCCTCCTGCTGCTGGCGTGCCACGCCGGTGACCGAGCCGCCCGCGCCGACATACGCTTCGGGAAGCTCGATCCCATGGCTTGTAATTCGGAATTCGCGGAGCTGGTTGGAATGAGCGGCACCCCGCGACTTGAGCACCAGTATGGAGCGGTTGAGTTCCCCGTTGCTCTCCGACAAGCGTAGGAGAATCACCGTGTCGATGATCGAGGAAATGCCCAGTCCACTGACCTGCTGCGCCTGCTCCAGGCCACTGAGCTGGTTCGTGAGAATGCAGGTGCGCCCCTGATCCTTGCAGATGTTAATGAAACGGACCAGGAAATCGAAAGAGGCATACTCCCCGCGGAAACGCTCGGTGGAGGAAGCGGCATCCATGATCACGTGGGCGGGGTCCAACGCCGTGATCGCATCCACGGCCCGGATCAGGTGTTCCTCCGCACCCATCGCCTCCGGCAACGCACTGATGATCTGCAGAGTCCCGTTTTCGACATAGGGACGCAAATCGACGCCTGGACTACGGAGCGCACCGATCATCGCCTCCTGCGACTCTTCGAAAGTGATGTACAGCACCCGTTCACCGCGCTCGCAGGCGGCCCGGGCAAAGGTGCTGGCCAGGAGGGTCTTGCCCGTACCGCTGGTGCCGGTGATGAGTACGCTGGAGACCCGGCTAAGACCACCGCCCAGCATGGCATCCAGTTGCGGATGGCCCACGGAGACCATCTCGCCCATGGGCTGGTGGCGCAACTGGATCGAGGTCAGGGGAGTCAGTCGGACTCCCTGCTCTCGGATGATGTAGGGGTACTCGTTGCGATCAAAGTCAGAGCCTCGGTACTTGACCACCCGCAATCGGCGGGTCGAAACCTGCCCGGTCACCCGCTGATCCAGCCAAATGACCGTGTTCGCCATGTAGTCGAGGAACTCATAGCGGGGCGGAGCGGAGACACCCGGCTCACCGGTCTTCGCGGTCACAATCGAGGTCATGCCGTGATCGACCAGCCAGTCGTGCAGGGCATAGAGTTCAGCGCGCTCGCGTTCCTCGCCGCCGAAAAGCCGCAACGGGACGTCAATGGCGTCGAACACGATCCGCTCCGCGCCGATTTCCCGGGTTATGCCTTCGATGATGGCGAGCAGAGCCTTCAGGGTGAACTGCCCGGCGATGATGGTTTCCGGGTCGACGTGGGCCTCCAGCAGGAACAGCTTTCCTTCCTTCTCCAGTTGCTCCAGATCCCACCCCAGGCTCCACGCATTGCGCCGCAACGCGTCGGCCCGTTCCTCGAAGGCGACCAGCACGCCAGAGCCTCCAGCCAAGGCACTACGATAGAGAAATTCCAGCGCGACCAACGTCTTCCCTGTGCCCGGGCCTCCCACCAGGAGTGTCATCCGGCCCTTCGGGATGCCGCCGCGCAGGACATCGTCGACGCCCTCGATGTGAGTAGGAATCTTCTCAATGGCCCGGCGGCTTGCGCCTGCTGTCTCGATTTCTCCTGCCCCTGGGGATGAAGTGTCCATGAGGTGGTCACCGTGGCTCAGGAGGGTGCTTGATGACAACTGTAGCCGCAGTACCCTCATTGGCCCAGCTGTGGAGCCGGGCGGTTGGTGCACACGGTGCCGCCAATCCCTCGCCTGCCCGCCGGTTACCTCCCGGCTGCTCGGCCATACTGTGGAAAGCTGAAAGCACCGATGCCCATGGAGGAGACCCGACTATAAATTCGACGCGCCCAATATGTAGGGTGGATAAGCGGAGCGCATCCACCAATTCGACGCCGCACGGTGGATGCGCTGCGCTTATCCACCCTACCTCGGTTCGCTGCCCCCGCCACGTGCCGCGCAATTTGGCTGCGATTGGCGATCTTTCCGTTTACCTGTTCGGTGCTCTAGAGCGTGATCTGGCCCCGTGCCGAACCACGCTAGTGGAGGCCCTTGGGGGGGGAGCATGACCTGTGACAGGGAATCGGGACGCGGCGCCACCTTCACTGTCGAGCTGCCGACGTCGAGTCCGTGGGAGGGCTGACCAGCCGTGACGAGACGGTGGATTGCAACGATCCCGCTGTTGCCCCCCCGTCTCCTGGCCCTCTTCGCGCTGTTCGCGCTCCTGGCCCTTGCTGCGGGGCATGGACTATTCGCCTATGTTCAACGGCAGATCACGGAGCTCCAGTGGGACATTCTCGAGGCTCAGGCAAACGAGCGTCTGCGGGAGATCAGAACCTTCACCCGGGAGCGGTCCGAAGAGGCGCAGGCCTTCTTACAGCATCCCATGATGCGCCAGGCACTGCAGGCCTATCTGGCGCGTGGCGAGGCGAGGGGCCCCGCGTGGCGGGCATTCGAAGGTCAAATTGAGGTCATGGTTGGGCACCGGGGCTACGAGGACATCCTCCTGCTCGACCCCGAGGGCAAGGTGCGCTACCACCGAGGCGCGCCGGTCACTGAACTGACCGTAAAGCGCCAGGCTGCGGCCGAGGCACTGCGGCAGCGACAGGTGGTGTTCCGGGACTTCGCCGTGCCTGCCGCGCCGGGCACGGAGGTGCGGGTGGGCATGGCACTACCGCTGTTCGATGATGCCGGTCGGCCCCTCGGCGCCCTCGTCTTTCGCATCCAGCCCTATCTCTACGCTGCGCCCCTGGTGGAGGAGTGGCCGGCGTTCCGCGGCACCGCCGAAACCCTGGTGTTTCGGCTGCAGGAGGGCGACATCGTCTTTCTCACCCGGCCCCGCTTTCGCCCCATCGAGCGAGTGGAGGCGTTCCCGTCCCTGTTGGCGGCCCAGGTCGCCCTGGGCGACGGTCGCATTGCCGGGCTCGACTACCGCGGAGTGCCCGCCATCGGCGTGGGCCGACGGATACCGGACACCCCCTGGTATTTGGTCGCCAAGGTGGACAAATCGGAAATCACGGGAATTTTGCGCCAGGTCGCCGCCGGCGCCCTACTGCTGACTTTGGTGCTCCTGGCCGGCGCGGCAACGATTGCCCACGCCCTCTGGCGGCAAGGGGTGACCGAGGCGAGATACCGGGCCCAGCAGGAGATGCAGGAGGGGTTGAGGGCGAGCGAAGAGGCGTTGCGGGAGGCCCAGCGTCTGGCGCATGTGGGCAGCTGGGCGTGGCGGGTCGAGGAGGATCGCTCCAGCTGGTCCGACGAGATGTTTCGCATCGCGGGGCGTGCGCCGCAATCCTTTGCGGTGACGCTCGCCTCGGCCTTGGGGGTGGTCCACCCGGAAGATCGCGAGCGCATGAGAGCCCTGACTCAGCGGGCCGTGGAGAGTGGCGAGGGCTTTGTCGACGAGCACCGCATCGTGCGGCCCGATGGAACCGAGCGGGTCGTGGAGAGCCGGGGCGAGCCTGTCCTGAGCGCCAAGGGCCAGATCGTTGCCCTCCGCGGGACCTGGCTGGACGTGACCGAGCGCAAGCGCGCCGAGCAGGCCCTGAACGCGAGCCAACAGCAGGTCATCCAGTCCGAAAAGCTCGCGGCTTTGGGCACCCTGGCCGCCAGCGTGGTCCACGAATTGAACAATCCCCTGATGGGCGTGATGGGCTATCTCCGCGCCGCCCAGGAGCTCACGCAGCAATCGCAGGCCGCGCAGTACTTGGAAAAGGCCAGCCGCGAACTGGCGCGCATGCGCGAGCTGCTCAAAAACATGCTCGGCTTCGCCCGTCCCATCGAGGAGAGAACGACAAAAGTGAGCGTGCCGATGGTGCTGGAGCGCACCCTCGCGCTCATGCGACCCGAATTCAAGGTCAACGACATCGGTGTGACAACTGAGATCGCGGATGACTTACCCCTGGTGCCCACGAAGGAAGGCAATCTGCAGCAGGTGCTGGTCAACCTGCTGATGAATGCCCGCGACGCATTGGAGGGCCAACCCGAGCGGCAGCTCACGGTGCGGGCCCACCGCGAGGCGGATACGCTCAGGATCGAGGTGGCCGACTCGGGTCCCGGCATCCCGCCCCATCGCCAGGAGCGGATCTTCGATCCCTTCTTCACCACCAAGCCACCGGGCTTGGGCACCGGGCTAGGCTTGTCCATATCGCGCAACATCATGGCCGACCTGGGCGGTACGCTGACGGTACGCAGCCGCGAGGGTGAAGGGGCTACTTTCACAATGACCTTGCCGCTTGAACACGAGGCCGGCGGCTGAAGCGGAGAACACGGGTGGCGCAGTCTGTGATCGACGATGAAGAAGCCGGTGCGGGAGCGGACGAGAGGGTGGATGCGCTGCCCATATCCACCCTCTCGCAGTTGGCTCCCGACGGTTGTCCCACAGGCGGGCCGCTGCATGGGCGTGGCCGTGTGACGGCTGTGTAACAAAGACCGGCTGACAAACCCGTGCAAATCAACACGTGATTTAATGCCATGGCAGGGAGAGGGATGTCCTCGGTACCAACTCTCTCGGAGAGCACCGCTCTTCGACCCGAGAGGGCGTTTCGGGTCCGCCGCGCAGCGTACCGCCCAAGCGGCGCCTTGCATCTTCTCCCTTCCCATGCATCGCCGTTATGCCTGAACCAGAACGTCAACCCCTGTTGTGCCAATCCCCCTCCTTTCCCTCGCGACGATTCCTCACATTGAAAACGATAACAATTATCATTTAAGCTACGTTCATCTCAGCATTGACCAGGGGAACGCTATGCGGCTAGGTATCTCGGTTGCTTTATTGGGCTTGGCACTGTCGGGGAGTCTTGGCGCGGAAGAGCTGGGAGTCTACTCCGCCAGGAATGAAGCCCTGATCAAACCGTTGCTGGATCGGTTCACTGCGGAGACAGGCATCGAGGTCCGCCTGGTCACGGGAAAGGCCGACGCCCTACTGAAGCGGTTACAGAGTGAGGGCAAACACTCTCCGGCGGATATCTTTCTGACCACCGATGCGGGGCGCCTGCACCGGGCCAAAGAGGCCGGGGTATTGCAGCCCGTCACCTCCAGCACGCTGGAGGCACAGATCCCGGCCAGCTATCGTGATCCGGCAGGGTACTGGTTCGGGCTGTCGCTGCGCGCCCGCCCCATCCTCTACGCCAAAGACCGGGTCGACCCGACAACCCTCTCAAGCTACGAGGCGCTGGCCGACCCCAAATGGAAGGGCAAGATCTGTGTCCGCTCCTCGGAGAACATCTATAACCAATCGATGGTGGCCTCGCTCCTCTCTGCCAATGGGACCGAGGGGACCGCCACCTGGGCCAGAGGGTTCGTGGGCAACTTCGCGCAGCCGCCCCGAGGGGGGGATCGCGACCAGGTCAAGGCGGCCGCGGCGGGTCGGTGCGATATCGCCATTGCCAACACCTATTATCTCGCCGCCATGCTGGATTCTGACGACCGGACGGAGCGGGAAGCGGCAGAAGCGGTGAGTGTCTTCTGGCCCAATCAGGACGGTCGCGGTGCGCATGTCAATGTCAGTGGCGCAGGGGTCACCCGGTGGACAGACAACCGGGACGGCGCCGTCAGGCTGCTCGAGTTCCTGGCAGGGGAGGAGGCCCAGCGTTGGTACGCGGAGGTCAATCATGAATACCCGGTTCGACCTGCGGTACCGGCAAGTGAAGTGCTCCAGCGTTTCGGTGAATTCAAGCCCGATGCACTGAGCCTTACCCGCCTGGGCGAGCTGAATGCCGAATCAGTCAGGGTCATGGATCGCGCAGGGTGGAAGTAGGGGCCGATTGGTAATGGATTCAGCCGGATCTGCCGTAGCTCCGGTCCGAGAGCTGAGTGAAGGGCAGCGCAGACGGGGTCTCCCGCTCCGCCTCCCCTGGTCGCCATGGGTTGTCGGCGTCGTCAGCGTGGCGCTGCTGCTGGCCCTGCCGGTGCTGGTGATCGCCGGTTTCGTGCTGCAGCCGCCGGGGGAGGCGTGGTCTCACCTGGCGGAGACCGTGCTTGAAGACTACGTGGTCAACTCCCTGGTGCTGATGATCGGTGTGACGGTCGGCACGCTCGCCCTGGGCGTGACGGCCGCTTGGCTGACCACCACCTTCGACTTTCCTGGCCGACGCCATTTCGAGTGGGCGTTGCTCTTGCCCATGGCGATTCCGGCCTACATCATCGCTTACACCTACACCGGCATGCTCGATTTCGCCGGCCCGGTGCAGAGCGCTTTGCGAGGGTGGTTCGGCTGGGGCTACGGCGATTACTGGTTTCCGGAGATCCGCTCCCGCGGCGGTGCCGTCGCCATGCTCACGTTGGTGCTCTACCCCTACGTCTATCTGCTCACCCGGGCCGCCTTTCTCGGGCAGTCGGCCTCGATGCTCGAGGCAAGCCGCACGCTGGGAAACAGCGGGTGGCACACCTTCTTTCGCGTCCAACTGCCCCTGGCCCGCCCGGCCATCGTCGCAGGCGTGTCGCTGGCACTCATGGAAACCCTGGCCGACTACGGGACGGTCCAGTACTTCGGGGTGAGTACCTTCACCACCGGGATCTTCCGCACTTGGTATGGTCTGGATGACAGCGCCGCTGCCGCCCAGTTGGCTGCCATGCTGCTCGGCTTCGTGCTGGTCCTTCTGACACTGGAGCGAGGCGCTCGGCGGCGGGCGCGGTTTCACCACACCACCCACCGCCAGGCACCGCCGCCGCGCCAGCCGCTGTCCCGCGGGGCCGGGTTGGGGGCCTTCGGCTTCTGTCTGCTCATACTCACCCTCGGCTTCCTGCTGCCGGGGGGGCAGTTGCTCATCTGGGCCGTGCAGACGGCGGGGGATGCCATTGACACGGACTTCCTCCGACTGTTCCTCAACAGCCTGTCGCTCGCCGGGATCACATCGGCCCTGGCCCTCGGGCTGGCCCTCTTCCTGGCCTACGGGCATCGTCTCAAGCCATCCCGGGTGGTCGGGGCCGCGGTCCGCGTGGCGGGGCTTGGCTACGCGGTGCCCGGCGCAGTGATCGCGGTGGGTGTGCTCATTCCCTTCGCCTGGTTCGATCACGCCCTGGATGGATGGATGGCGCGGCATCTGGGCATCTCCACCGGTCTGTTGCTGAGCGGCACCCTGGCGGCGCTCATCTTCGCCTATCTCACCCGCTTTCTGCCGGTGGCGCTGCAAACGGTGGAGGCGGGGCTGGGCAAGATCCGCCCCTCTATGGACGATGCCGCCCGTTCCCTCGGTCTCGCGCCCCATAAGGTGCCGTGGCGGGTCCACATTCCCATCCTGCGGGGCAGCCTCCTGACTGCCGTCCTGCTGGTATTTGTGGATGTGCTCAAGGAGCTGCCGGCCACCTTGGTGCTCCGCCCGTTCGACTTCAACACCCTGGCCCTGCGCGCCTTCGAGCTCGCCTCCGACGAGCGGCTCGCGGAGTCATCCACCGCCGCCCTCGCCATCGTGCTCGCGGGGATCATTCCGGTGGTTCTGCTCAGCCGTTCAATCAGTCGCTCACACAATCACGCCGATGCATCAGCTTGAACTCAACCAGGTCAGTGTAGGCTATCGTGGCCAGCCGGTGGTGGAGGCAATCAGCCTCGCCCTGGAAGAGGGGGACATCGGTTGCCTCCTCGGACCGAGCGGCTGCGGAAAAACCACGCTGCTCCGCGCCATCGCCGGGTTTGAACCGGTGAGTCGGGGGGAGATCCGCCTCGGCGGACGGGTCGTATCCACCCCCTCGAACAGCCAGCCGCCGGAACAGCGGCGGGTTGGCATGGTGTTCCAGGACTTCGCCCTCTTTCCGCACCTGAACGTCGCGGACAATGTGGCCTTTGGCCTGCGCCAGTGGGGCCGAAGGGAACAGCAGGCGCGGGTGGACGAGTTACTCTGCCTGGTCGAGCTCGAGGGGGCAGGCAGCAAGTATCCCCATCAGCTCTCCGGAGGGCAGCAGCAGCGCGTCGCCCTGGCCCGGGCCATGGCCCCCCGCCCGGAGATCCTGTTGCTGGATGAGCCCTTCTCGAGCCTCGATGTGGAGCTGCGGGAACAGCTTGCCCGCGAGATTCGTGAACTGCTGAAGAGAGACCGCGTGACCGCGATACTGGTCACCCACGACCAGCTGGAGGCCTTCGCCATGGCCGATGTCATCGGCGTGGTGCAAGGGGGGCGGCTGCGTCAGTGGGACAGCGGGTATCGGTTGTACCACGAGCCCGCCGATCGGTTCGTGGCCGACTTCATTGGCCAAGGCCGAATGCTGCCCGGGGTGGTGCGCGAGCCCGGGGCCATCGACACCGAGCTCGGCACCATAGCAGGGGTCTTTCCCGCCCACTGCCGGCCGGGCCGCCGGGTCCACCTCCTCCTGCGCCCAGACGATCTGGTGCACGATGATGGGGCACCGTTGCGCCTGGAGGTGATCGGGAAGGCCTTTCGGGGTGCCGAATACCTGTACACGCTGGGTCTGCCGAGCGGTACGGAACTCCTGTGCACGGTGCAGAGCCATCACGACCACCGCATCGGCGAGCGCATCGGTGTGCGCCTCGATGTGGCGCACGTTGCGGTGTTTCCGGCCCAGGAGTAGCGGAGCGCGGGGAGCGGCTCGGAACCGCACCCGGCCGCATCCCCCGGAGAGGTTCTCCCGAAACGAAGAAGCCCGGTGATTCACCGGGCTTCTCTGTTTCACAAGGATCTTAGTCGAACGGGTGGCGCAGAATGATGGTTTCGTTGCGCTCGGGACCGGTGGAGATGATGTCCATGGGCACCTCCGTCAGCGCCTCGATGCGCTTGAGGTAGGCCTTGGCATTGGCCGGAAGCGCATCATAGTCGGTAATGCCCACCGTGGACTCATTCCAGCCGGGCATGTCCTCGTAAACCGGCTCACAGGCGGCAATGGCATCGGCGCCCGTGGGCGCGGTATCCAACACCTTGCCATCGCACTGGTAGCCCACGCAGATGCGGATGGTGTCGAGGCCGTCCAGCACGTCGAGCTTGGTGATGCAAAGCCCCGTCACACTGTTGATGCGCGCCGAACGGCGCAGTGCGACGGCATCGAACCAACCGCAACGGCGTGCCCGGCCAGTGGTGGAACCAAACTCGTGGCCGCGCCGGGCAAGGTGCTCGCCCATTTCATCAAACAGCTCCGTCGGGAACGGACCGGAGCCAACCCGGGTGGTGTAGGCCTTGGTGATCCCGAGGACGTAGTCCAGATAGCGCGGCCCCATGCCACTGCCGGTGGCCGCCCCTCCGGCGGTGGTGTTGGAGGAGGTCACGAACGGATAAGTACCGTGGTCGATGTCCAGGAGCGCCCCCTGGGCCCCCTCGAACAGCACACTATCCCCCGCCTTGTGGTACTGATAGAGCTGATCGGGCACGTCGGTGACCATGGGCTGTAGCTGCTCGGCGAGGCTGAACGACTCTTCGAGCACCTGGTTGAAGTCGACGGGATCGACTTTGAAATAGTGCTGAAGGTTGAAGTTGTGGTAATCCAGTACCTCGCCCAGCTTGGCCGCAAAACGCTCCCGATGGAACAGATCCGCCAGGCGCAGCCCCCGCCGGGAGACCTTGTCTTCATAGGCGGGACCAATACCCCGGCCCGTGGTGCCGATGGCCGCGTTGCCGCGGGCGCGTTCCCGCGCATGGTCGAGGGCCACGTGGTAAGGCAGAATCAACGGGCAGGATTCGCTGATCCGCAACCGTTCGCGGGCAGGCACGCCGTTCTGCTCCAGCATGCCGATCTCCTCGAGCAGCGCGGACGGGGAAAGCACCACCCCGTTGCCGATGAGGCACTGCACCCCATCGCGCAGGATCCCGGAGGGGATCAGGTGCAGGACCGTCTTCTTATCCCCGATGACCAGCGTATGGCCGGCATTATGTCCACCCTGGAATCGAACCACCGCCTGGGCACGATCGGTGAGCAGGTCCACCACCTTGCCCTTCCCCTCGTCCCCCCACTGGGTCCCGATAACGACCACATTCTTTCCCATCTTCGCGCTCTCTCTCAAAACTGGCAAACGCCGCGGCAGCAGCAGAAAACGAACACAAAACCGCCCTATTCTCCTTCTATTTCGCGCCGAGGGGAACCACCTGCCACTCCCCGCCTTCGATCAGCAGCTGGCGGTCACATCCCATTGCGGCGGCATCGCCCCCCTGACCCGGCAGGGCCTGGATGACCCGCTCCCCCTGCTTGCGCAGTGCCGCGACCCTGCACGCCAGCGCGGTATCGTCCGACCAGGGGGCATAAATGCCGGTGCGCACGTGAGGCTGTTCAGGCACCAGCGCGAGCAGCGCTGTGAGGTCGATGCTGAAACCCGTCGCCGGGCGGGCGCGGCCGAACACCCGACCAATATCGTCGTAGCGCCCGCCCTGTGCGACCGCCTGGCCCCGACCGGGAACAAACGCGGCGAACACCGCTCCGGTGTGATAGTGGTAGCCGCGCAGCTCGGCAAGGTCGAAGTGCACTTCCACATCCGCCAAACCCTCCACCGTCTCGGCGATGCGTTGCAGGTTGTCCAGGGCCGGACCAACCTCTGCCATCGCCGGAGCAAGGACCGCCCGGGCGCGCCCGAACACGTCCCCTCCCCCGTTCAGGTCGGCCAGTGACTTGAGCATGACGGCGTTCGCGGCGCTGATGTCGTGGGTGGCCAGCAAGGCCTCGATTTCGGGCATTGCCTTGCGCTGCAGGGCATCGAACAGGGCCCCCTCCAGCTCGGTGGAGAGACCGGCACGGCAGGCCAGCGCACGAAATACCCCGACGTGGCCCAAGTCGAGATGAATGCGCTCCAACCCGACCGAGCGCAGCGTCTCCACCATGAGCTGGAGTACTTCGATGTCACTTTCCGGCCCCGGGTGGCCATAGAGCTCCGCCCCCACCTGCACCGGACTGCGGGTGCCGCCGTGGGCCTGGGGGCGAGTGTGCAGCACCGTCCCCAGATAACAGAGGCGGGAGGGGACATCCCGCTTGAGGCGGTGGGCATCGATACGCGCCACTTGGGGGGTCATATCCGCCCGGACCCCCATCAACCGCCCTGTCAGCTGATCGATGAGCTTGAAAGTCTGCAGGTCGAGGTCGTTGCCGGTGCCCGTGAGCAGCGATTCGATGTACTCGATGAACGGCGGCATCACCAGTTCGTAGCCCCAGCTGTCGTAGAGGTCCACGAGGCGCCGATGCAGGGTCTCCAAACGTGTCGCCTGGGGGGGGAGTAATTCCTCGATGCCTTCGGGGAGCAACCAGCGATTTTCCAACATGTCAGTGCCTAAGCAGGTAGAGGATGAGAGCGCCGAGCGCCATGCTGATGAGGCCTGATGTGCGGAGAGAGCGGTCGTCCGTTTCCGTCATGGTATACAGGGCCCGCCTGAACAGCCGCGGCGATACGGCTGGCAGCAGTCCTTCGATCACGAGCACCAACGCCAAAGCGACCCAGAGGTCCGACACTCTTGGTTATCCCCACACAAAAAAACGGGCGGCGCGAAGCCGCCCGGATGGATTCAGGCGAGTCCCTTATTGTACGCGCCCGATGTTATCTTTGAAGTACTTGAAGAAGTCGGAGTTGGGGTCGAGCACCAGGACGTCTTCGGGTTTGTTGAAAACCTGCCGGTACGCCTGCAGGCTACGGTAGAAGCGATAGAACTCCTGATCCTTGCCATACGCCTTGGCATAGATCTCCGCCGCCACCGCATCGCCTTCACCGCGGGTCCGCTCCGCGTCCCGATAGGCCTCCGCCAGCAGAACCGTACGCTGGCGGTCCGCATCGGCGCGGATGCGTTCCGCCGCTTCCGCACCGCGGCTACGCAAATCCTTGGCGACACGGGTGCGTTCCGCTTCCATGCGCTGGTAGACGGAGGAGCTCACTTCGGAAGGCAGCTCGATGCGCTTGATGCGCACATCGACCACCTGGATACCGAACGGCTTGGCCTGCTCCGAAAACTGGTCCTTCATGATGTTCATGATCTGGGCGCGTTCCCCCGAGATCGTCTCCTGAATGGTGCGTTTGCCAAACTCGTTGCGCAGCCCTTCCTTCACCACCTGGGACAGGCGCTGGTTGGCGCGCCGGTCATCACCGCCCGTGGTCTTGTAATACTGCCCCACATCATAAATGCGCCACTTCACGAAGGCGTCGACGATGACGTTCTTCTTCTCGAAGGTGAGATAACGTTCCGGTTCGGCATCCAGGGTCATCACCCGGCCATCGAACTTTCGCACGTTCTGCACCAGCGGGATCTTGAAGTGAAGCCCCGGCTTGTAGTCCGCCTCGACGAACTCACCCAGCTGGAACTTCACCGCCAACTCGTGCTCCTTCACGGTGAAGACGGACATCGACAGGACCCCCGCCACGATCAGCAGGAGCACCAGGAAGATACTCATTCCGCGATTCATCAACGTACCTCCCTACGACGCATGTCGGTGCGCATGTCGGTTGCACTGCGTTGGGTCTGACGCTCCTTGGCGTCGTTCAACACGGACTGGCCGACGGCCCCCACCTGAGGTTCGCCCAGGCGGGCCCCTCCACGAACGACCTGATCGAGCGGCAGGTAGAGCAGGTTGCTGCCCTGAGTATCAACCATGACCTTGCTGCTGCGTTGAAGTACGGACTCGAGCGACTCCAGATAGAGGCGTTCGCGGGTGACGCTCGGTGCCTTGGCATACTCACCGAGGATCTTCTCGAAGCGGGCCGCTTCACCGTCCGCCTCGGCAACCACCTGCTCCTTGTAGGCCTGCGCCTCCTCAAGGACACGCGCCGCGGCACCGCGCGCCTTGGGCAGAACGTCATTTGCATACGCCTCCGCCTCATTCTTCAGGCGCTGCTCGTCCTCACGGGCCTTCACCGCGTCCGCAAAGGCGTGCTGTACCTGTTCCGGGGCCTGGGCATCCTGCATGGTCAGGTTGATGAGCATCAACCCGGTTTTGTATTCATCGAGAACCCCTTGAACGAGCTCCCTCGCACGGGCCACGATCTCGCTGCGCCCGCCGGTGATGACGAAGTCCATCTTGCTCTTGCCCACCACCTCACGCACCGCGCTCTCCACCACTTGGCGCAGCGTTGCATCAGGATCCCGGACGTTGAACAGATAGTCCCGAGGTTCCTTTACCTGATACTGAACGGCGAACTTGATGTCGATGATGTTCTCGTCCTGAGTGAGCATCAGTGCCTCGTCGGCCCGATAGCCCACCTCCATACTGCGGACGTTCTCCACATCGACGATGTGGACGCTCTGCACGAAACGGGGATGCCAGTGGGGGCCCGGCGCGGTAGTCGCCTGGTAGGCGCCGAACTGCAGGACCACTGCGCGCTTGCCTTCATCTACGATATAGATGCCGGAGGCGGCCCACACCAGCAGGGCAATGATCAAAACGAGGCCGAGCCCACCGGCGCCGACGCTGGCGCCGGAACCGCCGCCCCCCTTGCCGCCGAACAGGCGTCCAAGCCGCCCCTGCAGTTTGCGGATCACTTCATCCAGGTCCGGTGGACCCTGGTCGTTACGGCCGCCCCAGGGGTCACGCCCCCCGGAACCACCCGGTTCGTTCCAGGCCATTGGTCACTCCAATATCGATTGTAGGTAGCTGTTGACTAACCCGAAGAAAATTCTAGGGAGCTTATCCCCTAATGGCAATGTCGGCTACTCCGCAGACAAATAGTCGGCAAACTCCGACTGCTGGCGCAGAATTTCGAGGCTGCGCCGCTGAATGTCGATTTCCAGGAGCCAGCCGCCATCCTCGTCGATCCGCTCCTCCAGAACGCTGCCCAGCTCATAGAGGCGGGCCCGAAGTCGGCCTGCCTGGGGCGGCAACTGCAGCTGGCGCCGCGCCCGCCCCCCTTGAATGCGCTCGGCCACCGCCTGCACCAGCAGCTCTGCCCCCTCCCCGGTGGCCGCCGACAGGTAGACCCTGGCAGGCAGACCGTGCTCGTCCCGCTCGAGGTGGGGCTGCGCCTCCTCCATGAGGTCGATCTTGTTGAAGACCTGGAGCTGGGGCACTGATTCGGCACCAATCTCCGTCAACACCTGGTTGACCTGCTCGATCTTGCCGGTACGCTCCGGGTCACTCCCGTCGATCACGTGTAGCAGCAGGTCGGCTTCGCGTGTCTCTTCCAGGGTGGCGCGGAACGCAGCGACCAGATCATGGGGCAAATGGCGGATAAAACCCACCGTATCTGCCAATACGACGCTGCCTCCGCCCGGGAGTTCCAACCGCCGCAACGTGGGGTCAAGGGTCGCGAACAGCTGATCCGCCGCATACACATCCCCGGTGGTCAGCTGGTTGAAAAGCGTCGACTTGCCGGCATTGGTGTAGCCGACCAGTGAAAGCGAGGGGATCTCCGCCCGCAGCCGTGCCCGGCGACTCTGGTCCCGCTGCCGCGTGACCTTCTCGAGCCGTTTGCCCAGCAGTTTGATGCGCTCCCCAATGAGGCGCCGGTCCGTCTCCAGCTGGGTCTCACCGGGACCGCGCAGGCCAATACCGCCCTTCTGCCGCTCCAGATGAGTCCAGCCGCGGACCAGGCGGGTGGAGAGGTGCCGCAGCTGGGCAAGCTCCACCTGAAGCTTACCTTCATGGGAACGTGCCCGTTGAGCGAAGATGTCGAGGATCAGCCCGGTGCGGTCCAAAACCCGGCAGCCGAGCAATCGCTCGAGGTTGCGCTCCTGCGCCGGAGTCAAGGCGTGATTGACCAGCACCAGTTCCACCTGCTCCTGCTCGACGATCGCGCGAATCTCGTCGGCCTTCCCGCTGCCGACGAAATACTTCGGCTCGGGAAGGCGACGATTGCCGGTGATCACCGCAACGGGCAGGGCCCCTGCAGACACCGCGAGTTCCCGGAATTCCTCCAGATCCTCGCGGTCGCTCTCCTGCTGTAAATACAAATGGACCAAAGCGGCGCGCTCGCCGCTTTTGGGACGCTCAAACAAGCAGACCTCCGGGACCCGCGGGGCGGTATTCAGAAGCTAGTGTGAGCAGGACCTGACTCTTCCTGGGCTGGGGCTGCAAAACTCAGCTTTACATTCCGGGCCGGGACCACCGTCGAGATGGCGTGCTTGTACACCATCTGGCTGACAGAGTTCTTCAGCAGCACGACGAACTGGTCGAACGATTCGATCTGGCCCTGCAACTTGATTCCATTCACCAGGTAGATCGAGACCGGGATTCGCTCTTTACGAAGGGCATTAAGAAACGGGTCTTGCAATGCTTGCCCTTTACTCATTGGATAGCTCCTTTTGTTATTATGCGGCGCAACTCGCGCTCCAAGAAAACCCATGATGTCTTGAATGTCGGTTTAGGAACGTAAGACTCTGGACCCAAGGTGGATGTTCCTTGTGAGTGTAGCACACACCTCAAGGCTCATAGAATGGAGACGGGGGCCAGTCTTTTCAAGGCCTTGTCGAGCAATTTCGGATCGGTTGAATCGAGCCACAGGGCATCCGGTTCCGGTCTCAACCAGGTCAGCTGGCGCTTGGCGTACTGGCGGCTGGCCGTGATCGCCCGTTCCACCATCGTTCGATAGTCACTCTCCCCCTCCAGGTACTGCCACACCTGGCGATAACCCACACAGCGGATCGCCGGCAAATCGGCCCTCAGGTCCCCCCGTGCGTAAAGTCGCTCCACCTCGGCCACAAAGCCCGCCTCGAGCATGGCCTCGAACCGCCGGCCGATGCGCCCGCGCAGCAGCTCACGATCGGCGGGGGCCACCACCAGCTTGCTCACCGCATAAGGCAGCTGGCCACCCACGCCCTCAGCCCACAGGTCACTCATGGGGCGCCCGGTGAGCTCGTAGACCTCCAGGGCGCGCTGCAGCCGTTGGGGATCATTCGGGTGGATCCGCTGCGCCGAGGCAGGATCCACCTTGGCCAACCGCTCGTGCAGCCCCCCCCACCCGAGACGCGATGCCTGGGCGTCGATGCGGGCCCTCACGGCCGGGTCCCCGTGGGGCAACTCTGACAACCCCCGCTCAAGGGCGCGGAAATAGAGCCCGGTGCCGCCGACCAGCAACGGAATGCCGCCGGACGCGGTGATGGCGGCCATCTCCCCCAGCGCATCTTCACGAAATCGGGCGGCCGAATAAGACTCACTTGGATCGAGGATGTCAATCAGGCGGTGTGGCGCGCGCTCCAGCACCGAGGGGTCCGGCTTGGCCGTTCCGATGTCCATCTCCCGAAACACCATGGCCGAATCGACACTGATGATCTCCACCGCCAGCCGCTCAGCCAAGGCCACCGCCAGGTCGGTTTTACCCGCCGCGGTCGGCCCCATAATAAAGATAGCGGGCGGACGCTGATGGCCGTTCAACACTCTCCTGCCTCTGGTTGCCCCTTGCCGCCTGCAAGTTGGTCCAGTTGATGCGCGGTCAACCGCCCCCAGCAAGGGGCGCTCTCCTGGGACGGCAACGCCTCGACCTCCCGCAGCAGGGCATTCATCTCCGAGACACTCATCCGCCGGTCCACCAGCACGAACCCTGCCATCACCTGCAGCACCAGCTCGGTCGCAGCCCCATCGGCCAACATCCTCACCACTTTTCCCACCAGCGGTTTGACCTCTGCCCCCCGCAACAGTGCGGGGATCTGCCGCACGACCAGCGTGTCGGGTCCCAGACGATCCACATCGAGACCGAGTGCCAGAAGTGCATCCGGGTGCGCCTCGGCCCACTCGGCAAGCCCCATGTCCAGCTCCACCGTTTCGGGAATGAGCAAGGGCTGGGGACGCACCGCCCCGGCCTGGCGTGCCGCGAGCAGTCTCCCGGTGGCGATCCGCGTTATGGCCGCGTCCAGGTTCACCACCACCAGACCGCTGCCATCCTCCGCCAGCACATAGCGTCCCTGCAACAGAGCCAGGGCCGTGCCGAGGGGCCCGGCCGGTGCCACGGGGGCAACCTTGGCGGGAGATTGCGGCCTGGAAGCCCGGTACAGGGCATCGCAGGCGGCCAGGGCGGCCCGTCCGGCGCCGCGGGATGCCGCCGCCATGAGCGGCGCGACATAAGGTCGGGAAGACTCCCGCACGACATGCCCCATTGCAAGGTCTTCCTCAGCAGCGTCCCCTGCCAAGGCCCGGGAAAGCCCCCGGTGGATGAAATCATGCACCATGCGCGCCTCGCGAAAGCGCACCTCGTGCTTGGTGGGGTGGACATTGACATCCACGAGCGCCGGGTCCAACTCGAAATAGAGGACATAGGCCGGGAAACGCCCCTCGGGCAGCCGCTCCTCGAAGGCCTGCCGCACCGCGTGATTCACGAGCTTGTCGCGAATGACCCGGCCGTTCACGTAGAAGTACTGCATGTCGTTCTGCGGCCGGGAAAACTCCGGTTGCGCCGCCCACCCCCACAGGCGCATGCCAGCCGCTTCGAACTCGACCGCTTGCGCATGTTCGACGAACGAAGCTCCCAGCACTGCACCCACACGCCCCAGATCTCCCGCCGCGCCCGCACGCAACCGCATGATTTGGCGTCCGTTGTGGCGCAGGGTGAAAGCCGTATCACTTCGGCTGAGGACAAATCGGCGAAACACCTCTTCGATGTGGCTGAACTCCGTGCGTTCGCTGCGCAGGAATTTGCGCCGGGCCGGGGTGTTGTAGAAGAGATCCCGCACTTCCACCGAGGTCCCGGCTGGCAGCGCCGCAGGAACCGGCCCCTGGACGAGCCCCTCCAACTGCCACGCCTCCCCTGCGCCCGCCATCCTGCTGGTGATGGTCAATCGCGACACGGAGGCGATACTCGCCAGGGCTTCGCCCCGAAAACCGAGGCTGGCGACCCGAACAAGGTCGCCCTGATCGCGAATCTTGCTGGTCGCATGGGGTGACAGGGCCAAGGCAAGGTCATCCTGGTGGATCCCGCAGCCGTCGTCCCGCACCCGCAGCAGCCGAGTCCCCCCCTGCTCCACCTCGACCTCGATCAGCCTCGCACCGGCATCCGCGCTGTTCTCCAGCAGCTCCTTGAGCACCGACGCGGGGCGCTCCACCACCTCACCGGCGGCGATCTGGTTTGCGAGCTGTTGAGAGAGGCGCTGAATGCGACGGGGGGCGGCGGGTCGGTCCATGGCGGCGTAGCTTAAAAGAAAACGCCCGGGGGCGAAACCGCCCTCCGCGGTCCCGAAGAAGGCCCCAACCCTTCGGGGAAGGGCGGCGCCTAGCCGTCGGTTACGCCGGGAATGGTCAAGGTATCCCCCACCTTCAGTACGTTGCCCTCGAGGCGATTGATATCGCGCAGACGCTCTGCACTGACACGATACTGCTGGGCCAAACCGGAGAGGGTGTCGCCGCGGGCGATCACATGCTGCCTTTCGGACACCGCGGTCAGCAGGGTCCCGCGCGGAGGATTGCTGCGGAAGTGGCCACGAATCCCCGCCATGATCGCCTCGGCGATCTGCTGCTGGTGTTTCGCACTGCGCAGCACGCGCTCCTCCTTGGGATTGCTGATGAACCCGGCTTCCACCAGGATGGACGGGATGTCGGGCGACTTCAGCACCCGGAACGCCGCCTGCTCCACCTTGCGCTTGTGCAGTTTCGCCACGCCATCAAGCTGCGTCAGGACCACCGCCCCCAGATTCATGCTCGCTTCGATGGTCGCCGTCTGCGAGAGGTCCAGCAGTACCGAGCGCAACAGATCATCCTTGTCATCCAGGCTCACCCCGCCCACCAGGTCAGAGGCGTTTTCCTTCTCTGCCAGCAGACGCGCGTGCTCACTGGAGGCGCCCCGTTGGGAGAGGGCGTACACGGAGGCGCCGCCGACCCGGGGATCGCGAAAGGCGTCGGCATGAATCGAGACGAACAAGTCGGCCCGATGCTCCCGGGCGATCTGGGCGCGTCGGTCGAGCCCGATAAAGTAGTCCCCATCGCGGATCATCACCGCCTGCATGCCGTACTCCTTCTCCACCAGGCTGCGAAGCCTTCGGGCGATGGCGAGCACCACATCCTTCTCGTAGGTGCGGCCGGGGCCGATGGCACCCGGGTCGTCCCCCCCATGCCCCGCATCAATGGCCACGATCACGCTGCGGGCCACATCCGGCCGGGGATCGGGGGCCTTCGGCGGGGTGCGCCGGGCGGTGTCCTCCAGGTCAATGACCAGCCGGTGGCCATAGTCACCGTTGGGGCGCAGCAGGAAGGTCTTGGGACGCACCCTGGATTTCAGGTCCAGCACCACCCGCAGTCCGGTCTTGTCGCGAATGCCGGTGCGGATCCCCTTCAGGAGGGTTTCGCTGTAATCGAAATCGATGTTTGCGAGCAGGCGTGCCTCGTCGATGTCGATCACCAGGCGCTCGGGATTGGCGAGGGAAAATACTGTGTGCTCCACCGGCCCACTAAGATCGAGGACAAGGCGCGTGTGGTCGGGTGCGGGCCAGATACGCACCCCCTCCACCTGGGCGTCGGCCCACGCGAAGCTCGCCGCCGCCCACAGGAACAGAATGCCGACAATACGTGTGAGCGGACCCACGCGCTCTCCCCTTCTAGACTCCCTGAACCAGAAAAACTTATTTCGATCTGCTAGTTACAACCTCAAGCTAGAGATCTTTTTGAAGATTCTAGAGTAAGTTAGTCGTCAGGCGAAGAAAAATCAACTGTGAGTGCCACCACGGCAGGGTGAACGCATACTAACGTCACGGCCGTGCTGTGAGCGACGTAAGTCCTTGAAAGCAGGTAACGCTGTGAATACGACCGACATGGATGTCGGGAGTGAAGATTATGCAGGAGCAATCATCTTCCATCCATGCGGCCGACGACCTGCTTTCAAGAACTTACATTGCTCTTGGGAGTTCACCCTGGCCACCACTGCAGGGTTACGCTTGTTCTCGCTTTGCGAGGCAACCGAGCAAGGCTTGGCCCGCCGGAGTCGATGCGGCGATCCGCGCCCGACGCCCCGGGAGCCGGTACTCCAGCCGGATCTCCAGGTCTGCCCGCGGCAGCACGCCCTCGCCGTACTGGGGCCACTCCACCAGGCAAACCGCCTGCCCATCGAAGTAGTCCCGCACCCCCAGGAATTCCAGCTCTTCGGGGTCGGCGAGCCGGTACAGATCGAAGTGATAGACCCGCAGCGCCCCGGCCTGATAGGGCTCCACCAAGGTGTAGGTGGGACTCCGTACCGCCCCGCCATGACCCAGTGCCCGAAGGAAACCTCGCACCAACGTCGTCTTGCCGGCACCCAGGTCGCCGTACAGAAAGACGACCCTGCCTGGCGTGACACAGGCGGCCAATCGGGTGCCCAAGGCCTCCATGGAGAGGCTGTCCGGCAGGTCCAGCTCCAAGCTCGTCTCCATCATCAATTCGGATTGGCCAGCGCTCGAATGTGAGGCAGCAGATCGGTGGCCAACATGCCCCGCTCGCCCCCCCTGGCCGCGATGTCGCCGGCCCGGCCGTGCAGACAGGTGCCGAGCCGGGCCGAGTCAGCCGCACTGAGCCCCTGGGCCAGCAGCCCGGCGATCACGCCCGTGAGCACATCGCCCATTCCGCCAGTGGCCATGCCTGGATTGCCGCTGCCGCAGACGAATGGAATACCATCCTCGTCCACCACCAGCGACCCGGCCCCCTTGAGCACGCAGACCCCGCCGAAACTCGCCTGCAGGGCCGCGGCCGCACGAAAGCGGTCCTGCTGGATCTCCCGGACGCTGCATCCGAGCAGGCGTGCCGCTTCGCCGGGGTGGGGAGTGAGCACCCAGCCGGTCCGCCGGACGGGCTCTTCGGATAGAAGGGTAAGCCCGTCCGCATCGAGCACCACGGGCAGGTGACTTTCCAGGACCCGCGCCATCATTGCCCGACCCCATGCCCCCCTACCCAGGCCAGGACCCAAGGCGACCACGTTCGCCCGTTCCAGCAACGGCTTGAGGCGCCCCGGCTCCTCGACACCCTGGGCCATGATCTCCGGCTGAGCGATGCTCATGAGCGGTGCGTGCCCCGCCCGGGTCGCAACACTCACCAGCCCCGCGCCGACCCGCGCCGCCGCGCGCGCCGCCATGGCGGCTGCGCCACTCATGCCCTGCTCCCCCCCCACCACCAGGACGTGGCCGAACATCCCCTTGTGGCTGTTCCTGGAGCGGCGCGGCAGCAGCCCTTGGAGACCCACCGGTTCGAGCCGCTTTGCGGCGGGCGTCACCCGCGCGTAGATCTCACGGGGAAGCCCCAGATCCGCAAAGGCCACCTCGCCGCAGAGATCCACCCCCTCTGCGGTGAACAATCCCTGCTTCAACCCAATGAAAGTCACGGTCAGGCGGGCCTTCACCGCCGCACCCAGCGCCATGCCCGTGTCAACATCGAGCCCCGAGGGGATATCGAGCGCGAGGACAGGCAGCCCCGCCTCGTTGATCGCGCCGATAGCGGCACGCCACCGCTCGCGGACTTCTCCCCGCGCGCCACTGCCCAGCAGTCCATCCACCACCAGGTCGGCCTCCGGGCTTGCCGATTCGAAGGCGCGCACCCGTACCCCGGCGCGCAGCGCGGCATCCCGAGCGGCCGCGGCCGCCCCTCCGGCCACCGGCGTGCCGATGGCGATGATCTCGGGCACCAGACCGGCCTCCAGGGCGAGTCGTGCGACCACATAGCCGTCACCGCCGTTGTTCCCTGCGCCACAATAGACGGCAATGCGCCTGGCCGCCGGCCAGCGTTCACGCAACAGGGCGAAGGCGGCCTGCCCGGCCCGCTCCATCAATTCGCTGCCGGGAATGCCCCGCTCCTCGACGGCGATGCGATCGAGCTCGCGCACCTGCGCGGTGGTGTAAAGGTCATAAGGTAAGTGCTCCATTGGGCGTTATCATAGCCGCTATGACAGAAAGCCAGAACCATTTGGATCCTCACCGACTCGTCGCGGCCATTCGCCAGTGGGGGCGCGAGCTTGGCTTCCAGCAGGTGGGGGTCTCCGATACCGACCTGACCGAGGCCGAACGCCACCTGTTTGGCTGGCTGGAGGCAGGATTCCAGGGGGAGATGGAGTACATGGCAAGGCACGGCACCAAGAGGAGCCGCCCTGCCGAACTGGAACCAGGGACTGTCAGCGTTATCTCCGCCCGCATGGACTACCTGCCCGAAGGGGCCGCGGCCGAAGGGGTGCTGGCCACGTCCCAGTTGGGATATATTTCCCGTTATGCCCTCGGGCGTGACTACCACAAGCTCCTGCGCAAGCGGCTGCAGCGCCTTGCCGAGCGGATCGCCGAGGAGGTGGGGCCATTCGGTCACCGTGTCTTTGTGGACAGCGCCCCCGTGCTGGAAAAAGCGCTCGCCGAAAAGGCGGGCCTGGGATGGATCGGCAAGCACTCCAACCTGCTCGGCCGGAAGGGCTCCTGGTTTTTCCTGGGCGAGATCTACGTGGATCTGGCGCTCCCGACCGATACGGCCGTTGGCAATCACTGCGGCCGGTGCACCGCATGCATGGACCTCTGTCCGACCCAGGCCATCGTCGCCCCTTACCAAGTGGATGCGCGACGCTGCATCTCCTATCTGACCATTGAGCTGAGAGGCGCGATTCCGGTTGAGTTGCGCCCCTCGCTCGGGAATCGCATCTACGGATGTGACGACTGCCAGCTGGCGTGCCCCTGGAATCGGTTCGCACAGACCACCAGGGAGAGCGATTTTGCAGTTCGCCATGGGCTGGACGCCCCCGAACTGGTAGCGCTGTTCGCCTGGAGTGAAGAGGAGTTTCTCGCGCGCAGCGAGGGAACGGCGATTCGCCGGCTCGGTCACGCGCGCTGGCTGCGCAACCTCGCCGTCGCCCTCGGCAACGCACCGGGCACACCGGCCGTGGTGAGTGCGCTGCGCTCGCGGGCCGGACATCCCTCCGATCTGGTGCGTGAGCATGTCCAGTGGGCCTTGGCCCGACATGGGCTCGTTACCGACATTTGAGGAAAGCAATGGCTAACATACTCGCGGTGGGGAATGCGACCCTGGACATCGTCAATATCGTCGATCACTACCCCGACGAAGATGAGGAACTTCGTGCCACAACCCAGTACGTACGCCGGGGGGGGAATGCGGCCAACACGGTGGTGGCCCTCAGCCAGCTCGGTCACCGTTGCACCTGGGCCGGGACGCTGGCGGAGGAGCCCGATGCCCGTCTGATTCGCGAGGATCTCGCCCGTCACGGGGTTGACCTGGGTGCCGTCCTGACCCTTGGCCACGGCAAGGTACCGACCTCTTACGTCACGCTCAACCGCGCCAACGGGTCACGAACGATTGTCCACTACCGTGACCTGCCGGAGTACACCCTGCACCGTTTCTCCGCCTTGGACCTTGCCCCCTACCAGTGGCTCCATTTCGAGGGGCGCAACCTGCGTGAGACCCGGCGGATGTTCGAGTACGCCCGCAGCACCCGCCCCCAAATCCGTATCTCACTGGAGGTGGAGAAGCCGCGCCCCGGGATCGAAGAGCTGCTCGGGCTCGCCGATCTCCTGCTCTTCTCCCGGGACTATGCTCGGCATCACGGGTTTCACGACCCTGAGGAGTTTCTCCGCGCCACCAGGCAGCGGGTCGGGGCCAAGGCGATGACCTGCACCTGGGGTGCCGCCGGGGCGTTCGCCCTCGGGGCCGCAGGGGAGGAATTCCGGGCACCGGCGTTCCCGCCAGCGGCGGTGGTCGATACCTTGGGGGCGGGTGATGTTTTCAACGCCGGCCTGATCGATCAACTGCTGCGAGGCCATGATCTCGAGATCGCGCTCATCGAGGCTTCCCGACTGGCCGGCAAAAAGTGCGGGCTACACGGGCTTGACCGGCTGGCGGAGTGATCCGACGGCTCAAGCGCTCCCTCTAACCTGAACTGCCACCTCACCGTTTACGCCCATGAACACCTCACCATTGGTTACTGCCGTGATCTTGGCCGGGGGCCAGAGTCGGCGCATGGGGGGACGCCCCAAGGCACTTCTGCAGCTGGCGGGTCGCCCGCTGCTTGGGCATGTCGCCGCACGCATCGGACCGCAGGTCGATCGCATCCTCATCAGCGCCAATACACCGGCCCTCTTCTCGGCCTTCGGCCATGAGCTGATCAAGGACACGCTGCCGGGAGGCCTTGGGCCGCTTGCGGGCCTGCTGGCCGCCCTGGAGCACGCGGACAGCGACTACGTCCTTTGCGTGCCTTGTGACACCCCCCTGCTCCCGCAGGACCTGGTGAGCCGCATGGTGCAGGCGATGGGGTCGAGCAAGGCCGACCTTTGCACAGTCTCCGATGGCCACCGAATCCACCCTGCCATTTTGCTGGCCCGCCGTTCAATGGCCCAAGGGCTGAAGCGATACCTGGAGAGCGGACAGCGCAAAGTCATGCGCTGGATCGAGGGCGAAGAGAGTGTGATCGCCGATTTCGCCGATGCGCCCGAAGCATTCACCAATCTCAACACCCCCGATGAGTTGAAACGACTGAACGAGCAACTGACAGGAGCAAGTGACAGCACATGACACACTGACACGTCATGACTGTCATGCTCTGGCGGCCAGCTGTCATGCCGCGCCCGCGCTGCAACACCCTTGTCTCTCAAAGGGTTATATCTTGGTACGGTTATTGCTCTCCCCAATCGGGAAAAAAGGTTCCCTAACAACGGGGGCCCATAATGCAAGACACATAACTAGAAAATAAGAAAAGGAGAACGGGGGGGAGCGCCGGCCCGTTCGGTGGCAGCGGCATCAGGAGTGAACCGCCAGCCCCGATTCGAGTGTTTTCACCAGCGTGCCGGCTCTGCGGTTGGCCCAATCGCAAAGACTGATGGCGAAAAGCCGGGGCCAGATACGCAGGTTGAACACCCTCTCGAAGCGGCATCCCTGAGCAATCCTTGGCGTCCAACCATTCAGGCGCGACTGCGGCCATTCCGGGCTCTCGTACCGGACACGTCGCGCGTCAGGGGATGGTGGGCAACGTGGGCGTGACACAACAGACTCCGAGAGCACGGTATGACCGACAAGAAGAAACTGAGATTGCGACTTCCCCACGGCAGAGCCACAGTGCTCGGCCTGGCCGTATTTTCCGCCGGGGCGTTTTCGTTCGGTGGGTTCAGCTCGATTCTCGGCCACACCAACGAAACCGAGTTCTGTACCTCCTGCCACTCCATGAAACGCAACTACGAGGAGTATAAGGAGACCGTTCATTACAAGAATGCCTCGGGCGTGAGCGCTGGCTGCGCGGATTGCCATGTGCCCAAGGAGTTCCTGCCGAAACTCCACGCAAAGGTCATGGCAGCAAAGGATGTCTACCACGAAGTGATGGGCACCATCGACACCGAGGAGGCCTTCGAGGCACGCCGCTGGCTGATGGCCACCCGGGTCTGGGACAAGATGAAGGCCAACGACTCACGCGAGTGCCGCTCCTGTCATTCTTTCGACACCATGGAGTTGAGTTCGCAAGGGCGCTCGGCGCGCAAGAAGCACTCCGAAGCGGCCGCGAAAGGCGAGACGTGCATCGATTGCCACAAAGGGATCGCCCATGAGCAGCCGGATGCTCCCCTCGATGAAGTTGAGCTCTAACACATGAATCAGCGTACCCTGGTCGCCGCCGCACTCACCCTCTCTTCGGTCGCCCAGGCCCGTGATCTGGATCTGGAACTCCGGGAGATCGCTCTGGTGGGCGATGTGGCGGCGGCCCTGGCCCTCCTTGAGGATGGGGCAAGCGCATTGCTGTTCGCCGCCGGCGACGGCCCGAGGTGGTCTTGACACAGCTTCGGCTTGGGGCCAAGGTGGATGGCGTGACGGCTCACGGCGGCACGGCGCCCATGAAGGCCGTCGGCACGGGTCGGGTCGCACGGGTGCAGCCGCTGATCGTTGCGGGAGCAGATACCACAGTAAAGGGAAGGCACTCCGCTCTTGGGTAGGCGCGTTTGGGCACCGATCCTGTGGCGGAAGCGCTTCTGAAAAAAAGCGGGAGCAAAACAGTTCGGGTGCGTTGCAGTGCGTGCACGGCAACGCCTTTTCAACAAAAGGAGGACCAACAATAATGAAATACAAGTCACTACTGGGGAGTGCACTCATTCTGGGTGGCCTTGCCCTGAATGGCACGGCCGCGGCTGCGACGCCGAGTGCCGCGATGCTGGCCAACACCTGCGCCGGCTGCCACGGTACCAACGGGGTGAGCCAGGGTCCTGCAAGCCCGACCATTGCTGGCGTCTCCAAGGACTACTTCATCGACACCATGAAGGCGTACAAGAGCGGTGAGCGGCCCAGCACCATCATGACCCGCATCGCCAAGGGCTACACCGACGAAGAGATCGAAGCCATGGCAGGTTTCTTCGCCAAGCAGACCTTCGTCCGCCCCAACCAGTCGTTTGATACCAAGCTGGCCAAACAAGGCTTGCAGCTCCACGAGAAATCCTGCGAGAAGTGCCATGCCGATCGCGGCCGCTCTGCAGAAGACGACTCCGGGATCCTGGCCGGCCAGTGGTCACCCTACCTGCGCTACACCTTTGAAGACTTCCACAACGGCAGCCGCGAAGCACCGAAGAAAATGAAGAAGGCCATGGAGAAGGCTATGCAAAGCAAGGATGGCGTCGAGCAGCTCGTCAACTTCTACGCCAGCCAGAACGACTGAGGAAAGGGGGGGAACAACAACATGGCACATTTTTCACGTCGTAATTTCCTGAAACTGGCCGGCACCGCCACCGCAGCCGCCGGTATCGGTTTCCCGCAGCTGAGCTTTGGCGCCGCCAAGAAGGTCGTCATCGTCGGCGGTGGCATTGGCGGAGCTACCGCCGCCAAATACATTCGCATGATGGACGCCTCCATCGATGTCACCATCGTGGAGCCCAACAAGCACTACCACACCTGCTTCATGAGCAACGAAGTGCTGAGCGGCGACCGCACCATCGAGTCCATCCGCTTTGGCTATGACGGCCTGGCCAAGCATGGCGTCAAGGTGATCCATGACAGCGCCGCCGGCATCGATGCCGCTGCACGCAAGGTCAAGCTCGCCAGCGGCAAGACCCTGGACTTCGACCGCTGCATCGTCTCCCCCGGCGTGGACTTCAAGTGGGAAGCCATCGAAGGCTACAGCGAGCAGGTGGCCGAGACCATCACGCACGCCTGGAAGGCCGGCCCCCAGACCGTCACCCTGCGCAAGCAGCTGGAGGCCATGAAGAATGGCGGCACCGTCGTCATGGTCGCCCCGCCCAACCCGTTCCGCTGCCCCCCCGGGCCCTACGAGCGCGCCTCGCAGATCGCCATGTACCTGAAGCAGCACAAGCCCAAGTCCAAGGTTCTGATACTGGATCCCAAGGACAAGTTCGCCAAACAGGGATTGTTCACTGCCGGCTGGAAGCAGCACTACGGCTTCGGTACGGAGAACAGCCTGATCGAGTGGGTGAACGGTGCCCAGGGCGGCAAGGCGAGCGCTGTCGACGCCAAGAAGATGAGCGTCACCGCCGAGGTGGAAGACTTCAAGGGTGATGTCATCAACGTGATCCCGCCCCAGAAGGCCGGCAAAGTCGCCTTTGCCGCGGGGCTGACCGACGACAGCGGCTGGTGTCCTGTAAACCACCGCACCTTCGAGTCCACCCTGCAGCCCAACGTGCACGTTATCGGCGATGCCGCCGTTGCCGGTCCGATGCCGAAGTCAGGCTACTCCGCCAACTCCCAGGCCAAGGTGTGCGCTGCGGCCGTGGTGGCCCTGCTGGGCGGGATCGAGACACCCCAACCCTCCTACGTCAACACCTGCTACAGCGTGATCGCCCCTGAGCACGGGGTCTCCGTGGCCGCGGTCTACCGCTTGGGCGACGACGGCAAGATCGCAGCGGTGCAGGGCGCCGGCGGCCTCACCCCTGCGGATGCCGCGCCGCACATGCTGGCTCGTGAGGTCAAATACGCACACAGCTGGTTCGCCAACATCACCCACGACGTGTTCGGTTGATCCGGTAACTACGCGATGCAGTGTTTGGGGCCCCCTCCGGGGCCCCTTTCAATTGGGCCCCATGCAACCTGCTCGCTCGCTCTTCCGGACTCGGCCGCTCTCCGCGCAAAGGTGTAGATGGAAACGCGGCAGCAATCCGGCTAATATCGGGTCTGGCCACTTTTTCGCGGTCATTTCCAGGGCGCTCGGGCAGCAGACCCGGCACGGCCCACACATAACTAGAACGATGATCGACAATCGCGAACGCACCATTCGCTTTGACGCCACCGGTCTCCACTGCATGCGCGAGGAGCGCACGCTCTTCGATGAGCTGAGCTTTTCGCTCGGCCCGGGCGAACTGCTGCAAGTGGAAGGGTGCAACGGAAGTGGGAAGACCACCCTGCTGCGGGTCCTGTGTGGACTGAAGCGGCCGGACGGGGGCGCCGTGCTTTGGTGCGGGGAGGCGATCGACGCGGTTTTCCCCGACTTCGCAGCCCAACTTGCCTACGTGGCACACACTCCCGGTCTCAAAGAGTCGCTCACCCCGCTGGAAAACCTCTCCATGGCGGCCGCCTTGGGCGGTCCGCGCAACGGAATGGCGCCCGAGGACGCACTGGAGCGCCTGGGGTTGCCGGAAGGGCACGAAGAGTTGCCCTGCTACAAGCTCTCTGCCGGGCAGCGGCGGCGCGTTGCACTGGGGCGATTGCTCCTGTCGTCTGCGCGACTGTGGATTCTGGACGAGCCCTTCACCGCCTTGGACGTAAGCGGCCGGGCACTGGTCAACAAACTGCTGCTGGAGCATGCCGCACGCGGGGGAATGGCGATTTTCACCACACACCACACCATGGATCTGGAAGGCGCCTCAGTCAGGGCCGTTCACCTCTCGTGATGCACTCATCAAGCCTCCCCAACGCCTTCCTCTCGCTGCTGCGCCGGGATTTGCTCCTGGCCTACCGGCATCGGGCACAGGTGTTCAATCCACTAATCTTTTTCACCATGGTCGTGGCACTCTTTCCCTTGGGCGTGGGCCCCGAGCCGGAGTTGCTGCGAACCATGGGCCCGGGACTCATCTGGATCGCCGCACTGCTTGCGGCGATGCTTTCCCTGGAGGGGATCTTCCGGTCCGATTTCGACGACGGTTCGCTCGAGCAGCTGGCGTTGAGCCCATACCCGCTCTCTATCCTGGTGCTCGCCAAGGTTCTGGCCCACTGGCTGATAACCGGGCTCCCGCTCATTGTCCTCGCCCCGTTGCTGGGCCTTTTGCTGCACCTCGAGCCCCGTGGTATCGGTCTGCTGCTTACCACCCTGGCCCTGGGCACGCCGGTACTCAGCCTCATCGGCGCCATCGGGGTGGCGCTGACCGTCGGGCTGCGCCAAGGGGGGGTGCTCTTGTCCTTGCTGGTGATCCCGCTCTACATCCCCGTGCTGATCTTCGCAGCGGGGGCGGTCGACAAGGGGGCCGCCGGCCTGGACGTCACCGGCCAGGTGGCGATGCTGGGGGCGTTTCTTGCCCTGGCGACAGTTCTTGCACCGCTGGCCACGGCCGCGGCCCTGCGCATCACACTTGACTGAGGGAATAACACCAATGCAGTGGTTGCATAGACTCGCCTCGCCCAAACACTTCTATGGCTTTGCCGGCACGGCTTCCCTGTGGCTGGGGTGGCTCAGCCTTGGGCTGGGTGTCGCGGGGCTTTATCTGGCTCTGTTCGCCTCCCCGCCCGACTATCAGCAGGGCGAGAGCGTGCGAATCATGTACGTCCATGTGCCCGCGGCCTGGCTTTCCCTCTTCATTTACGTGTGCATGGCCTCTTCGGCGCTCATCGCCATGGTGTGGCGACTCAAGCTGGCCGCCCTGGTGGCCAACGCCAGCGCCCCCATTGGAGCCGCGTTCACGTTTCTGGCCTTGGTCACCGGCTCGTTGTGGGGCAAACCCATGTGGGGAACGTGGTGGATTTGGGATGCCCGGTTGACCTCCGAGCTTATCCTGCTGTTCCTCTATCTGGGCTACATCGCACTCGGTTCCGCCATCGAAAACCGGGAGACCGCCCTGAGGGCAACCGGACTGCTGGCCTTGGTGGGTGTGGTGAACATCCCCATCATCCACTATTCAGTGGAGTGGTGGAACACGCTCCATCAGGGACCCACGGTCACCAAATTCGACAAGCCATCCATTCACCTGAGTATGCTCATGCCACTGCTGTTGATGGCGTTCTCGTTTATGGCCTACTACGGCGCCGTCGTCCTGCGGAGCGTACGTTGCGAGTTGCTGGAGCGGGAGCAGGGCAGCCAGTGGGTGAGGGAGTTGGCGGGAGGGAAGCAGTGAATCTTTCAGAATACTTTCACATGGGCGGGTATGCCCTGTACGTCTGGCTGTCCTACGGACTCACTCTGGCGGTAATCGTCGTGCATCTAGTCCACCCCATTCGCCGCGAGCGCCGACTCCTGGCCCGGATCGCACGGCGCCTGAAGCGGGAGGCCCAATGAGACAGAAACAGCGCAACCGCCTGATCATCGCGCTCTTCGTGGTGGCGGGAGTGGCGGTCGCGGCGGGCCTCGTCCTGACCGCGCTGAACGAGAACATCAATCTCTTCTACAGCCCCACCCAGGTGAGCCAGGGCGAAGCACCTGCCGGACACACCCTTCGGGTCGGCGGGATCGTGGCCCCGGGGACGGTGCAGCGCAATCCGGAGACCCTGGAGGTGCGTTTTGATCTCACCGACGGGGCCAATGCCTTGACCATCCGCTACCGGGGAATCCTCCCCGACCTCTTCCGCGAAGGCCAGGGCATCGTCGCGCAGGGGCGGCTCGGTGCCGATGGGCGCTTCACGGCCGATGAGGTATTGGCCAAGCACGATGAAAATTACATGCCCCCGGAGGTGCAGGACGCCCTGCACACGGCCGAGAAATTGGGCCTCGTCAAGGAGCAAGAGTGATGCTGCCGGAACTCGGCCACTTCGCCCTGATCCTCGCCCTCTGCGTTGCACTGGTGCAGGGGATCGTACCGCTTGTGGGCGCCAGTCGCGGCATCGCCCCCTGGGTGGCCCTCGCCCGCCCTGCCGCCCTCGCCCAGTTCCTGTTCCTCGCCCTCGCCCTCGGTGCACTGGTACAGGCGTTCATCGCCAACGACTTCTCGGTGCTGTATGTGGCCCAGAATTCCAATACGGCCCTGCCTCTGCCCTACCGAATCTCTGCGACCTGGGGCGGCCACGAGGGCTCGCTCCTGCTGTGGGGGGTGATGCTGGGCGGCTGGACCGCGGCAGTGGGGCTCCTGAGCCGGCGCCTGCCCGAGTTGATGGTCGCACGGGTCATCGCCATCCTGGGTCTGGTCAGCACCGGTTTTCTCGCCTTCATGCTGTTTACCTCCAACCCTTTTGAACGGTTGCCCATTCCCCCTGTAGAGGGGCGTGATCTCAATCCATTGCTGCAGGACCCCGGGCTGGTTCTCCATCCGCCGACCCTGTACATGGGTTATGTGGGATTCTCTGTTGCCTTCGCCTTCGCCATCGCCGCCCTGCTCAGTGGTCGGCTTGACGCCGCCTGGGCACGCTGGTCGAGGCCGTGGACCATCGTGGCCTGGTCGTTCCTCACCGTCGGCATCGCCCTGGGCAGTTGGTGGGCCTATTACGAGCTCGGCTGGGGCGGCTGGTGGTTCTGGGATCCGGTCGAGAATGCCTCGCTGTTGCCATGGCTGGTGGGCACCGCCCTGATGCATTCTCTGGCGGTATCGGAAAAGCGCAGCGCCTTCAAGAGCTGGACAGTGCTGCTCGCGATCTCCGCCTTCTCGCTCTCCCTGCTCGGGACCTTTCTGGTCCGCTCCGGGGTGCTCACCTCGGTCCACGCCTTCGCGTCGGACCCCACCCGCGGGGTCTTCATTCTGATACTCCTTGCCGCCGTGGTCGGGTCCTCGCTGCTCATCTATGCCGTCCAGGCGCCGAAGGTGAAGAGCACTGGCCAGTTCAAGCTGGTCAGCCGTGAGACATTGATGCTCGGCAACAACATCGTGCTGACAGTCTCCGCCGCCAGTGTGCTGTTGGGCACCCTCTATCCGCTCATCCTGGACGCGCTGGGCGTCGGGAAGATCTCCGTGGGGGCGCCCTACTTCAACACCGTCTTCATCCCTCTGATGGCCCCCTTGGCCGTAGCCATCGGCATTGGTCCTCTGGTGCGGTGGAAACAGGATTCGCCGGGACGCATCGTGGCTCTGCTGTGGCGGTTCATGCTGATCAGCGCCGTCGCCGCGGTCCTCATTCCACTGTTGGCATACGGCAGCGTGACGCCGCTGGCCGCCCTCGGTGTCGGTCTCGCCGTATGGCTGTTCCTGAGTGCGCTGGTCGATCTCCGGCGCCGTCTGACCAACAAGGGCTGGGGCGGATTCCTCACCCAGCCGCCTGCCTACTATGGCATGGTGGCCGGTCACCTGGGGGTCGCAGCGACCATCCTGGGCGTCACCCTCACCAGCAATTACAGCCAGGAGCGCGACGTGCGCATGGCCCCCGGGGATTCAGTGGAGCTGGGGGGGTATTCCTTCCGCTTCGAGTCGCTCAGCGAGGTCCCGGGGCCCAACTATCTCGCCAGCACGGCGGAGTTCCGCGTCAGTCGCAACGAAGCGGAGGTGGCGGTGCTTCGCCCCGAAAAACGCCAATACATGGTCCAGACCATGCCCATGACCGAGGCGGGCATCGATTGGGGCTTCTCCCGCGATCTCTACATCGCCCTCGGGGAGTCGCTGGACGACGGAGCCTGGGCCGTTCGCCTGCAGTACAAGCCTTTCATTCGCTGGATCTGGCTGGGCGGGCTGCTGATGGCCTTCGGCGGGTTGCTCGCCGCCGCCGACCGTCGTTACCGGCTTGCGGCCCACCAGGAGAGAACTGCCATGGCCACCCCCTTGAACGTTCCGGAGGTAAGCTGAAGCATGCAGGGCAAATACCTCACCCCGCTTGGCGTGTTCCTCTTGCTGGTGATTCTCTTTATCGCCGGCCTCGGTCTCAATCCCAAGGAAGTGCCTTCGCCCTTCGTGGGCCAGCCGGCCCCCGACTTCAGCGCCCCGGCACTGAACGCCGCCGACGCGGCTGTCAGCCGCGCCGATCTCCAGAAGGCCCCAGTGAGCCTCTTCAACGTGTGGGCCAGTTGGTGCACCGCCTGCCGGCAGGAGCACCCCTTTCTCATGGAGCTGTCACGCCGGGGCGATGTGCCCATCTATGGCCTCAACTACAAGGATGAGCGGCCCGCGGCCCTCGCCTGGCTGCACCGGTTCGGCGACCCGTATGTAACAAGCGCCTTCGATCAGGAGGGCCAGATAGGCATCGAATGGGGCGTCTACGGCGTTCCCGAGACATTTGTGGTCGACCGCCAGGGCATGGTGCTTTACAAGCACATCGGTCCGCTCACCCCCCAGGTGTGGGAGGAGAGGATCATGCCGGTCATTCGCCAGCAGACGGAGGGAAGTCGATGAGCCGGGTCGCTGCAATTGCGCTCGTGGGGATGCTCTGGTGGATGCCGGGTCAGGCGGCCATTGATTCGTTTCAGTTTGAAGATCCGCAGAGGGAGGCACAGTTCCAGCAACTCGCCGCCGAACTGCGCTGCTTGGTTTGCCAGAACCAATCCCTGGCCGACTCCAATGCGGGCCTGGCGCTGGACCTGCGCCGCAAGGTCTACGAGATGGTGCAGGCGGGCCAGAGCGACCAGGAGATCGTGGATTACATGGTTGCCCGCTACGGTGATTTCGTGCTCTATCGTCCCCCTGTGAAGCCGCAGACCTATCTGCTGTGGGCTGGCCCTCTGATCCTGCTACTGCTGGGCAGCGTCCTTCTGGTGCGCTTCGTGCGCGGCCGGGAGCAACTGCAAAGCGAGGCACTGACCCCCGAAGAACAGGGGGAGCTCGAGCGGCTGCTCCGGAGCGCCGAGGAGAAACACCGATGATCACCTTCATCCTGGGGGCCGCGCTCATGGCCGCTGCCGCCCTCCTGCTGTTGTTGCCTCCACTGCTCGGCAAGCGCGGGGGAGACGGAGTGTCGCGGGAAGCGCTGAACATTGCCATCTACAGGGACCGCCTGGAGGAGCTGGAGCGCGATCTCGCCGCCGGCCTCGTGGATGATGGCCAGTACGAGGCGGCGAAACGGGAGCTGCAGCGGGACCTGCTGGTCAACCGCGGCGAAGAGGGAGGGGAGGAGGAACACGCATCGGGCCGCTGGGTGGTCCCGCTGGTGGGGCTGGGGGTGCCGCTGCTCGCGGCCGCCCTTTACGCCCAGCTGGGTGAGACCGCATTGCTGGAGAGCCCGCCCGTGGCCGCGGGGCACCAGTCCATGGGTGGCGAGCCGGCCCCCATGGAGATGGACGATATGGTCGGGCGCCTTGCAGCCCGGCTCGAGGACAATCCGCAAGATGCCGAGGGCTGGCGTCTGCTGGCCCGCTCCTACGCGGTGATGGAGCGCTTCGATGAGGCCGCCGGGGCCCTCGCCCGCGCAGAGGCACTGCTAGGCGATATCCCGGACCTGAGGGCTGAGCGGGCCGAGCTGCTCAGCATGGCCCAAGGAGGCCGCGTGGCGGGGGAACCCCTGCTGCTTCTCGATGAGGTGCTGAGCGCGGATCCCTCCAACCAGCGCGCCCTCTGGTTGCGGGGGATCGGTTCGGCCGAAGAGGGCGACTTCCTGGCGGCCGTTGATTTCTGGGCGCGTCTTCTGCGTCAGCTGGAGCCGGGAAGCCCGGTCGCTCAGGTGGTGGACAGCCAAATCCAACAGGCACGGGAGCATATGGGTACGGCCACCGCGCCCCCCGAGAGCGCCGCGGCACCTATTGCGTCCGGAGCCGAGGTGAAGGTGGAGGTGAGCCTCGCGCCCGCGCTGGCCGGTTCCGTAGACCCCCACGCCACCCTCTTCGTGTTCGCCCGCGCCCCCGACGGCCCGCCCATGCCTCTGGCGGTGGCGCGCCACCCCGTCGAGACCCTCCCGCTCTCGGTCACACTGGACGACAGCCTCGCCATGATGAGCGGCCGCAGCCTGGAGAACTTCGAGACCGTGGAAGTGGTCGCCCGGGTATCGAAGGGTGGGAGCGTCAAGGCGGAACCGGGCGATCTGGAAGGATCAGCCCTGGCCACGGTGGGTGCGGCCGCGCCGGTAGCGATCACCATCGATCGGGTCATCGAGTAGGCACCCTTAGACATGCTCCGATTCGTGCGACCACTCCTCGGGTTCGTCGCCTACAGCGGCACCGGAAAGACCACCCTGCTGGAGCGCCTCATTCCCGAACTGCGCCGGCGCGGACTTCGGGTGGCGCTCATCAAGCACACCCACCATGCATTCGATATCGATCAGCCGGGCAAAGACAGTTATCGTCTGCGCAAGGCGGGCGCGCAGCAGGTGATGGTCGCCTCACGCCAACGCTGGGCCCTCATCACCGAGCAGGCGGAGCAACAGCCGGAGCCGCAGTTGCCGGAGTTGCTGACACACCTGGATGCAGCGAATCTGGATCTGGTCCTGGTCGAGGGCTTCAAGCACGAAGCCTACCCGAAGATAGAGCTGCGGCGTGAGCTTCTGGCCAAGCCACCCCTCCATGTGGCCGATCCGCACATCATTGCCATCGCCACCGACCAGCCCCAAGTGGTGCGGAGCGACAGGCCGGTGCTGGACATCAACAACCCCGAAGAGATCATCGATTTCATCCTGACCAAGGTGATCGGCGCCCGTTGAACGGTGCTGACGGTTCGCATTGTTGCCTCCGCAAGTGGTCCGGCATAATGCGGGCAAACCTGCAACCCAGTCAGCCACTAAGGATTTTACCCATGACCGATGTCCCGAAGCCCCAGGACCCCTGTTTAGCCACCGAGAAGAGAGGCATGCTAAGCGTGGACGAGGCACTCGGGCGGATCCGCACAGCCCTCGTCCCCATTACCGGCTTCGAATGCCTGGCCCTACGCAACGCCTTGGGGAGGGTGCTTGCCGAAGAGATCACCTCCCCCCTCGATGTGCCCGGCTATGACAACTCCGGTATGGATGGTTATGCTGTCCGCGCCGCCGATCTTCCCGAGGAGGGTGAGGTCACGCTGACGGTCGTCGGCACGGCCTTCGCCGGACAGCCGTTTCAGGGAGAGTTGAGACCGGGCCAGGCCGTGCGGATCATGACCGGCGCCGTGATCCCGGGCGGAGCCGACACCGTGATCATGCAAGAGGCCGCCGTCCGCGAGGGCGAGACGGTACGCCTCGGAGCTGGCCACAAGCGGGGAGAAAACGTCCGCCGAGCCGGCGAAGACATGGCCCGGGGCGAAGTGGTGCTCTCCCCCGGCAAACGGCTCAACCCGGTCGAACTGGGCCTGCTGGCCTCGCTGGGCGTGCCCGAAGTGAAGGTGAGCCGGCGATTGAGGGTGGCCATTTTCTCCACCGGCGACGAATTGCGTTCCCTGGGCCAACCCCTCGGCGAAGGCCAGATTTACGACAGCAACCGCTACACCCTGCACGGACTCCTGAGCCGCCTTGGCACCGAGATCATCGACATGGGGGTGATTCCAGACCAGCGCGAGGCCATCTCCGGGGCCTTCACCATGGCCTCGCAGGTTGCCGACGTGCTCATTACCTCCGGAGGCGTCTCCGTCGGGGAGGCCGACTACGTGAAGGAGACCCTGGAGGCCCTGGGTCAGGTGGATTTCTGGAAGATCGCCATGAAACCCGGCAAACCCCTGGCCTTTGGCAGGGTGAGCGACGCGGTGTTCTTCGGACTGCCCGGCAACCCGGTTTCGGTCATGGCCACCTTCTACCAAGTGGTGCAGCCCAGTCTCCGGCACCTGATGGGCCAGAGCGTCACCGAAGCCCTGAGGATCACCGTTCGCACCGCCGAGCGTCTGAAGAAGAGCCCGGGGCGGCAGGATTTCCAAAGGGGCATTCTCGAACGCGGCGCGGACGGCGAGTGGGTGGTCCACAGCGCCGGTCGACAGGGCTCCCATGTCCTGAGCGGAGTCAGCCGCGCCAACTGCTTCATCGTCCTCCCTGCCGAATGGGGCGATGTGGAGGCGGGCACCCTGGTGGAAGTGCAGCCGTTCGAAGGCTTGGTGTGAGGCCGGCCGGGAGTGGGCCATCGGCCCACTCCGACGCACAGCACACAGTGACGCCCATTAGCCCCGACTTCTCACCGAGGTCAAACGCTGGAGGCGGCCTGTTGCGCTCTCTCGTGGTTGGCGTCTGGCACCGCCCGGCCGGTTCATCCGGTAGACGCTCAGGATGCCGAAGTCCGGCGATGGCGCGCGCGCCTGACGAAGCCCGCCAGCGCCAACCCGGAAGCCATCAGGGCAAGCCCACTCGGCTCAGGAACGTTATAGGAAATATCATCGATTACGAAGTAGTTGTAGCTGGTACTCACAAAGCGCACGTAATCGACATCGCGCCAATCGACAGTAATCCACGCCTGTGACCCGCCCGGCAGGTGCGCCGATTCGAAAAGCTTCACCCCGTCGCGATAGCCTTCCCAGAAAACCTCCTGCCCGACGTTGGCCGTGGCGACCCAGGAGCCAAGGAAGTTTACCTCCTGGCCGAAGTCGATCCACCCGCCATATGAGTGGGTGTAGATCCTCACCTCGCCCGAGCTCGCATAGTAAGGCGCTTGCGACCAGTCATAGTACTGCCAGTTGCTGTCCCAGGTCAGACCGGCGTAGTCCGAAGGCAGTACGCCGTACCCGTTCAGGTCTTCGAAGTCCAACGTGATTGCCTGTGCACTCCCTGCGACAGCCAGGAGCATGCCGCACCCCATCATTCGAGCCTTGGTCACGGCAGAAGTGATGGCCGCGAGCGTAGGTATTTCCGTGTTCAGTGAACCAGACATAGTTCCATCCTTCGTCGTCCATTGATTGGTGCGAATGTTCTCTTTCCGACGCTGACAATTCCCCTAATAGCTGTATACAAATATGGACAAGGAGGACCTGACCGCAAATGGAAGGAAGTACCCATTCCACGGGCGGGAAATCGGGTAGCCGGAGGTGGGGATTTCCCTAGCGAGGTGATTCGTTCTTCCCTCACCGAGGCGTCCAAATCCCCCCATTCGCCGCAGCCGTGATCCGAGGATTCACCGCCGCACTAACAGGTGAACGCCTGATGAGGAGTGACTAGAGAGGAAAGTTCAGTGTGTGCGGCCTGCCGGAGGGCTGGTCGAAGAGCTGCAAGCGCAATTTCCTCGGGGTGCCGGCCTCTGCGGGAAAGAAGATGAAACCATATGCGAGATCCCCCGGGGCCACGGGTTGGTTCTGCAACGACTTGTCCCTGAAGTCATCCATCACTGCCTCTCGGGCCTGATCCCCACGAGCGAGTCCGCCGCCGCCCCCCAGGACCGCCCCGCTCGCAGCCCCCGCCGCAGCCCCCTCCCGAGCGCTTTGGCTGACATTCTCACCGCTCACCACGCCCACTGCCGCACCGACAAGCGCCCCCGCCACGCCCCCTAGAAATCCGCCGTACGCCCCCTCTCCGAACACTTGCTTGGTCTGTGCATAGCGGGTGGCCCGTTCGTAGGCAAAACGCTCGTCGAGCACCGGCCAGAGCCTGCCCTGGGCGTCCACCAGGAATGTCTGGCCGGGATTGATGACCAGTGGGGATTCGCCTTGGTGATCAAATACCACCTGCACAGGCAGGAGGCCGGCATCGATCACGTCGAAACCGAAATCGGCAGCCGCCGAAGATGCATCGGTGTAGGCCCTTGCCGCGATCGTGGCCCCGGCCACCCGCTGGGCGTTCTCGTACGTTTCCGGCAACTCGAAGGGGACCGGCTGCGCATGGTAGGAGGAGGCGCAGGCGGTCACAAGGGATGCGGCGAGCACCAGGCGCAGCGCACGGAATCGCTGCCTTCGCCTCCTGTCCGTTGTCGTTCGAAAGCCCTTGATCGTCATGAGGCACTCGCCCCTCCACAGGCTCCGGGTTGCGCACCGCTCGTTCACCCCCCAAACCATCCGCCTTCCTGGCCAGGCACCGCGAGAGGGCGCCCCCGCAGGCCTGCTGCATGTAGTGTAGGCCACGAAGGCGGCGCTGTTCCGCGATCCCGGGGCGCAAGGGAGACGATTTCGGGTGCGCACTGGCTCTGCCATAGCGCCCGAAGAGTTGCGAGGTGGAAGCCGCATCAATTATGCCGTTGCTGGGCTTCGAACAAATTGCTGGCGTTTCGTATCGACCGTGCGTATGATGGATTTCGTCTGCAGTCTCTATCCAGTTGTCATTTCGGTGGTCCCTCCTGTTCTCAGAAGTCACTCCCGCAATTGCCCTTCGGAAACGAGCTGCAATCGTGCTTCTACTTGTAAGTTTTTTGAGGTGATTACCAATGATTACTGGAACGGTTAAGTGGTTCAACGACACCAAGGGTTTCGGCTTCATCACCCCCGATGACGGCGGCAAGGACGTGTTTGTCCACCACTCCGCAGTCCAGGGGACCGGCTTCAAGAGTCTGGCCGAAGGCCAGAAAGTCTCTTTCGAAGTTCAGAACACCCCCAAGGGTCCTGCCGCGGCAAACGTTTCGCCCGCCTGAGGCGATCCGCAGCCAACACCGTCCGCCCCACCGGAAAGGTCCACAGGACTGATCGGGCGCGGGGCTGACGGGGCACGGAACCAGGCAAAGCCCCGCTCCGAGCGGGGCTTTGCACATGAGCAAATTGGCTTACTTACCCTTTTTTGGCTCTCCAGCCAACCACGGCCCCGCGCTGACGGGCGTTGAGGCCATCGGCCACGCGCTCTGCATGCGCCTTTACTTCCTTCAGGGAGCCGGCGGTAAAACCTGTGACTGAACTGCGGTCGCTGTCAATGACGTAGCGGTACCAATTGGCGCCGGCCCCCCCATCGGGCGCAGTGGTCTTTTCAATGGCCGCTACCGTGAAGTATTTCATTCCCTCCGGCACCTCCGCGCAGACCGCGGCACCTTTCTTCAAGCGTCCTGTCATCGCCTCCTCCAAGGCTTCTCTGCGCAATGCGCAGCCAAACACAGCCAGCTCACCCCTGCTTGGCTTCGACTCCATCACCATAACACGGTTCAGGGGGAGGTTTCTCCAACTGCGCCCACCGGCAGGATAGACGCATCCTTACCCTAGAGCACCGAACAGATAAATCCGACGCGCCCAACATGGGTGGATAAGCGCAGCGCGTCCACCGTGCGGCGTCGAATGGGTGGATGCGCTGCGCTTATCCACCCTACCTCGGTTCGCTGCCCCCGCCACCTGCGGCGCAACTTGGCTGCGATTGGCGATCTTCGGTTTACCTGTTCGGTGCTCTAGGATATGTAAGTCATTGAAAGCAGGTCGCCGGCCGCAGGGATGGGTGCAAGGATGCACTTATGCCAAGGGTAAGGGGCTGCGCACGGCATTAAGAGGGCGGATAGGCACGGCCCATCCACCGCATCGCCCCCTGGTGGTGAAAGCGCTGCACCCACGTGTACTGGCCGGCTTCAAGCTTGGGAGGCGCATCGGATTTATCCGTTCGGTGCTCTAAGTGTATACCGAACTCCGCAAACGCACGTTGGGGCAGGGGTAATGCCCCAGGGTAAACGCATTACCCAAGTGCGATGTAAGTCCTTGAAAGCAGGTCGTCGGTCGCATGGATTGGCGCAAGGGCGCACTTATGCCGCGGGAGGGCAGAAATGCCCGAAGCGGCCGCGGCCGTCGAGCGTACAGGGATTGAAGATGATTGCTCCTGCATAATCTTCACTCCCGACATCCATGTCGGTCGTATTCACAGCGTACCTGCTTTCAAGGACTTACATCGCTCACAGCACGGCCATCACGTAAGTATGCGTTCACCCTGGGTAATGCCGCGTTCAATTTACTTTTCGGAGAAAAGCGCCATCGACCCAGTAACTGGGCTCATCCTCAGCGCCACGCCGCCGAACCTCCACCAGCTTGGCGCCAAGTTCATCTGAAACGAGACACACGCCGGTGCCGATCATAAACACCTTCACCAGACCGCTGTGCAGAAGGGATTTGAGCTCCTCCTCATCCCCCCTCTGCTGCAACATTTGAGCGCGCTCGTAGGTCGAAGTGTTCACCGCCCCGTGGGCATTCTTGGCCAGCCTGTAGGCGTCACACCTTTCCGCCCAAGCCTGGGGAGCAAGAAGAAGTGCTGCAATCCAAACGAGTACGCGCATAGAAACCTCTGGGTAAGCCGCTTCGTGAACCAGCATATTCTAATGCAGCCCCCTCATCCCTGCATCACTGCGCGCTGTTGCCGGGATGAACACCATGGAGGGCACACCGCGGGGGCACAGAAAGGGGGGTGGCTGCCGCAGTCAAGCGGCGGCATTCACAGAAATGAACGCACATTTACCCAAGAGCGACGTAAGTCAGCGGTCCCGCGCCGGTTCACAGATCGCGCCCCCACCCCGCCCGGAGCGGCTCAAGAGTGATCGGCGTTCGGGCGCCCTCTGCGAATCACATGCACCATATAAGGGAGCATCAGCAGAATACCCGCGCTGATAAGCAGGAAGTTATGCCCCGGAAACTGCCATGGAGCAGGCAAGAGACTCCCCCCTCCCCCAAACTGGCCAATGGCCCCAAGGGCGAAGAGTAGGGCACCCCACACATCGAGTATGAGCAGACCCCAAGAGTGATTTTTCCGCTCAGCGACCACTGCCACCTCCCACAACGCTGTGAAGTATCTTCAGCCAGATCAATTGCCCAACTGCCCCCCTCATATGGGGTGAGCGATTTGACTCAGGAGATGGTGCGAGATTTGCGTTGTATGGGCAAGCCCGCGCTTTGGGATGAGTGCGGTCTGTCGTGCGCTCGGGACGGCGTCGACGCGGAGAGGTCAGCCGTGCATCCGGGGTGCAGAAGCAAGTTGGGACGGGAAGTCTCCCGTCCCAACCCTGTCCGGCCAGGTCAGAGATTGTCCAAGACGCCCCGCGACTCGTTGGAAGCGGTCCTTGCGGCAGGCTTCAGGGCCGAATTGGCCTGGGCCTGCTTCTCCTTCGCTGCGGGATCATTGGCGGCGCGCTTATCCTTGCCAGGCTTCGGCGGCGCGTTCTGCTCCTTCAGCTTCTGCAGATCGGCAGGGATATCCTGTTGGGCGCTGTTGAACACCCAGGGCTTCTGAATGGCAGTCATGTAAGCCGGCAGAAGCGAGTTTTCATATTTGCCGAGGGGCTGAATATAGCTGGGGGTCGGGTTGGAGACCACCAACTTGGGATCGTTGAGTGCATAGGTGCCGGCACCAACGCTTTCGTTCATGGAGGAGAACAGCTGGATGTTCCCTTGCGCCAACTCCGCCCCGTAGAACTTCTTGTCCGCCTTGGCACCGTGGCAGGTCGCGCAGAACTGCCCGACCTTGCTGCCAGACTCGGTGTTCACACGCAGGTAGCGCCAATTGGGGTTGGAGGGGTGCGGATCGTGGCAGCTCACGCACTGGAGAATGCCGTCACGCAGCAACTGGTCAGGAACGGTGGCGATCTTGGGATTGGGCGTCACGTTCACCGGATGGGTCATATGCAGGTAGATGGGGCGCACACCGGCACCGCCGTATTCCTGCAAGTTGTGGCATCCCAGGCAGAGCGCGGAAATGCCGTCGATGGGTTTACCCGTACGAGGGTTCGGGTATTGGGTGTTTTCTACTTTGAACAGCTTCTGTGCCTTGGCATAGTGCGGGTCGTGACACCCAAGGCAATCAAGTTCCTGGTGTGGACCGAAGGCGTGTGCCGTGCCAGCCGCTACCCCGAAAACAAGCGCAAGCGCAATCCGTGCGGAAAACCGCATCATAACTACCCCCCTTTGTTGTGCCTCATTGAGCGATGGCCAACCGTTGGCCTAATTTGGCGCCGGCCACCCCGACGTCGATTTAGTGGCGGCAACATAGCACGTGAAAGCACGCAATTCCACACTATCGCCACGGGCTTTTATCAATGGGGATATAAGGGTGATTTATCCCTAGTACTGACGCGGGTTCCAGGCGAACCAAGCCCCCCACGGGTGGACGCCCGGGAAAGCGACGAGCCTGTTCGCCGAGAGGCCGGGGCTTTTCGCACCACCGCCTACTTCAAGAAGTTGACCGCCTCCCGCTTTGGTCCGGCGCAGTTTCGTGCTCCAGGGCCGAGAGGTAGGCGTGGGCAATTTCCGCGGAATCACCACACATCTCCGCGGAGGGGAGCAGGTTGGCGCACACTGCCGGCCGCTCGGGCTTGCCAAACAGTTTGCAACGGTTGAGATCATCCAACTGGCAGCAGCGCGCTCCGGCCGGCTTGCCATCTGGCATCCCGGGGATGGGGGAGGAGATCGAGGCGGCGATGCAGCAGGCGCCGCAGCCAGGGCGACACTGAAATGGTGGTTGAGCGTTCGAACGTTCGGGTTTCATGGAGACCACAGTGGGGAATCAGTTAATGCAACGCCACAGAATCGTGGCTGCTATCAGTGGCGGTAATTTCTCAAGGGTGCCGGGGTGCGGCAAAAGTTCGGGGTCGCCCGCATTTCTCCCCACCGTTCGTTGCGAGGAGGTCGAGGCACCCTACCACGAGTGGCTCGGCGTCAAGTATGCGTTCATTCTGCAGCACCTCGACACCCTCGCGACGGCCTCTGGTGAGAAATGCGCGCTAAGCTATTACGCAGGACCCAAGTGACTCGGCCGCTTCAGTGAAATGGTGGACGCTCAGCCTCTCCCTCTTTGTTGCACCGTCTGCAGGGGCGGGGCTCAACGACCTTTGGGAGTTACCTGCCCTGGACCTCGGCCCCGGCGACCTGATTGGGGCCGCTGCCGCGTCCCTGCCCGAGTACTCCGGGGCGGAAGAGCGCCGCGCCGCCACGTTGCCGCTGCTAAAAGCCAGCCATGGCGATACCCTCTATTTCCACGTCAGCCGGTTTGGCGCGTGGCTCCACTCCACCGAGAACAAATACCTTCGATTGGGAATTTTGGCACAGGGTCGGCGCGGCCGGGACGAAGGCGACGGACCGCTCCTTGCCGGCACTGCAGCACGGGACTCCTCCATCGAGGGGGGCGTGAATGCCTCCTTTCGCCTGCCGGTGGGCCGGCTTGAACTCGGGTACGTGACCGACCTTTCCGGGAGCAGTGGCGGCAGCGCCGCGTACGCCGAGTACCGGGTGCCCATGTATGTGCGGGCCGGTCAGTGGCTGGTGCTGGCCAACGTCGATCTGGAGTGGCTGAGCAGTGATGTGGCCGACTACCTCTACGGGGTGCGGCCCACGGAAGCGCTGCCTGGTCGACCCGCCTACACGGCCGGGAGCACGGTGAACGTGCGCATGGGGATCACGGCACGGTGGTGGGCCACTGAACGCTGGAACGTGGTGGGTGGCCTCTCAATCCACAACCTGGGCGGTGAGGCCACCGACAGCCCCATCGTGCCGGAGGATGCCAACGCGGTACTCTTCGCCGCAGTGGCCAGGGTCTTCTGAATGCTCATGGTGCTCACCAGGACAGCTTCTCGTCACCCCCAGTGCTCCTCCTGTGGGCGACACGGGTTCGCCCCAGGGGGGCTCCTGCGGCCGCGTACGCCCCCCCGGGCGTCTACGTCCACCCGTCGCGAAGCTCCCGGAGCAGGATGTCGGCCAGGGCGCCAATGTGGTCCGCCCGCGCGTTGAGCGCAGGAATGTAACGCAACCCCTTGCCGCCGGCATCCATGAACAGCCGGCGGTTTTCAACGGCGATCTCCTCCAGCGTCTCCAGGCAGTCGGCCGCGAACCCCGGGCAGACCACGTCCACCGTCTCCACCCCGGACGCGGCCAAGGCCTTCAGGCTTGCATCGGTGTAGGGCTGGAGCCACTCTTCCCGGCCGAACCGCGACTGAAAGGTCATCATCCAGCGCTCGGGCGCGAGCGCCAGGCGTTCGGCCACCCGCGAGGCGGTCACCCGGCACTGCGCATAGTAGGGATCGCCCTCATCACGGAAGCGCTGGGGGGTGCCATGGAAGGAGAAGATCAGCCGCTCGGCCGGGGGCTGCTCGGCCCATGACTCCCGTATGGAGGCTGCCACGGCATCGATGTACCCGCCGTGGTCGTGATAGTCATGGACAAAGCGACACACGGGAAGATGGCGCCAACCGCGGAAGGCCTCCGCGACGGCATCGAAGGTCGAGGCCGTGGTAGAGCAGGAGTATTGGGGGTAGAGCGGCAGGACCAACAGATGGGTCACCCCCTCTCTTCGCAACGCCTCCAGGCCCGATTGGATGGAAGGCTCCCCGTAGCGCATGGCAAGGACCACCGGCACGGCTCCCAACCGGGCAGCGAGTGCGTTCTGCAGCTCTTCCGCCTGACGCCGGGAGATCACCAGCAACGGCGCCCCCTCGTCCGTCCAGACCTTGCGGTAGGCCGCCGCCGAGCGGCGCGGGCGGGTGCGGAGGATGATGCCATGGAGCAGGGGCCACCAGAGCAGCCGCGGCAGATCCACGACCCTGCGGTCGGAGAGAAACTCCTTGAGATAGCGCCGCAGCGCGCGCGGCGTGGGTGTATCGGGGGTGCCCAGGTTGGTCAGCAGGATGCCGAGGCGCGTCTGGTTCTGCTGCATGCTCTCCAGCCCATTAAGGTAAAGGGCGGAGTATACCGGCTTCAAATGCCGCAGCGGCAAGTGATCGTGGCCGGTGCTCAGGGTGAACGCATACTTTCGTCACGGCCGTGCTGTAAGCGATGTAAGTCCTTGGGCAAGTATGCGTTTACCCTGCGGGAGGGGGCCGGGGGGGGATGGCCATGCGTCAGGCCGGGCTGCCGGCCGGACGCACAGACTCATCCTGGTGCGGTGGGGCGAAGATCAGCCCAGCGCGGCGAAAATGGCATCGCGGATCTGGTCGACGCTACCGACGCCCTTGATCGCCTCATACCGCGGCGCCTTGTCATCACCGGTGCTCGCCCAACTGGAGTAGAAGTCCACCAGCGGACTGGTCTGGGAGTGATAGACGTCCAGGCGTTTGCGCACGGTCTCTTCCTGGTCGTCGTCACGCTGCACCAGCGGCTCGCCAGTGACATCATCCTTCCCCTCTTCCCTGGGCGGATTGAAGATCACATGGTAGGTGCGGCCGGAGCCCGGGTGCACGCGGCGACCGCTCATGCGCTTGATGATCTCCTCGTCATCCACCTGGATCTCCACCACGTAATCGATATCCACCCCCTGGTCCTTGAGGGCCTGCGCCTGCGGAATGGTGCGCGGAAAGCCGTCGAAGAGAAAACCGTTCGAGCAGTCTGGCTGGGTAATGCGTTCTTTCACCAGGCCCAGAATGATGTCGTCGGAGACCAGGCCACCCTCGTCCATGATCTTCTTCGCCTCGAGGCCCAGCGGGGTGCCCGCCTTCACGGCGGCGCGCAGCATGTCGCCGGTGGAGATCTGGGGGATGCCGAACTTCTCGGTAACGTACTGGGCTTGGGTGCCCTTGCCCGCGCCGGGCGGGCCCAGGAGGATCAATCGCATCAGCTGCTCCTTTGTCTTTATGGGTGTGCTCGCAGGTTAATCATCCGGCATTATGCCGACAGCACACCCGGGGGACCAAACAACACTACAAATGGGGTAATGCCTCAAATTTATCGGCGCGGGCCCGGATTTCTCCCCGGTGGCCCGGCGAGGGCGCCGCACTGCGTGCCGGTTCCGGCGTGCGCAGCAGCGGGTGGAGGGAAACCGGGCGCGAACACGCCTCAGAGCACCCGCGCGTTCACAACCTCCAGCCGCTCGAAGGGCTCTTTGGCCCAGCGGGCCACCTTCTCCATGGAGTGTCGGCGAACATCGCCAGTGCTGTCCTTCTGGATGGAACTGACCACCAGTTCCAACTTCACGCGATGAGGCGCATAGTGCCGTGCAAGTTCGCGCGGCGGAAGGGACTGGCTCGGCCGAACCCGCGGCATGGTGAAGGCGATGCATTGTACCCGCTGCACCTCCACGGCGGAAAAACTGCGCGACAGACGCCGGCGGAACTCCCGCCGCGCGAGACTGGTGCAGAAGAGGGCGATCTGGTCCGTCAACTCCAGCAGCGCGGGATCGACGGTCTCGTTTCGGCCCCGGAAGAAGTCGAGCGCAGGATAGTAACCGAGGTGGTGCTCCAGGACGTAACTGTTCACCTGGGCGGCCAGGTTCTCGCCAATGACCCAGGGCAGATAGCCGACGTTGTGTTCCACCGTCTCGTCAGGGACACTGACGACCACGCCGACCACCACCTTGGCGATCTGCAGCGTCATCAGCCCGTGCCGCGAAGAGTGGCGAAAAGCGCCTGCATGGGCGCGGCCACCGGTTCGATTTTCTTGCGCATGACACTGCCCACGGCATCGGTGAGGGCGAAAATGGGTATCAACACCCCCTCGTCCATGTACGCCAGCATCACCAGGGCGCGGATCTCCCGCTCCAGCGCCGGCACCGATGCCAACAACCGCAGAATCTCCTCCGACTCCGCCATCGTCGTATTCGCCCGTGCAGTCACCGCATCCACATCGCGCGGCTGTTCGCCCGGCTGTCTCACATCGGCGAAATAGGACGAAACGGCATTGAACAAGGCGCTGACCACATCCTGATCCGCGGGCCGGCGCAAGGCATCCGCCGCCACCTCCAGAAAGGTCTGCCCGGGGCTTGCAAGCACCTTCTGCAGCAGGGTTGCAGCACGGTTGCCCTCCCGGGCGAGAGCCGCCAGACGCTCCGCGTGGGCTTCCATATCGGCCCGTGGAGGCAGGGGTTCAGGCAAGGCGTCGGGCACGGCTTCGAGAAAACCTACCCGGTAGGTCTTCCTGCTCCGCCCGGCCTCCCAGAGCCGTCGCCGACCCTGCTCGTCGATGAGCCCCGGCTGGAGCACCAGACGCACCGTATCGAGCATGTCCCGGTGCTCGGTCTCAAACGGCAAATGCTCCACCAGATGGGCCGCCAGCACGGGCCCCATCGTCCCCTCGGCCACGGCACGGTGGGAGAGCATGCGCCGGGCATGCTCCGAATAGGGTGCCGCCCACCATGCCCGACGCGCGAGTTCATCGCTGAGCCCGGGCGAACAGACCACGGCCATTACCGCCTCCGGCTCCCCGATCTTGAGCAGGCGGTGCATCTGTTCATGGTCGATCTGCCCCATGCGGGTCCAGCGACGCAGGTACACCGGATACCCGCCCGGAGAGTCGAGTACCGCGCCGGAGAGCATCTCCCGCACCATGGTGAGATACCGGTCGGAGCGGCAGTTGGGGTTCAGGGGGGCCTTCAATTCCCTCCCATCGGCCAGGCCGTAAACCACCATCGCATTCTCGTCGATTCGGATAGCTTCGGCGTTGGCGACCATGACATTGAGCCGCAAGGCGTCTTCACTGCTGAGTTCCACGCTATACCTCTTGTCGTCGCTTGGCGCCCGGGTCCTCAGGGGAGCACCCCGGGGGCACGCGCTCTTCAATGCCGTTCAGTTCAACTGAATTCGCTGGCCCCAGGGGACCGGGGCCTTGCCCTTGATAAGCCAGATGACCGGGACCGACGGCTCCCGCGCGGGAAACTGGCCGTGACCGTCGGTGAAGTAGATGACCAGATCGGGCCGTTGCCCCTCGCGCTCCAGCCAATCGAACACCGGGCGAAAGTCAGTGCCGCCGCCCCCTTCGAACGCCCTCGGGAGGGTGAACTCCTCCCACGGCTCGTAAACCCACGGCCCATCGCCGCTCAGCGCCGCATCGCAGGCGAGCAGCGTGACGCGGGCCCGCGCCTGTCCCTTGAGCGCGTTGACCTCCGAGAGAAACTGCCGGATTTCGTCATCATTGACCGAACCGCTAGTGTCCAGCGCCACCACCACCGAGAGCTCATGACTGCGCAGGCTGGGCATGATGGCACTGCCCTCCCGGCGCGACGGCCTCAGGTAATTGTAGTCGTCACGCGCAGTTGCATTCATGTACCGCGCCAACAGCATGCGCCAGGGAAGCTGCGGCTGCAGCAAGTGGTCGATCATCCGCGCGAGCGCACCGCCCAGCTTGCCCGCCTGCATTGCCTGCTGAGCGGCACCGGCCATGTGCTGGCGCCAGCGGGTGGCAAGCTGATCCCGCTCTTCCGCACTCAAGGGCGGCGGCTTGCCGGCGCCGGCACTCTCCTGGGGCTTCTCGCCGGCTTCCCGCTGCCCCCCCTTGCCTTCATCCCGCTGCTGTTGCTGGCTGCCACCCCCACTCCCCTTCTGGTCGCTGTCGTGGGAGCCGCCCCCCCCGCGGCTCCCCCCTTCACTGGTCTCTTCCTCGTCGTAGAGGTGGTCATCCTGAGGCTCGAGATCCTCATCCTCCCCCAGGCACGGGTAGATCTCCTCCGCCGTCATCCCCTCGTATTCACGAAGATAGAGCGCCTCCGGCGTGGGCGTGAGTCCTTCCGCGATGAGCAGCGGGTTCACCGCCAGATCACAGGCGAGGTCCCAGCGGCGCTTCTGCCGATGCTGGCGTCGGGCAAAGTGGGAAAGGGCGCAGTGCAGCGCCTCGTGCGCGAGCACAAACTGCACCTGCTCCACCGATAGCGCTGCGATGTACCCGGGGTTGTAGTAAAACGAGCGTGCGTCCGTGGCGGTGGTCTTGCACCAGCTGGAATCGGCCGCAATCATCGGCAGGCGCAGCACCAGGGCCCCGAGAAAGGGCTTGTCGAGGATGAGCCGGGTACGCGCCGCGCTCAGTTTCGTCTCGAGGGTCATAAAGGCAGACCCCGCAGTTTCAAGCGGGGCACAAGATCCAAGGGGGGCTGGAGCGCGCGCGAGGTGCATCGGCTGGATGTCGCCACCCCGTCCGCCCCTCCTCGTCTCTCTCGCATCCTCACCCTACTCATACAACATCACATCCGCCACCGCCTGGGCCCACGGCATGAACTCCGGAATGCCGAAGATCTCCTGCCCCACCGCCCGGTGCATGTCGGAGACCAGCATCACCCCCATTTCGCGTTGCGGGAACCGCGCGGCGTAATTGAGGATGGGGCCATAGACCGCCTTGCCCTCCCCCCGGTTCTTGGCACGCAGGGCACGCCCCACCAGGGCCGAGGCCACCGCATACTGCAGATCGATCTCCCGTGGCACGGTGACGGCATCGCCGCGGATGATGGCGTCGAGATCAGGCAGGTTGTCCATGTTGCGGATGAACGCCCCCAGCTCGATGCCGGCGGCCGGCCCCACGCACGCCTGCAGCGAATCCACCAGCAGGTCGGGGATCTCGCCGAACTTCTGCAAGGCCCGATGGGCGAACTCCCAGGAGCGCGGCGAGGGGAAGGCCACCGGGTTGTGGGCGGGATCGAAGTCGAACAGCAGTTCCGGACGGAAGCGCAGGAAGGCGATCACCCGCTCATCGATGCCGCTGGCGTAGGCCCAGGAGACCCAGTCGTCCAGATGGGTTTCCACTTCGAAGTGGGCGAAGCGGTTGGCCAGCGGGGCCGGCATGGTGTAGGTGACGCCGCGATCCCCCTGGCGGTTGCCCGCAGCGAAGATGGCCCACCCATCGGGCACCCGGTATTCGCCCAACCGCCGGTCGAGGATGAGCTGATAGGCCGCCGCGGAGACGCTCGGGGGCGCCGAGGTGATCTCGTCCAGAAACAGAATGCCTTCGGGGCCATGGCGCCCGCCATCCGGGAGCATCGCCGGTACCGCCCACTCCACGTAGCCGTCCACACGGAACGGAATACCCCGCAGGTCACTGGGCTCCATCTGGGAGAGGCGGACATCGATGACGGGCACGCCGTGGCGCTGCCCCACTTGGGCCACCATTTGCGATTTGCCGACCCCCGGGGGGCCCCACAGCATGACTGGCGTGTGATGCCCCTCGCGGGTGCTCAGAAATTCGCGCTCGAGGACGTTGGAGACGTGGGCTGGACGCATGAAGACTCCCGAAGACGGCTAAGGGCTAACAGGGAATAGCTTATCATTGTTGTCAGGTTTGCGAAATCTCAAGGGTTCCCGGGTTTCTCACCTGGCGACCGTGGGGATGGGGGGAGATGGTACCAAGAACCGCGCCGCCAACAGCAAGCGAAGAAAACTCGCTGACCGGGCCGGGCGAGAGTCTGCGAGTGAGACTGGGGAGCGGTTTGGAACACCTCGGTGGGGATGGTTCGATCGCCACCACCCGGCGGGGCGCATGCGGATCAATCCTCCCCACGGGCTCGGGCTCGGCGGAATGCTTGCGTGCGAGTGTGCGGCAGGCCCCCGCCGAGACCGCCGGGAGAGCGCCTCAGGCCAGCCGTGGGGGCGCCGTCTCGCCGGTGGTGCGAAAGCGCAGGTAGTCCTGGAGGATCAGGGCGTGGTCGAAGGCCAGCGGGGCGGGCGGATTGGCGGGGTCGAACACATCCAGGTGCCTGGCGTCGTCCATGGCCACGGGCGTGCCGACCGCCTCGGCCACGTAGACGGCACTGACCGTGTGCCCTCGCGGATCGCGGGAGGGATCGGAATAGAGGCCGAGCAGCGCCTTAAGGGTGATCTGCAGCCCCGTCTCCTCCCGGGCCTCGCGGATGGCGGCGTGTTCCACGCTCTCCCCCACATCCACGAAACCGCCGGGAATGGCCCAGCCGTGGGGGGGATTGGCCCGGTCGATAAGCACGACCGGCCGACCCGGACGGTCGGCCAGCTCAATGATGGCATCCGCCGCAATGATGGGCGTCTGCGGCCTCGCCATTTCAGGCCTGCCCGCCTTCCTGCTCGGCGATCTGGCGGCGCACCTCATCCATGTCCAGCTCCCGCGCCTTGCCAATCAGCTCTTCCAACTGGGAGGCCTGCAGGGCACCGGGCTGCGCGAAGACGACGATTTGATCCCGCAGGATCATCAGCGTGGGGATGGAGCGAACCTGGAAGTGGGCGGCCAGTTCCTGCTGCTCTTCGGTGTTCACCTTGCCAAACACGATGTCCGGATGCTTTTCGGAGGCAGCTTCGAAGATCGGCCCGAAAGACTGGCAGGGACCGCACCAGGTGGCCCAGAAGTCCACAAAGACGAAATCACTGTTCTGTACGGTCTGCTCGAAATTCTCTTTGGTCAGATCTACTGTGGCCATGTCGTTCTCCTAGCATCTTCAGTCCAGGCCGGGTATGGGGCCCCATATCCGCCTCGGTTCCAATAAAAGCAAAGCAGGCGCGAAGCCTGCTTTGTTTCCCATTATTGCACACTAAGCCGTGGGGGTCCGGTCCTCAGCTGTTTTTTTCCGAAAAGCGGATGATGTGCCGGCGCTGGCGCTTGTCGGGGCGCCGTTCGGGGCTGGGGCCGGAGGCGACCCGCAGCCGTTGCTCCTCGGCGAGGCGCTCCCGGGCCGCCCGACTCGCCTCGCTCTCCTCGTAGAGGCGTGCTGCCTCCGTGGCGGGTCCACGCCTGGTCGAGAGCTCCCGCACCGTGACCACGAATTCACAGGGGCCCTTGCGGATGGTGATCTCCTCCCCCAGATGCAGGGGGCGCGAGGGCTTGGGGCGGGCCCCGTTCACCTTGACATGTCCGCCGTTGATGGCGTCGGTCGCCAGTGCCCGGGTCTTGAAGAACCGGGCCGCCCACAGCCATTTGTCGAGACGCACCTTCTCCTCCTCGCTCACGGGCCCGAGCCCTCCGTGGTGGCCTCGGCAAGGAGCTCGCGATAGAAATCCATGGGCATCAGGGCGTGCTCGGCGATGTCGCAGGCGGGGCAGCGCTGAAGCAGCATGACCCCGAGGGCCGCTTCGTCGTCATAGACCTCCCCCGCCACGTGACGGTATTCGAGGACCCCTTCATAGCCGCAATCCGTGCAGATCCCCCATGATTTGTAAACGACAACGGCTGAAACCACGTCATGCAATCCCGTCAACGGCCAGGCAGCCAGTGTAGCGGAATTCGCGCGCGCCCCCAAACCATCGGCGCGGGCGGAGCCGGTCGCCTGCTCCCGCCACACGGACCCGCCCAGCAAAGACGCAAAAAGGCCTTAAGGAAATAACCTAGAGTGCCGATACAGCCGCACATCCCGGCGTTCGTACCCCTAATGAAAAGGTAGTGCTTCCATGAACCTCCTCAACGACATGACCATCAAGGCGCGTCTATTGATCCTGGTGGGGGTCACCGCCCTCCTGATGGTGACCATCGGTCTGATGGGACTCAGCGGTACCCAACGTGGGGCCGAAGCCCTGGATCGGGTCTATGAGAACCGTCTCGTTCCGACCAGTTTCGTGAGCGAGATCATCGGCCTGATGCAGGAGAGTCGAATTCATCTGTACGGGGGCCTCCAGCACGAGCCGAATTCGGATTTCGCGAAGATGCACGACCACCCCCTCTCCATGCACACCGATGTCGTCACCAACAGCGCGGCGGAGGTGGATCGCCTGTGGAGGGAGTACATCGCACAGGTCGAGAGCGACGAGGAGCGGCAGCTGGCGAACCGTTTTGCACAGGCACGCAAGGTGCTGTTCGAGGAGGGCTGTTTTCCCGTGCGAGAGCTGTTGCTCAAGGGAGAGTACTACGAGGCCAACCGCGTGCTGCTCACTCGGGTGAACCCGGCATTTCAGCCCGCCATGGAAGCTGCCAAGGCGCTGGTAAGCTACCAGCTGGAACACGCCCGAACCGAGCACAGCGCTGCCCTTGCCACCGAACATCGCCTTGAAATGATCTCCACGACGCTGCTGGTGCTCGGCATCGGACTCAGCGCACTGCTCGCCTGGGCCACGATTCGGGGGATCGATCTCGCGGTACACGAATTGGAGAAGGCCAGCGACTCCATGGCCGGCGGCGATCTGACCGCCCGCGTGGCCTACAAGGGCAAGGATGAGTTGGGGCACATCGCCCGCTCCTTCAATACCCTCGGCGAGAAGTTCCACACCGTCATCCATGAACTCTCCGCGGCCACCACTCAGCTGACCAGTGCTGCCGAGGAGACCTCCGCCGTCACCGAAGAGACCAGTGCCGGCATCCGGCAGCAACAGTCGGAGATCGAGCAGGTGGCCACCGCCATGCACGAAATGACCGCGACGGTGCAGGAGGTGGCGCACAACGCCAACTCCGCTGCAGGTGCGGCCCACAAGGCCGATGAGGAGGCGGATACCGGCAAGCGGGTGGTCGCCCAGACCATCGAGGCGATCGACGTGCTCGCCACCGAGGTGGAACGGGCCGCGCAGGTGATCCAGAAGCTGGAGCAGGACAGCGAAGAGATCGGCACCGTGCTCGATGTGATCCGCGGCATTGCCGAGCAGACCAATCTACTGGCGCTCAACGCCGCCATCGAGGCGGCACGGGCCGGTGAGCAGGGACGCGGGTTCGCCGTAGTGGCCGATGAGGTCCGCACCCTCGCCTCGCGGACCCAGCAGTCCACCCAGGAGATCCAGGGAATGATCGAGCGCCTCCAGAATGGTGCGCGGGATGCGGTGAAGGCCATGGAGACGAGCCGCTCCCGTGCCCAGGTGGGGGTGGAGCAGGCCGCCCAGGCGGGCACCTCCCTGGACTCCATCACCCGCTCGGTGACCACGATCAACGACATGAACGCTCAAATCGCCAGTGCCGCCGAGGAGCAAAGCGCGGTGGCGGAGGAGATCAACCGCAAGATCAGCACCATCAGCGATGTGGCCCAAAGCACGGCTCAAGGGGCCCAGCAGACCGCCACCGCCAGCGAGCAGCTGGCGCAGCTGGCCGAACAGCTGCAGAGCCTGATGGGGCGATTCAGGGCGTGAAAACCAGTGGCGAGTGACGAGTGGCGAGGAGATTTTCCTGGCCCCTGACCACGGTCGCTCTCATGGCATGGGCAGGCGGCGCTCAAGGCGGCCGCGTTGCGGATGAACCTGCAAGGGAACTCGGAAGGCCACAAGGGCGGTGAGCCGAAGCGGCCCCCGCCCTTGCTGCATACACTTTGAGCATCGGGGGAGATCAACGCCGTACCCGGGGCATCACGCGGGCCAGGCACTGCGTGCCCTCCCCGATCCGCTCCTAGGGCGCCAACTCCAGCAGCACCTTGTTCAGCCGCCCCACGAAGGTGGCCGGGTCTTCCAACTGCCCACCCTCGGCCAGCAGGGCCTGGCCGAACAGCAGCTCACTCCAGTCGGCGAAGCGGCTCTCGTCGGATTCCTCCTTCAGGCGGCGAACCAGCGGGTGCTCCGGATTGAGCTCCAGGATGGGCTTGCTGCCCGGCACGTTCTGCCCCACCGATTTGAGAATCCGCTCCAGGTTGGCGCTCATGTCGTGCTCATCGGCCACCAGGCAGGCGGGGGAGGAGGTGAGACGGTGGGTGATGCGCACCTCCTTCACCTGTTCGCCCAGGGCCTCCTTCACCCGGTTGATGAGATCGTCGAAGTCCTTGGCAGCCTGCTCCTTCTCCTTCTTCTCCTCCTCGTCCTCCAGCTTGCCGAGGTCCAGCTGCCCCTTGGTGACGGAGCGCAACGGCTTGCCGTCGAACTCGGTGAGTGAGGAGACCAGCCACTCGTCCACCCGCTCATGGAGCAAAATCACTTCAATGCCCTTCTTGCGGAAGATCTCCAGGTGGGGGCTGTGCCTGGCGGCGGCGAAGGTGTCGGCGGTGATGTAGTAGATGGCCTCCTGCCCCTCCTTCATGCGACCCACATAGTCCGCCAGGGAGACGCTCTGCTCCTCGCTGTCGGTGTGGGTGGAGGCGAAGCGCAGCAGGCGGGCGATCTGCTCGCGGTTGGCAAAGTCCTCGGCCGGCCCCTCCTTCATCACCTTGCCGAAATCCTTCCAGAAACCGGCGTACTTCTCCGGCTCGTTCTTCGCCATCTCCTCCAGCAGGCCCAGCACCTTTTTCACCGAACCGGCGCGCATGCTGTCGATGGCCTTGTTGTGCTGGAGGATCTCGCGGGAGACGTTCAGCGGCAGATCGTTGGAGTCGATCACCCCCCGCACGAAGCGCAGGTAGGTGGGCATCAGGTGCTCGGCATCATCCATGATGAACACCCGACGGACATAGAGCTTGATCCCCTGGCGCCGTTCTCGGTCCCACAGGTCGAAGGGGGCGCGCTTGGGGAGATAGAGCAGCGAGGTGTACTCCAGCTTGCCCTCCACCTTGGAGTGGACATGGGCCAGCGGCTCCTCGAAGTCGTGGGCCACGTGCTTGTAGAACTCGTTGTACTCCTCTTCGGAGACCTCCGACTTGGACCTTGCCCACAGCGCCGAGGCCTTGTTGACGGTCTCCTCCTCGGGCTCCTGCTGCTCCGCCTCCTCGCCGAAGACCTCCTTGGTCATGACGATGGGCAGAGTGATGTGGTCGGAGTACTTGCGGATGATGGAGCGCAGGCGCCAGCCGTCGAGGAAGTCGTCCTCCCCTTCGCGCAGGTGCAGCACCACCTCGGTGCCGCGCCGCGGAGCCTCCACCGTCTCGAGGGAGTACTCCCCCTCGCCGGAGGACTCCCAGCGGACCCCGTGTTCGGCGGTGAGGCCGGCGCGGCGGGTGGTGACCGTGACCCGATCGGCCACGATGAAAGAGGAGTAGAAACCGACCCCGAACTGGCCGATAAGGTGGGCGTCCTTGGCCTGATCGCCGCTCAACGCCTCCAGGAATTGCCGGGTGCCGGAGCGGGCGATGGTGCCGAGGTTCTCCACCACCTCCTGGCGGCTCATGCCGATGCCGTTGTCCCGGACGGTGACGGTGCGCGCCTCCTTGTCGAAGCTCACCCAAATCTTGAGATCGTTGTCCCCCTCATAGAGGGCATCGTCCGAGAGCCCCTCGAAGCGCAGCTTGTCGCAGGCGTCGGAGGCGTTGGAGATGAGTTCGCGGAGGAAGATCTCCTTGTTGGAATAGAGAGAATGGATCATCAGGTGGAGGATCTGTTTGACCTCCGCCTCGAAACCAAGGGTCTCCTTGTGTGCATCAACGCTCATGGTGTGGCTCTCTCCTGGTCATCAGCCATTCACAATACAGTGGCACAACGTGGGGGCATTGCCATCGACTTTCAAGCGTTCGACAACCGCCCGCCCCGGGGCTAAACCCAAGCAAATCAGTCGGTTTGCGATGAAACGGTAGTATCCATCGACGCCAGCGCCTATCCTTTGCGCTTGCAGTTGCACGGCGAAAAACAAGAAATAGAGGAACCCATGGAAATTTGCACCGTCACGACCCAACCGTTCCAGGATCAGCGCCCGGGCACCTCCGGGCTGCGCAAAAAGGTCACTGTCTTTCAGCAGCCCCACTACCTGGAGAACTTCGTCCAGGCCATTTTCGACGTCCAGTCCGACCTGCAGGGGGGCACCCTGGTGGTGGGGGGCGACGGCCGCTTCTACAACCGCGAAGCCATTCAGACCATCCTGCGCATGGCCGCCGCCAACGGCGTGGCCCGGGTCCTGGTGGGCCGCGGTGGGCTCCTCTCCACCCCCGCGGTCTCGGCGGTGATCCGCAAGCATCGTACCCAGGGCGGCATCGTCCTCTCCGCCAGCCACAACCCCGGTGGTCCCGACGGCGACTTCGGCATCAAGTTCAACATCGCCAACGGCGGCCCGGCTCCCGAGTCGGTGACCGAGGCCATCTACGCCCGCACTCGGGAGATTGGGGCGTACCGCGTGGCCGACACGGCCGACCTGGCCCTGGACGCCCCGGGCACCTGCACCCTCGGAACCATGGAGGTACAGGTGATCGACCCGGTGGCCGATTACGCCGAGCTGATGGAACAGCTGTTCGACTTCCCCGCCATTCGCAATCTGTTCGCCTCCGGCTTTCGCATGCGCTTCGACGCCATGAACGCCATCACCGGCCCCTACGCCAAGGAGATCATTGAGCGCCGCCTCGGCGCCCCCGAAGGGACGGTGCAGCGGGGCGAGCCCCTCCCCGACTTCGGCGGTTGCCACCCCGATCCCAACCTCGCCCATGCCAAGACACTGGTGGCCGAGCTGTACGGCGAAGATGCGCCGGACTTCGGCGCCGCCTCCGACGGCGACGGCGACCGCAACATGATCCTGGGCCGCGGCTTCTTCGTCACCCCCTCGGACAGCCTGGCGGTGTTGGCCGCCAATGCCGAGCAGATCCCCGGCTACCGTGGGCGCCTCAAGGGTGTGGCCCGCTCCATGCCCACCTCCATGGCCGTGGATCGGGTGGCCGCGAAGCTCGGCATCGAGTGCTTCGAGACCCCCACCGGGTGGAAGTTCTTCGGCAACCTGCTGGATGCCGGCCGCATCACCTTCTGCGGGGAGGAGAGCTTCGGCACCAGCTCAGACCACGTGCGGGAGAAGGATGGGCTGTGGGCGGTGCTGTGCTGGCTGAATGTGCTGGCCGCCCGGCCGGGGGAGTCCGTGGAGCAGATCGTGCGCGATCACTGGAAGACCTACGGGCGCAATTTCTACACCCGCCACGATTATGAAGAGGTGGATGCCGAAGCGGCCAAGGGGGTGATGGATTTTCTGCGGGGTCAGTTCGCGGGACTGCCGGGGAAGGTACTGGCCGGGCGCACCGTCGCCTTCGCCGACGACTTCAGTTACACCGACCCGATTGACGGCAGCGTCAGCCACAACCAGGGAATTCGGGTGGGTTTCGAGGACGGCGCCCGGGTGGTCTACCGCCTCTCCGGCACCGGCACGGTGGGGGCCACCCTGCGGATCTACATCGAGAGCTACGAGGCCGACCCGACCGGCCTGGACCAGGACCCGCAGGAGGCCCTGGCGGACCTCATCGCCCTTTCGCGGGAGCTCTCGGAGCTGCAGCAGCGCACCGGGCGCACCGAACCGTCGGTGGTGACCTGAGCAGAGGGTCAGGAGTCAGCCAGTGAGAGGGTGGATAAGCGCAGCGCATCCACCGAGGAAGGAACGTGGCCAGGGTAAACGCATACTTACCCAAGAGCGATGTAAGTCCTTGAAAGCAGGTCGTCGGCCGCATGGACGCGGCCGTCGAGCGTACATGGATGTATTCACAGCGCACCTGCTTTCAAGGACGTACATCGCTCACAGCACGGCCGTAATGTAAGTATGCGTTCACCCTGGGAACGTGGCTGGTGGATGCGCTGCGCTTATCCACCGCTAGATGGACGGCTTACCTGACGTTTTTCCCGTCAGGCTGCTTCAGCATGTGGGTGCGGGCCGGCGGGTTGGGTCCGGGGCACCCGCCTAAGCAAGCAGGATGGGAGATCAGAGAGCCGGATCCGGGGGCGTTCAGCCTGAGCTCCTGGCTCCCTGATCCCCGGTTTCACCTCACCACTCGTACTCCTTCTCCTTCAGCTTCGCATGCGCCGCCGCCAGACGGGCGATGGGCACACGCGGCGAGGAGCAGGAGACGTAACTCAGATTGATGTGGTGGCAGAAGCGGATGGACTCGGGGTGGCCGCCCTGCTCGCCACAGATCCCCACCTTCAGGCCGGGACGGGCCTTGCGGCCCCAGTCCACGGCGATCCACATGAGCCGCCCCACCCCCTTCACATCCAGCACCTCGAAGGGGTTGTGGTGCAGGATGTCCTTCTCGTTGTAGAAGGGCAGAAACTTGTTCTCCGCATCCTCCCGGGAGAAGGAGAAGGTGGCCTGGGTGAGGTCGTTGGTGCCGAAGGAGAAGAACTCCGCCTCGTCGGCCAGGCTGCCCGCCCGCAGACAGGCCCGCACCACCTCGATCATGGTGCCGAACTTGAACGGCAGCTTGACCCCGTAGCGCCCCTCCACCTCCGCTCGGATCTCCTCCACATAGCTCTTCACCATGCGCAGTTCCGCGGCGGTGGAGACCTGGGGCACCATGATCTCCGGGTGGATGTCCACCCCCTCTTTCACGCACTCGGCCACCGCCTCCAGCAGGGCGCGGATCTGCATCCGGTAGATCTCGGGGTAGGTGATCCCGAGACGCACCCCGCGGTGACCCAGCATGGGATTCACTTCGTGGAGCTGGCGCACCTTCACCAACATCGCCTCGGTGCGGGCCAGCACCTCGTCCACCAGGTGGCTGTCGCCCAGCACGCCGAGCCGCTCCGTCCCCACCTCCCCGGCCCGCTCCGGCTGGAGCGTCCTCAGGGTGGTGGCCAGCGCCTCCACCCCGCGCACCGACTCGCGCAGGTGCTTGAGGTTGGCGATCTCCTCCAGCAGCCGCTGCTCGGAGGGGAGGAATTCGTGAATGGGCGGGTCGAGCAGACGCACCGTCACCGGGCGCGGCGCCATCACCTTGAAGATCTCCTTGAAATCGCCCCGCTGCAGCGGCAGGAGGCGATCCAGCGCCTTTTCGCGATCCTCGGTGGTGTCGGAGAGGATCATGTCCACCACCAGGGGCAGGCGATCGGAGGCGTTGAACATGCGTTCGGTACGGCACAGCCCGATCCCCATGGCCCCGTACTTGGAGGCGCGCTGCGCATCGCCGGGGGTGTCGGCATTGGCCATCACCTTGAGGTCGGCCACTTCGTCCGCCCACGACAGCAGGGTGGCCAGCTCGTCGCTGAATTCCGGCTCCACGGTGGGGATGCTACCCAGGTAGACATCGCCGGTGCCCCCGTCGATGGTGATCATCTCCCCCTCGTGCAGCACCCGCTCGCCGATGGCGGCGGTGCGCGCCTTCACATCCACGTGAATCCCCTCGGCCCCCACCACGCAGGGCTTGCCCATGCCGCGGGCCACCACCGCCGCGTGGGAGGTCTTGCCGCCACGGCTGGTGAGGATCCCCTGGGCGGCGAAGAAGCCGTGGATGTCCTCCGGCTTGGTCTCCTCGCGCACCAGGATCACCTTCTCCCCCAGCTTGCCCTGGTTCTCGGCGGTGTCTGCGTCGAAGACGATCTTGCCCGAGGAGGCGCCTGGAGAGGCCCCCATCCCCTGGGACATGGGTTTGCCCTTGTACGTCGGGTCAAGACGCGGAAAAAGCAGCTGCTCCAGCAACTCGGGATTGATGCGCAGCAGTGCCTGGGCCTTGTCGATCAGCCCCTCGTGGGCCATCTCCACCGAGGTGCGCACCATCGCCTGGGCATTCATCTTGCCGTTGCGGGTCTGCAGGCAATAGAGGGTGCCACGCTCGATGGTGAATTCGAAATCCTGCACCTCCCGGTAATGCCCCTCCAGCCGGTTGCGCAGGTCCTCCAGCTGACGGTAGAGGTCGGGCATTTCGTTGCGCAGTTCGGCAATGGGCTTGGGGGTGCGAATGCCGGCCACCACATCCTCGCCCTGAGCGTTGACCAGGTACTCGCCAAACAGCACATTCTCGCCGTCGGCGGGACTGCGGGTGAAGGCCACCCCGGTGGCCGAGTCGTTGCCCAGGTTGCCGAACACCATGGCCACCACGTTCACCGCCGTGCCGTTGGCCATTTCGGGGGTGATATGGAATTCGCGCCGGTAGTCCACCGCCCGCTTGCCCATCCAGGAGTTGAACACAGCCCGGATGGCCAACTCCAGCTGTTCGTAGGGGTCTTCGGGGAAGGGCTTGCCACTTTGCTCCTGCACCGTCTGCAGGAAGAGATCGCTGATCTCCTTCAGGTCCTGCGCCGAGAGCCCCACGTCCACGGCCACACCGACGCGACGCTTGACCGCCTCGAAGTGTTCGTCGAAATACTCATCGGAGATGCCGAGGGCGATCTTGCCGAACAGCTGGATGAAGCGCCGGTAGGCATCGTAGCCGAAGCGCTCGTTGCCGGTCTGCTTGATCAGCCCCGCCAGCGTCTGGCTATTGAGTCCCAGATTGAGGATGGTGTCCATCATCCCGGGCATGGACATGGCAGAGCCGGAGCGTACCGACACCAGCAGCGGGTTGTCCGCCCCACCGAAGGTCTTGCCGGTCTTCTTCTCGACCTCGCTGATGTGGGCGCGGACCTCATCCATCAACCCGGGAGGCGGTTCCCGCTTGGGGCTGTCGAGGTAGGTGAGGCAGGCCTCGGTGGAGATGACGAACCCGGGCGGCACGTTCAGCCCGATCTGCGTCATCTCGCAGAGATTGGCCCCCTTGCCGCCGAGGAGCTTCTTGTTCTTGCCATCCCCCTCTTCGAAGTCGTAAACAAATTTCGGAATTTCCTGGGCGTAGTTCACTGCCATGAGCGGCCCCTTTTATGTTGTCCCTTGATCCATGGAGTATGCGCAGTATCGGCAATCGGGCAAGCGACGCCGCCGCGGAAGTTCCTAAAATAATAGTTGATGGGGCAGGTAGCAAACGGTTTCACCCCGTCAAGGTTCGGGCCATGCGGCGGCCAAGCCACGGCACTCAAGAGACGAGTGCGCGGTTTGGGCGCTCGCTCAACACCAGGGGGTGTCATGCGCTATATCAAACGGTTTGCCGAGTTGCGGGTGGAGGATGTGTCCCTCGTTGGCGGCAAGAACGCCTCCCTGGGAGAGATGTACAGCGCCCTGTCCGAACAGGGGGTGAAGGTCCCCAACGGATTCGCCACCACGGCCGAGGCCTACCGCCACTATATCGAACACAACCGCCTGAGGGACCGCATTGCCGCGGAGCTGGAGGGGCTTGACACCCGCGACGTGAAGGCGCTATCGCGGGCCGGCGCCCGCATCCGCGAATGGATCTCCCATGCGGAGATGCCCGCGGAACTGGCCACCGAGATCCGCCAGGCCTACAAGGATCTGGAGCAGGAGGCCGGGCCCAATCCCGATGTGGCGGTGCGCAGCTCGGCCACGGCTGAGGATCTGCCCACCGCCTCCTTCGCCGGGCAGCAGGAGACCTACCTCAACATCCGCGGCATCAACAATCTGCTCGCCACCTGCAAGCAGGTGTTCGCCTCCCTCTTTACCGATCGCGCCATCTCGTATCGGGTGGACAAGGGATTCGCCCACATGAGCGTAGCCCTCTCCATCGGTGTGCAGCGGATGGTGCGCTCCGATCTCGGCGCCGCGGGGGTGATCTTCACGCTAGACACCGAGAGCGGCTTCCGTGACGTGGTCTTCATCACCTCCGCCTACGGCCTAGGCGAGAACGTGGTGCAGGGGAGTGTCAACCCCGACGAGTTCTACGTCTTCAAGCCCACCTTGCGCAGCGGCAAGCGTCCCATTCTCAAGCGGCGCATGGGGGACAAGGCCCTCAAGATGGTCTACACCTCCGATCCCATGGCTGGCCTCTCCACCCGCAATGTGCACGTCAGCCGGGAGGAGCGCACGCACTTCTCCATTGATGATGAGGAGGTGCTGGAGTTGGCGCGCGCGGCACTCGCCATCGAGGATCACTACGGGCGCCCCATGGACATCGAGTGGGCCAAGGACGGCAAGAGCGGTGAGCTGTTCATCGTCCAGGCCCGCCCCGAGACGGTCCAGGCCAATCTCGATACCGCTTACCAGGAGGTGTTTCACCTGCAGACGCGGGGGGAGATTCTTGCCATCGGCAAGAGCGTCGGGCAGAAGATTGCCGCCGGCCCGGCCCGGGTCATCCTCGAGGCGGCCCACATGAACGAACTGGAACCGGGCGAGGTGCTGGTGACCGACATCACCGACCCCGACTGGGAGCCGGTGATGAAGATCGCCGCCGCCATCGTCACCAATCGGGGCGGGCGGACCTGCCACGCCGCCATCGTCGCCCGTGAGCTGGGGATCCCCGCCATCGTCGGCACTGGCGACGCCACCCACCGCATCGACAGCGGACGGGAGGTGACCGTCTCCTGTGCCGAGGGCGACACCGGTTACATCTATGCCGGAATCCAGAGCTATCGCCGCGAGCGGGTCGACCTCAGCACCCTCGAACATCCCCGTACCAAGCTGATGGTGAATCTGGCCAACCCCGACCAAGCCTTCGAGGTCTCCCGGCTGCCGGTGGAGGGAGTCGGGCTCGCCCGCCTGGAGTTCATCATCAACGACACCATCCGCATCCACCCCCGGGCCCTGCTCGACTATGATCAGCTCGACGTGACGACCCGCACCGAAATCCTCCGGCTGACGGCCGGCTATCCGGACCGGCGCAGCTTCTATGTGGAGAAGCTGGCCGAGGGCATCGGCACCATCGCTGCGTCCTTCTACCCGCGCCCGATCATCGTGCGGTTCTCCGACTTCAAATCCAACGAGTACGCATCCCTGATCGGCGGCAGCCAGTTCGAGCCCAAGGAGGAGAATCCCATGATCGGCTTTCGCGGTGCCTTCCGTTACCCCTCGGAGGCATTCATGGCGTGCTTCGCCATGGAGTGCGAAGCGATCCGACACGTCCGGGAAACCATGGGCCTCGACAACACCGCGGTAATGATCCCGTTCGTGCGCAGCGTCGAGGAGGCCTTGCGGGTCCAGTCGCTCATGGCCGAGCATGGCTTGAAACGGGGTGAGGGGGGGCTGAAGGTGTACCTGATGTGCGAAATCCCCGCCAACGCCCTGCTGGCCGATCGCTTCCTCGAGCACTTTGACGGCTTCTCCATCGGTTCCAATGACCTCACCCAACTGACCCTGGGGGTCGACCGGGACTCCGGCCTCATCACCGGCGTGGATGAGCGCGATGAGGCGGTGCTCATGCTCATGGGCATGGCCATCGAGGCATGCCGCCGCAGCGGCAAATATGTGGGGATCTGCGGTCAGGCCCCCTCCGATTTCCCGGAGATCACCCGCTGGTTGGTGGAGCGGGGTATCGAATCCATCTCGCTCAATCCCGACAGTGTACTCGCCATGACCAAGGTGGTGCTGGAGGCGGAGCGGCAACTGGGGACGCCCCCCTGACGATGGGCGCCAAGCAGCCGGCGCGATCCGCCGCGGAGCGGTTGGAGCACCTCTCGCCGACCGCCGCTCTGCTGGTCGCCATCGGGCTTACGCTGGTCATCGGCTTCCTCGACTACCTGGCGGGACCGGAGGTCTCTTCGGCCATCTTCTACGTGCTGCCCATCGCCCTCGCCGCCTGGCGGGGCCCCCGCTCCATGGCCTTCGCGCTCTCACTGCTTGCCGCCGCCGTCTGGTATGCCAGCGGCGCGGCCGCAGGGCGGACGCACACCCACCCCTACCTCGCCTACTGGAACACCGCCACCCGACTCGCCACCTTTCTGCTGATTGCCTACCTGCTGGCGGCCTTCCGGAGCCAGTTGACCAAGGAGCGCCAGGCGGCCGATTCGGACCCGCTCACGGGAGCCTGCAACTTCCGCTGCTTCTACCAGCATGCGGCCCGGGAGATCGAGCGTTCGCGCCGCTTCGGCCACCCCTTCACCCTCGCCTATCTGGATCTGGACAACTTCAAGGCAGTCAACGACACCTTCGGGCACGGCACGGGAGACGAACTGCTTTGCGAAGTGGTGCGCACCATGCAAGCCCATACCCGCAAGATCGACATCGTGGCGCGACTCGGCGGCGATGAGTTCGCCCTGCTGTTCATCGAGACCGGCGAACAGGCCTCCCGAGAGGCCATCGAAAGCCTGCGCCGCATGCTCAATGAGCGCATGCAGGAAGCGGGCTGGCCGGTGACCGTGAGCATCGGCATGGTCACCTACCAGGTCCCCCCCCGCGACGTCGCCCAGATGCTCGAACATGCCGACGCGCTCATGTACGCCGTGAAGAAAAGTGGCAAGAACAACCTGATGCACAGTGTCTGGAAAGGAGAGGTGAGACTGAATTCCGAATGAATCTCCCTCTGCGCTGGAGCACCGAACAGATAAGTCCGACGCGCCCAACATGTAGGGTGGATAAGCGCAGCGCATCCACCAATTCGACACCAATTCGACGCCGCACGGTGGATGCGCTGCGCTTATCTACCCGGTTCGCTGCCCCCGCCACCTGCGGCGCAACTTGGCTGCGATTGGCGATCTTTCGGTTTACCTGTTCGGTGCTCTAGCTGCGCAACTCTCACCAGGGACCGTTGCAAGGGCGCCGAGTGGCCCCGCAGAAGGTGGCGAATCGGCAATCCGCCCGACCCATGCTATGTTGCGAGAAAAAGCGGGGGGGAATGCAATGGAAAGAGAGATCGAGGAGCTCATCGAACCGCAGTCGCTGGAGCAACGGCTGGGCTCTCCCGGGCTTCGGGTGGTGGATCTCGGCAAGGGGCAGACCTATGCCCAGCTGCACATCCCCGGTGCCGTTTACCTGGACTACGCACAACTGATCGACTCGCGCCCGCCAACCGGGGGCCTTCTGCCGGACGAGGCGCGGCTGAGCCAGCTTTTCTCCGCCCTTGGGCTAACCCCCGAAACCCATGTGGTTGCCTATGACGACGAGGGGGGCGGCAAGGCCGCCCGGCTTCTCTGGACCCTGGAGGCCATCGGACACACCCGCTACGCCCTCCTCAATGGCGGTCTCCAGGCGTGGGCCAACGAGGGGCATTCGCTCACCCGGGAGACGCCGGCCATCACCGCGACCGACTATCGCGCGAAACTCCTGCCGGACAGCCCGGCGGTGGCACGCCGCGCGTTCATTCTTGACCATTTGGGCGATCCGTCGGTCGTGCTCCTGGATGCCCGCTCCCCCGAGGAGTACCGGGGCGAGCGACGCTACGCGGCCCGGGGAGGGCACATCCCCGGAGCGGTAAACCTCGAGTGGACGGCGTTGATGGATCAGGCCCGCAACCTGCGCCTGAAACCGGAGACGGAGATGCGGGAGATGTTGGAGGCGCGCGGGATCACCCGGGACAAGACGGTGGTGGCCTATTGTCAGACCCACCACCGCTCCGCGCACACCTGGTTCGTCCTCAAGTGGCTCGGGTACCGGGCCAAGGGTTACGAGGGCTCCTGGTCCGAGTGGGGAAACCGCCCGGACACACCGGTGGAGGCATGATCCGGTGCATGCGCCTTCACCGTGAACGCCCCGCCAATACCGAAGGTGCCAAAAGCCCGATAACGGAAGCCCTCCGCCCGAAGGGGCGGAGCGAGCCCATCACTTACACCAGGAGCGTGCAGGTGGCGGCCATCGGGCAGACCGGGATGGAAGATGCTCGCGCCTGCCCTTTCAAGGAACTTACGGTCTCTCCCATAAGAACCTTCCCGAAGGCGAACCGACAGGGACTCAATCGGAGGCGGTAGCGATCCGCTCCCCCATGCGCACCGCCTTGCCAGCGACCAGCCCCGGCTCCCACTCCACGCGGTTGGGGCCGAAGAGCAGGATGACCGTGGAACCCATATTGAAGCGGCCCAGCTCATCCCCCTTGGCGAGGGTGACCTCCTCGTCTGCATAGCGCCATCGCCGCACCACCCGGCCCGCCGGGGGGGTGACCTCACCCGCCCAGACCGTCTCGATGCTGCCGACGAACACCGCCCCCACCTTCACCACCGCCATGGGGCCGAGTGGAGTATCGAAGATGGAGACAACCCGCTCATTGCGGGCGAACAGCCCCGGGATAGCCCGGGTGGTGGCCGGGTTGACGCTGAACAGCCGTCCCGGCACATGAATCATCTCCCGCAGACGCCCCTCCACCGGCATGTGGATACGGTGATAGTCCCGGGGCGAGAGGTAGAGGGTGGTGAAACGCCCCTCCTGAAAAGGTGCGGCACGCTCCTCGGAGCCTCCCAGCAACTGCACCAACGAGTAGTCGTGTTTTTTGGCTTGGAAAATGCGCCCACTCCCGATGGGGCCCGCCTGGCTCACCACCGCATCCACCGGGGAGGCCACCACCGCCTCCCCGTCCGCCACCGGGCGCACGCCCGGACGCAGTGACCGGGTGAAGAAGGCATTGAAATTGGGGTAGGCGTGCGGATCGGGCTCGGCCGCCTCGTCCATCGCAACCTTGAAGCGGCGGATGAACCAGTCGGTGAAGGGGTTCTTGACGGCCGGAATGTTCAGGCGCGTGGCGGCGAACATCAGGCGCGAAAGCAGATGGCCGGGCATGAGGTACTGGGGCCAGGCCTTCAGGTAGTCCATCCCGCTGGGTGACTGGTCGATTCGGTTGCTCATTGATACTGCGTCTGGGGTATCAGCCATGGAAGTCGCGCACCCGCCGGAAGCTCTCGCTCACCCCCTCCACGGTGTGGGGCGTGCCAAAACGGGCATAGAGCCGGCCTTGAGGGTCCACAAGCAGAATGGTGGCGCTGTGATTGACGATGTAGTTGTCGCTCTCGGTGTCCCCATCGAACATGTAGACCGCGCCGGTCTGAGCGACCAACTGGTCGATCTGCGCCTTCTCACCGGTGGCACCGAGAAAATCGGGATGGAAGAAGCGGACATACTGCCTCAGGTGCTCAAGCGTATCCCGCTTGGGATCGACCGAAACGAAGAGAAACTGCACATCGCGAAGGTAGTCCGGGGTGCTCTCCAGGGCGTTGCGCACCCCACGCAGGGTCATCAGCGTGGTCGGGCAGATGTCGGGGCAGTGGGTATAGCCGAAAAACAGCAGACTCCACTTCCCCTTCAGCCGCTCGACCCCGAAGGGATGACCCTCGGAATCCACCAGTTGGAAAGGATCCAGGGTCTTCGCCCTCGGCAGGATTGTCGTCTCCAGCCCGGCCGGTGGCTTCAACGGTTGCCCCGGCTGCAGCGCCAAGGTCCAGGTGAGCAAACCCGCCACAGCGGCGACAACAGCGATGCCGAGGGCTTTGATGGTGGTATTCATTTTCATGACAGGAATTATGGCATGCGGCCGGGGCGAGGCGCAGCCCCTTTCGAGGTCGGTGGTCGGTGGTCGGTGGTCGGTGGTCGGTGGTCGGTGGTCGGTGGTCGGTGGTCGGTGGTCGGTGGTCGGTGGTCGGTGGTCGGTGGTCGTTGGTCGTTGGTCGTTGGTCGTTGGTCGTTGGTCGGTGGTCGTTGGTCGGTGGTCGTTGGTCGTTGGTCGTTGGTCGTTGGTCGTTGGTCGTTGGTCGTTGGTCGTTGGTCGGTGGTCGGTGGTCGGTGGTCGTTGGTCGGTGGGTGGGTGCTCCTGCCCCCGATAAAGGCATTCGGGGGCAGGCTTCGCGGGCATGACGAATCAATCAGCGTTTCCCCTAGAGCACCGAACAGGTAAACGGAAAAGATCGCCAATCGCAGCCAAATTGCGCCGCAGGTGGCGGGGGAGCGAACCGAGGTAGGGTGGATAAGCGCAGCGCATCCACCGTGCGGCGTCGAATGGGTGGATGCGCTGCGCTTATCCACCCTACATGTTGAGTCGGATTTATCTGTTTGGTGCTCTAGGCCCTCTCAAAGGGAAAGGCCACCACCTGCTGGATGTGCGCCGCGCCGGCCGCCAGCATCACCAGGCGGTCGATGCCCAGGGCCACGCCCGCGCTATCCGGCAAGCCGTGGGCCAAAGCCGAAAGCAACCGCTCGTCCATGGGGACCTTGGGGGCCCTCCGAAGGGCGCGCACCGCAACGTCCCGCTCGAACCGATGCCGCTGCTCGCGGGCATCGCCCAGTTCGTGAAAACCGTTGGCGAGCTCCACGCCGTCGACGTACACCTCGAAGCGCTCAGCCACCGCCGTGCCCTCACCGTCCACCCCGAGCCGCGCCAGAGCGGCCTGGGAGGCCGGATAGTTGTAGATGAAGGTGGCCCGTCCGCGCCCGAGGTTCGGCTCCACCACATGGCTCATCAACAGGTCGAGCCAAAGCTCCCGATCGGGGGTCCCCCCGAACTCGGCATCGACCCCGTGCAGCTCGGCGGCCCGGGACAGCTCCTCGAGGCTGGAGCGATTGGGGTCGACCCCAGCATAGCGCCGGAAGGCATTGGCATGACTCAAGCGCTCCGCAGGTCCGGGGCGATCTCCAAGCACCTCCCCCAGCAAGGCCTCCACTTCATCCATCAGTTGCAGGTGATCGAGCCCCGGCCGGTACCACTCCAGCATGGTGAACTCGGGATTATGGCGCCCTCCCAGCTCCCCCTGGCGGAAGACCTTGCAGATCTGGTAAATGGGCCCACTCCCGGCCGCCAGCAACCGCTTCATGGGAAACTCGGGGGAAGTGTGCAGATAATACCGCTTCGGCTCAGCCGCCCCGGGACCCCGATAGACCGTGGAAAAGCTCTCCAGGTTGGGATCGGTGGTGGCGGCCGCGGAAAGGATCGGCGTCTCCACCTCGAGCACCCCGCGCGCAGCGAAAAACGCCCGTATCCCTGCCATGATACGGGCGCGAAGCCGCAAGTGCTCCAGCGGCGCCGAAGGCTGCCACGCTTCGGTTCCGGACACGATCAGTCGCGGGCGCGGGAGATGTACTCGCCGCTGCGGGTATCGACCTTGAGCATGTCATCCACATCGATGAACAGCGGCACCTGCACCACCGCACCGGTCTCGAGCTTGGCGGGCTTGGTACCCCCGGTGGCCGTATCGCCGCGCACGCCCGGATCGGTCTCGACCACTTTCAGCACCACGTGGTTGGGTGGGGTCACGCCGATGGGCACGCCATTCCACAGGGTGACGATGCAGATATCCTGCTCTTTGAGCCACAGCGTGGCATCGCCCACAGCCGAATCGTCGGCGCCGATCTGCTCGAAGGTCTCCGGGTGCATGAAGTACCAGGCCTCACCGTCGTTGTACAGGTACTGCATCTCGGTATCGACCACGTCGGCCGCTTCAATGGAGTCACCGGACTTGAAGGTGCGCTCGATGACCCGCCCGCTCTTGAGGTTGCGGATCTTCACGCGATTGAAGGCTTGGCCCTTGCCGGGCTTCACGAACTCGTTTTCAATGATGGCGCAAGGGTCCCCATCCATCATCACCTTGAGGCCGCGCTTGAATTCGTTGGTGCTGTAAGTGGCCATGTTCTCTCGATTTCCTGGAAAAAAAATTCCAAAGCTGATTTGTAAAGACCGTAATGATACCGCGAAGTGCCGACTGGAAAAATGCCCTCGCCACCGCCGTGCGCGACCCTGCCGAACTGCTGGCACTGCTGGAGCTGCCCCGGGAGTGGCTCGGCGGCGCCAGGCAGGCGGCCCGGGGCTTCCCGCTCCGGGTGCCCCGAGGCTACGTGGCCCGGATGGCCAAGGGCGACCCTGCCGATCCCCTGCTGCGCCAGGTCCTTCCACTGGGGCTTGAGCTCGAGATCGTCCCCGGCTTCGTCCGCGACCCGGTGGGGGACCTGAATGCGGCCACAGGTCCCGGGGTGCTGCAGAAGTATCGAGCCCGGGCGCTGCTCATCGCCACCGGGGCCTGTGCCATTCACTGCCGCTACTGTTTCCGGCGCCACTTTCCCTACGCCGACGAGAACGCCGGCCGCAACGACTGGCAGCCGGCATTGACCCACCTGGGGGCGCACCCCCAAATCCGGGAGGTGATCCTCAGTGGCGGTGACCCCTTGCTGCTCGATGATGGGCGGCTGAGTGAACTGGTCGAGGCGCTCGGGGCCGTGCCGCACCTGGAGCGCCTGCGCATCCACACCAGGGTACCCGTGGTACTTCCCGAGCGTGTGAACGAGCCGCTCCTTGCCCTGCTGGAGACGAGCCGCCTGCAGTGCGTGGTGGTCATTCACGCCAACCACGCCAACGAACTGGACGCCCCGGTCGAGCAGGCCTTGCGGCGGCTCCGGCAAACAGGGGCTCTGCTGTTCAATCAGTCGGTGCTCCTCAAGGGGGTGAACGATCGTGCCGATATTCTCGGCAGGTTGAGCGAGGCGCTGCTGGCCACAGGGGTCGTTCCCTACTATCTGCATCTGCTGGACAGGGTTGAAGGAAGTGCTCACTTCGAGGTTGGCGAAGCAGAGGCCAAGCGCTTGATGGTGGAGCTGCGGGAAACGCTGCCCGGCTATATGGTCCCCAGACTGGTGCGGGAGGTCGAGGGAGCGGCTTTCAAGCTCCCCCTCCTCTGACCAGGGTGAACGCATACTTACGCCGCGGCCGGTCCGTGAGCGATGCAAGTCCTTGAAAGCCGGTCCGCTGTGAATACGGCATGAATGTCGGGAGTGAAGATTATGCAGGAGCAATCATCTTCCATCCCTGTACGCTCGATGGCCGCGGCCGCTTCGGGCATCCTGCCCTCCCGCGGCATAAGTGCGTCCTTGCACCAGTCCATGCGGCCGACGACCTGCTTTCAAGAACTTACGTCGCTCTTCGGTAAGTATGCGTTTACCCTCTAACAAACCCTTGTGCCGGCAGAGTTACACTGCTATAAAAACAAGTGGTTAGAACGACCACTTGAGGGGTTACTTGAAATGGCTAAGGGAACCGGGCTGGTCGGGTTCAACATCCCCGAGCAGCACAAGCGGGACAAGAGGTCCTTCGACACCCGGCCTCGAGTGGTCGAACTGTGGGTTGCCGCCTTGCCCATGGGCAATGTGGGTGAGACCGCGCGACTGGTGTACGGGGCGCTCCATGAGGTCAACCGCCTCAAGCTGCCGTGGGAGGAGCGGTTCCGCTTTCTGGAGCTGTTTCGCCCGCCGGTGCACTATGTGCAGCGGAATCTCGGCAAGCGCTACACCGGCATGGCCTTTCCCCTCCCGCCGAAGACGCGCCGCATCGCGCAGCTGTCGCAACAGCTTCATGCGGAGATGGCCCTCGGCTACAAGTCGGCCATCAGCGACATGCTTGAGGGATTTTTCCTGACCCGGGACAAACGGGCACTGAGCACCCTCATTCACCGCTGCATCCGCTACTTGAGCCGCTCCCTCCTCACCTCCTACCAGATCTACGCGCCCCACCCGGAGAACAGCTGGTTCGAGCTGCACCACATCTACCTGCAAGCCGCTCACCGAAAGCTGGACCAGCGGCCCGTCGCCGATCCCGAGGACAAAATCCTGCCGGAGTCGAGCATCGCGCGCCTGTACAAACAGATCCTTCTCCTGGCCCTGGCCTCCCCTTACCGGCTGCGCCAAGGGGAGGCCGAAGGCGTCTATGGTGCTCTCGCCCGCTGGGCCGCGCAGGCGGCGATCCTGCCCTTTGACGCGCCCGAGGCCGACCAGGCCCTGTTCGTGGTCCACATGGACAGCGATGACGAGCCGGAGTACCGCACGTTCGACCGACGCAACTGCGACAGTGAGCTGTGCCGCCTGATCGACACCCGGCAACTCACCCCCGTGCTGAAGGAGGAGCTGTCCAAGGCCAAGCACACGGAGCGCCCTGAACTCTCCCCCAACCTCCTGCGTCGCCTCATCGTCGCCTGGGGGGTCGCCCCCAAGCGGGAGTACTCCCGGGTGGATCGGGAAGTGAGGGTCGAGGCGGTGGTAGGGCTGACCGCCTTGTTTCAGGCCATCGCAGAGCTGGGAGGATTCGAGATCGAGGCGCACCGCTCGCAGTTCGAGAGCAAGGTGATCCGGTCGGCCACCCAACCCGACGACAGCGGTGACGTTTGGAACGCCTGCATGCCGAAAGAGGTTGATACCACTTACTTCAAGACCCTTCAGCCCCCTCCAGAGCGGCAGGAGACAAAACAGGCGGCGCAGCGCTATAAGATGCACCGCTGGGTGGTGCTCAATGAGAGCGCCGGCGGGTTCCGGGTCGCCATTCAGGGGGATCGGGAGGCCCAGGTCCAGGTGGGAGAGTTGGTGGGCCTGCGCTCGGGCGAGATGCAGCGTTGGACCACGGGCGTGATCCGCTGGATCCGGGAGGCCGACGAGGGCGGCCTTGAGATCGGGGTGCAGGCGCTCTCTCCCGCCGCCATACCGGTGGCGGTGAGGCGTCTGTCGCGCGGAAGCGAAACCGCTGAGTACCAGCGAGCCCTGCTGTTGCCCCGGTTGGAGGCCATCGGCAGTGGCGAGTCCCTGCTGCTTCCCATCCGGCTGTTCTCCCGGGGCGATGAATTGCGGCTCCGCGACAGCGGTACCGAGATTGACATCACGCTGGCCAAGCCGATGGAGACGACCGGCTCCTTCATTCAATTCGGCTTCGAACACAAGTTGCAGCCGGTCCATGCGGCCGCCCCGGTTGCGGAAGATGAAGACTTTGCCGAGCTGTGGGGCGATCTGTAGCCTCGGCGTGCAGTCACCCCAGCGCGGTTCGCCTTGAATTCACTATTGGGTTCAAGAAGTTGAAAGCGGCCAATGTGTGAGGCCGGGGAGCCCCGCGGTTCAAACCAGCTGCTCGATTACCATTGGGTCGACTGGCAACAGACGCGCAATTGGTACAAAGTAGCAGGCCCGGCACCGTAATAAAGAGAGCATAACAGGCGTGAATAAAGAAGACGTACTTCGGCTCATCGTCATCGACGATTCCTCGAACCACGCTGAAACGGTGTCCAACATGCTGCGCAACGCCGGCCAGGCGGTCCGTGCCACCCGCGTCGAGGACGACGAGGACTTGCGTGAAGCCCTCTCCAGTCACAGCTGGGACATGATCCTTGCGAGGCCGGCCATCCCCTATTTCAGTGCGCTGGATGCCCTCTCGGTGGTGGCCCAGATGGAGGCGGAGGTTCCCCTCATCGTGCTGGATGAGGGGGCCGACGAGAATCGGGTGATTGAACTGCTCAATGCCGGCGCGCGCGACGCGGTGGCGCTTTCAAATCCTTCACGCCTCATTCACGCCATTTTGCGCGAGGCGGAGGATGCCAAGAAACGGCATCTCCACCGCAACTGCGAGCAACAGCTAAGGGAAAGCAACCGGCGCGCCCAGTCGCTGGTCGACAGCTCCCGTGACGCCATCGCCTACGTTCACGAGGGGATGCATATCTACGCCAACGAGTCCTACCTCCAGATGTTCGGCTATTCCGACATGGCGGAGATTGAAGGCATGCCGATCATGAACATGGTGAGCGTTGCCGACCACAACAGCTTCAAGGAATTCCTGCGCGGCTACATCAAGGGACAGGGCGGCACCAGTGAGCTGAAGGTCCATGGCCTGCGGGCGGACGGCAGCGAGTCCCAGATCACGATGGAGTTCTCGCCCGCCAGCTATGAAGGCGAGCCCTGCAGCCAGATCATCATCCGTGACCAAAACATCAGCAAGGAGCTGGAGCAGAAACTGGACAGCTTGAGCAAGCAGGACCTGCTCACCGGGGTCTATAACCGCCAGTTCTTCATGGACAGTCTGCGGTCCCTCGCCGGCAAACCCGGCAAGAAGGGTGCGGTGCTCTACATCGAGCCCGACAAGTACAAGCAGATCCGTGAGGAGATCGGCATTGCCGCAAGCGACATGCTCATCACCGACATCGCCAGCATCCTGAATAACCAGCTGAGGGACCAGGACATCATCGCCCGGTTCGAGTCCCATGTATTCACAGTGATTCTGCCCGATGGGAATGTTGCGCACGCCCAAACCATTGCCAAGTCCATGCTGGCGGCGGTGGAGGAGCATATCTTCGATACCGGCGGCCAGTCGGTGGCGTTGACCTGCAGCATCGGTATCGCGGCCTATAGCGAGGCGATCCGCGACGCCCAGGATGTCCTCAACCGCGCAGAAAAGGCTCAGGGCCGGGCCGTTGAGGCGGGGGGAAACACTTTCCATCTCTACAATCCCGCCGCCGAGGAGATGGCGGCTCACGAGCAGGCTTCGCTCTGGTCAGGGCGGCTCAAACAGGCCCTTCGGGACAACAACTTCCGGCTGCTCTACCAGCCCATTGTCAGCCTGCAGGGCGACGGCCACGAAAACTACGAAGTGCTGCTGCGCATGCTGGACGAGAGCGGCAAGGATATTCTCCCCTCCGAATTCATTCCGGCCGCCGAACAAACCGGGCTGATGGTGGCGGTGGACCGCTGGGTCTTGGCCCATGCGGTCAAGACCCTGGCCGAGCGCCACCGCGGCGGGAAGCGCACCAATTTCTTCGTCAAGCTCTCGGCTGCGTCACTGCGGGACAGCAAGCTGCTTCCGTGGCTGCGCGACCTGCTCAAGGCGGCACGCCTGGAGGCCAACACCCTGACCCTCGAGGTGAGCGAGTCGGTGGCCTCCAACAACCTCAAACTGCTGAAGATGCTGGTCGAGGGACTGCAGCAGCTGCGGATTCGACTCGCCCTGGATCACTTCGGTCAGGCGCCCAACTATGCCAACCTGCTGAGGCACTGCAATGCGGACTTCCTCAAGATCGACGGGGGCATCGTCGGCGAAATTGCCCGCAACCAGAGCGCCCAGGCAAAACTCAAGGAGATCACCGCCGAGGCCAAGCAGGCCGGCAAGTCGACCATCGCCGAGTTCGTGGAAGACGCCAACACTCTGGCACTCATCTGGTCAAGCGGGGTGGACTACATCCAGGGCTACTTCCTCCAGGAGCCATCAGTGGAGTTGAACTACGACTTCACACAAATCGGATAGCAGGGAAAGGCCCGGCCGGCAGCCCTCGATGCCCAGGGTGAACGCATACTTACGTCACGGCCGCGCTGTGAGCGATGTAAGTCCTTGAAAGCAGGTCCGCTGTGAATACGACCGACATGGATGTCGGGAGTGAAGATTATGCAGGAGCAATCATCTTCCATCCCTGTACGCTCGACGGCCGCGGCCGCTTCGGGCATCCTGCCCTCCCGCGGCATAAGTGCGTCCTTGCACCCATCCATGCGGCCGACGACCTGCTTTCAAGGACTTACATCGCTCTTGGGTAAGTATGCGTTTACCCTGC
>JAWLHA010000005.1:0-115756 GCA_041690535.1 Gammaproteobacteria bacterium | reverse complement strand
CTGTGAGCGATGTAAGTCCTTGAAAGCAGGTACGCTGTGAATGCATCCCTGTACGCTCGACGGCCGCGTCCGTGCGGCCGACGACCTGCTTTCAAGGACTTACATCGCTCTTGGGTAAGTATGCGTTTACCCTGCCGAGTTCGGAACTCGGCTTTGCCCTCGGGGAGCGACTCTTTACAATAGCGCCTCTTTCGCGAAAACCACGGCCACGACAGCAACGAACTCGATGAGCAACTCCGACTATCTCTCTCCCCTCGCCCCGCAGCTCCCCCGCCGAGCCGGCGAGCGGACCGCGTGGGGACGCCTCTACGGCAGCGCCGACGGGCTGGCCATCGCCATGGCCGCGGAGCGGCACAACGGCATGCTCCTGGTGGTGGCCGACGATACGCCCGCGGCAAATCGGCTCGAAAGCGAGATTCGCTTCTACGCCGCCAAGCGGGAGGAGATCCCGGTGCTGGGCTTTCCCGATTGGGAGACCCTCCCCTACGACATTTTCTCTCCCTATCAGGACATCGTCTCCGAGCGGCTGACCACCCTCTATCAGCTGCCGGGCCTCAAGCGCGGCATTCTGGTGGTTCCCCTGGCCACCCTCATGCACCGCCTGCCGCCCCGGGAGTACATTCTGGGCAGCAGCCTCATCCTGGACGTGGGCAACCGCCTCCCCCTGGAGGCGATGCGCCAGCGGCTGGAGCGCAGCGGCTACCGCTGCGTCTCCCAGGTGGTGGAGCATGGCGAGTTCGCGGTCCGCGGCAGCCTCATCGATCTCTACCCCATGGGCAGCCGTCATCCCTACCGCATCGAACTGTTCGATGACGAGGTGGAGACCATTCGGACCTTCGATCCCGAATCCCAGCGCTCCCTGGAGAAGGTCGAGCGCATCCGGCTGCTGCCGGCGCGGGAGTTCCCCCTGGATGAGGCGGGGATCAAACACTTCCGCGAGGCCTATCGCGCCAATTTCGAAGGCGATCCGCAGAAGAGCGTCATCTACCGCGATGTGAGCAACGCCCTGGCGCCGCCCGGCATCGAATACTACCTCCCGCTCTTCTTCGCCCAGACCGAAACCCTGTTCGACTATCTGCCCCCCGAGACGCTGCTGTTCACCGGCGAGGGGGTCGACCAGTCGGCGGAGGCGTTCTGGCGTGAGTGCAATGAGCGCTTCGAGCTGGCCCGGTTCAACCCCGACCGCCCGCCGCTCAAACCCAACCAGCTCTTTGTCGAAGTCCCTGAGCTGTTCAGCCGCATCAAGCCTATCCCGCGGGTGGTCAGCCAGCACTTCAAGCTGCTGGAGGGCCACGGGGTGAACTACGCCACCGAGGCGCCGCCCTCCCTGGCGCTCGACCCCCGTGCGGAGCAGCCCACCGCGGCACTGAGCCAATTCGTGGAGGGATTCCGTGGGCGGGTGCTCTTTGTGGCCGAATCGGCCGGACGGCGCGAGGCGCTGTTGGAAACCCTGCGGGGCTGCGGTCTGCGGGCGGAGCAGTTCGAAGGGTGGCCGGAGTTCCTCCAGAGCGACCAGCGCCTGGGGATTGTCGTCTCGCCCCTGGAGCAGGGGGTTCTGCTCACCGACCCGCCGCTGGCGGTGGTCACCGAACCTCAACTCTATGGCGAGCAGGTGCTGCAGCGCCGGCGCCGTCGCAAGGCGCGGGTGCGCGATGCCGATGCGGTCATCCGTAACCTGGCCGAGCTGCAGGTGGGGGCGCCGGTGGTCCACGAAGACCACGGGGTGGGCCGCTACCTGGGGCTGCAGCGGCTCGATCTGGGGGGTGTGGAGGCGGAGTTCCTGACCCTGGAGTACGCCGACGGTGACAAGCTCTACGTCCCCGTCTCCGCACTGCACCTCATCAGCCGCTACACCGGTGTCTCCCCCGAGAGCGCTCCCCTGCACAAGCTGGGCAGCGGTCAGTGGGAGCGAGCCAAACGCAAGGCCAGCGAGAAGGTGCGGGATGTGGCGGCGGAGCTGCTGGATCTCTACGCCCGCCGGGAGGCGCGCAAGGGCCACGCCTTCGCCCTGGAGCCCTCGGCCTACGCATCATTCGCCGCCAGCTTCCCTTTCGAGGAGACCCCCGACCAGCAGGACGCCATCGATGCGGTACTGACCGATCTCACCCAGGGGCGGCCCATGGACCGGCTGGTCTGCGGGGACGTGGGCTTCGGCAAGACCGAGGTGGCCATGCGCGCCGCCTTCGTGGCGGTGATGGGGGGCAAGCAGGTGGCCATGCTGGTGCCCACCACCCTGTTGGCCGAACAGCACCTGGAGAACTTCCGCGACCGCTTTGCCGACTGGCCCATCCGCATCGAAAGCCTCTCCCGCTTCAGCTCAAAGAAAGAGCAGCAGAAGGTGATCGATGACCTGGAGGCGGGCGCCGTGGATATCGTCATCGGCACCCACAAGCTGCTCCAGGAGGGGATCAAGTACAGGAACCTGGGGCTGGTCATCATCGATGAGGAGCACCGCTTCGGCGTGCGCCAGAAGGAGCGCTTCAAGGCCCTGCGGGCCGAGGTGGACGTGCTCACCCTCACCGCCACCCCCATCCCGCGCACCCTCAACATGGCCCTGGGCAGCCTGCGGGAGCTGTCGGTCATCGCCAGTCCGCCCGCCCGGCGCCTGGCGGTGAAGACCTTCGTCAACGAGTGGAACGCGGGGTTGGTGCGTGAGGCGTGCCTGCGCGAGATCCGCCGCGGCGGCCAGGTCTACTTCCTGCACAACGACGTGGAAACCATTGAGAAGATGGCCCGTGAGCTGGAGCAACTGGTCCCGGAGGCGAGCATCCGCATCGCCCACGGCCAGATGCGCGAGCGGGAGCTGGAGCGGGTGATGTCGGATTTCTACCACCAGCGCTTCAACGTGCTGGTCTGCACCACCATCATCGAGACCGGCATCGACGTGCCGACCGCCAATACGATCATTATGAACCGCGCCGACCGCCTGGGTCTGGCCCAGCTCTATCAGCTGCGCGGCCGGGTGGGGCGCTCCCACCACCGCGCCTACGCCTACTTGATGGTGCAGTCCAAGCGCAATCTGACCCCAGATGCGGTCAAGCGGCTGGAGGCCATCGAGGCCATCGAGGAGTTGGGCACCGGGTTCTCACTGGCGACCCATGATCTGGAGATCCGCGGGGCCGGAGAGCTGCTGGGTGAGGAGCAGAGCGGGCAGATGCAGGAGATCGGCTTTGGGCTCTACTCCGAGCTTCTGGAGCGGGCCGTGGCCGCCCTGCGGGCCGGGCGGGAGCCCGAGCTGGACAAGCCGCTCTACCACGGCGCGGAGATCGATCTGCACACCCCGGCGCTCATCCCCGACGACTACCTGCCCGATGTGCACAGCCGCCTCATCATGTACAAGCGCATCGCCAGCGCCGGCTCCGACGAGGAGCTGCGCGAGCTGCAGGTGGAGATGATCGACCGCTTCGGGCTGCTCCCCGAGCCGGTGAAGACCCTCTTCCGCCTCACCGAGTTGCGCCTGCGGGCCAGCCCACTGGGGATCGCCAAGGTCGAGATGGGGCTGGCCGGCGGCCGGGTCACCTTCATCCCGGAGCCGAACATTGACCCCATGAAGATCATCAGCCTCATCCAGAGCAAGGCGGCGGTGTACAAGCTGGACGGCAAAGAGCGGCTGAAGATCGTCAAGGCCCTGCCCGACGCCGACAGCCGGGTGCGGGTGGTGGAAGAGTTGCTTCGGGAACTGGGAAGCTAGAGCTCCGAACAGGTAAACGGAAAGATCGCCAATCGCAGCCAAATTGCGCCGCAGGTGGCGGGCAGCGAACCGAGGTACGGTGGATGCGCTGCGCTTATCCACCCTACATGTTGGGCGCGTCGGATTTATCTGTTCGGTGCTCTAGCTAGGTTTTATCCCGCATGTCGCTGTCGTGCGGCCTGGCGTTCCAGGGCGAAGACGAAACGGGCCACGCGGTGGCGCAGCCGGTGATCGGGGCTCACGAAACGCAGGCCCACCACCCATGCATCCGCTTCCTGGCGCACATCGCACACCTGCGCCTTGCAGCTGATCGCCCGCTCGCCCGGGATGTGGATCGTGCAGTGAGGGACGGGGTCGAGGCGCTTGCAGGCCTTCGGCTCCAGCGGCCAGCGGACGCTAAGCCCCCCGAGTGAGATGTCGTGCAGCGCGCCCACGCAGGGGAGCCGGTCACCCAATGCCAGGGTGACCGGGATGCGCTGCTCTCGCTCTACCCCGACCCGGAAAGACTTGCGGCGCTGCAAGTAGGTCAGCAGCTCGGGAAAAACCGTATGGTAGAGACGACCGTCGGCCCGGTGCTCCACCGCTACCACCTCGGTGCGAAAACCGAACTGCGCGCCTGTCAGCCGCCCACTCACCTCCAGGCGTGTGCTCTGCTTGACATCGGGGTTCCCCGGACCGGAAGGGATTTCGTCCAACTGCAGATAAACGGGATGGCCATCGAGTCCCAGCAGGATACTGGCGTAATAGGCGTCCCCCCCCTCGATACGCAAGCTCAACAGCACCTTCCGACGGATGAGCTGCTCCAGGAGGCGAACGATCTCCGTACGCCCGGTAATGCGCTCCACCTGCGGTTGATAGCCCGGCAACCCATGCTGATCCCCGTCTCCAACGACCATCGCAAACCTCGCCAAATGCGCCAGGGCGGCTGCGAGCTTAGACCGCGGAAATCGGGGTTTTGCCGCAGGGGTGTTTCTGGAAGCAGATCGCCAAGCGGCCACCCCTGGACTCTTGCGGCGTCTGAGGGGAGGTGTGACTTGTCCTGGTCATCGCCCCGAACGCTCAAGAGGCCGAGGTATCCGTGATGGGCCAAGACGGCCCCTTGATCAGCCGTAGCGCGTGATATTGCGCCGCCCGCTCCCGGGGCTCTTCTTCTGAGTGATCACACCCTTTATCGACTCCAGGCTCTCCAGCGGCTCGCTGGGGTAGTTTTCGTTCAAGGCGTGCAGATAGGGTGTGCCATCGCGCACCACAAGCTGACGGAAGGTGTATTCCCCCTTGTGCTGGGCGATAACATAGCAGCCATCCACCGGCGGGCGCCCGGGTTCGATGACGATCACATCGCCATCCTTGAACTCCGGCAGCATGCTGTCGCCCATCACCATCAGCACGTAGGGCTCGTGGGATTCACAGGGGCTGTGAAACTCCTCCTCCCCTTCTACGGCCGCCTTTTCCTCTTTAATCGGAATGAATTTCTCTAAGCTCATATGAAACCTCTGCTGGGTTGCGAATACCGCGGCTCGCACCAGTTGCCGCTGCCCTCGCCGATCTGCCGGTGTCTTCCAGGCGCACTCGCATTGCCCACCCAAATGAAAACGACTGGGACACGCCCTTTCGCACGCCTGAACATCACCGCCCCCGCGCTCTCGCCACGACGCCCGATGAGAACTGCGGGCCGGCTTTGAGCTGTGCTGGCAAAGTCATTAGACTTACGCGCTCGCTTAGGTGAATAACTTGGAAAGTGCTTGATGAAACACTTCACTGATCTGATTGCCGCCTGCCTCTCCGAGGTTGAGGAGATCTTCCCCTGGGACCTCGCCGAGCGTAGGCAGGCCAACCCTGAACTGCTGATCCTCGATGTCCGTGAGCCGGCCGAGTTCGACGCGCTGCACATCGAAGGGTCCATCCACGTCCCTCGCGGCATCCTCGAGTCCGCCTGCGACTGGGACTACGACGATACCGTCCCCGAGCTGGCCGCCGGCCGCGATCGGGATATCGCGGTGATCTGCCGCTCCGGTAACCGTAGCGTACTGGCCGCTCACACCATGAAGCAGATGGGCTTCAGGCACGTCTGCTCCGTGAAGACCGGCATCCGCGGCTGGAACGACTTCGAACAGCCCCTGGTGAATGCGGCGGGCGAGCCGGTGGACATCGACGACGCCGATGAAATCCTCACCAGCCGGGTGCGCCCCGACCAGCGCAGACCTGCTTGAGCCCGCTCCTTAAAAGCCACAATTCGTCGGGTTACGCTGCGCTAACCCGACGACCTACGGCAACTTAAGCCCCGCGCCCCAAAAGCCTGCACCCGGGCCGGTGGAATACCCCGGTTCGGGAGCGCTGTCCCGCCCCCACCCCCGTAGGTCAGGCTGCGAAGGTGCCTGACCCCTTTGCCTACTCGCCCCTTCTGCGCATCTCCTTGGAGCGGAACCAGCCCAGCTTCTCCCGCAGCTTCACCACATTGCCCACGATGATGAGGGTCGGCGGCTTGATCTCCTGCGACTTGATGAACTCCGGCATGCTCTCCAGGGTGCCGGTGAACACCCGCTGCATGGGGGTGGTGGCCTGCTGAATAAGGGCGATGGGCGTCTCGCCCGGCAGCCCGTGCTCCTGCAGCTTCTCACAGATGATGGGCAGTCCCTTGAGCCCCATGTAGAAGACCACCGTCTGTTGCGGCAAGGCCAGTCCCTGCCAGTTGAGGTTGGTGGTACCGTCCTTCAAGTGGCCGGTGACAAAGGTGACCGACTGGGAGTAGTCCCGGTGGGTCAAAGGGATGCCGGAGTAAGAGGCGGTACCGAGGGCGGCGGTAATGCCCGGGACCACCTGGAAGTTGATCCCCTCCTGCGCCAGGGTCTCGATCTCCTCGCCGCCACGGCCGAAGACAAAGGGATCGCCCCCCTTCAGGCGGCACACCCGCTTGCCCTGCTTGGCCAGGTCCACCAGCAGCTGATTGATCTCCTCCTGAGGCACGGCGTGGTTGTCCCGCTCCTTGCCAACGTAGATCCGTTCGGCATCGCGTCGGCAGAGGTCCAGCACCTCCTTGGAGATCAGTCGGTCGTGGACGATGACATCGGCCTGCTGCATCAGCCGCAGGGCGCGGAAGGTCAGCAGGTCCGGGTCGCCGGGCCCACCGCCCACCAGATAGACCTCGCCCACCGGCCCGGTGTCGCCCTGGGCGATGGCCTGCTCCAGCTCCTCGCGGGCCTGTTCCTCCTTGCCGGCAAAGACCAGTTCGGCCACTTCGCCTTGCAGCACCGACTCCCAGAAGTTCCGACGCGAATTCACGCTGGTGAAACGGGCCTTGACCTGATCCCGGAATCCTTCCACCAAGGCGGCCAACTTGCCGTAGGCGGCAGGTATGGCGGACTCGAGCCGGGCCCGCAGCAAACGCGCCAGCACGGGCGAGGCCCCGCCGGTGGAGACGGCAATCTGCACCGGGGAGCGGTCAATGATCGACGGCATGATAAAGCTGCACAGCTCCGGATTATCCACCACATTGACCGGCAGCTGTTGGGCCTGGGCCAGCTCCGAGACCGCGCGGTTGACCTGCTCGTCGTCGGTAGCGGCAATGACCAGGGCGCAACCGGTCAAGTCACTGGCTTCGAATCGCCCTTCCCTGTACTCGATTCGGCCTTCTTCCACCTGCTCCCGCAGGCTGCCTGTGAGCTCGGGCGCCACCAGGTAGACCCTGGCGCCCGCCTCTGCCAACAGGCCGGCCTTGCGCTCCGCCACCTCGCCACCGCCCACCACCAGGCAGCGACGAGCGCGGATATTCATGAAAATCGGCAAGAAGTCCATCGCGTTCACTCATTCAGGGCACCGCAAAGGTGCTGGGGGTGCAATAGTGTACCTGCCCAATGGGCCTTCCTCAGCCCCCCATTTGGGGTAATTGCAACGGTACAATGGTGGGGCGAATCGCTGGAAACAGTGGGTCTGTCGCAGGGAAACGCTCGTAAAACGTAAAACATGCATCGGTAACTTACAGGAGACCGCGTTTTCCGTCACTTACGAGGCTTTCCTCATCCTACCATCCAACTCCGGGGCGCACCGCCATGCGTGATCGGCGAAGGCAGGCGGATGGGCCATGCGCCTGAAGGCGCACCTGCAGAATGGGAAAGCTCAACGGCCGTCAACTGAACGCGAATGGCCGCAACGCTCTGGCCACAACGTTCCCAGCGTACCGAAACAACTCGGCGGGCGGCCATGTCTATACTCCGGTCATGGATGTCTTGCGAACGGATATCGCAATCATCGGTGGCGGGCTCGGCGCCTGCGCCGCAGCGCTCGCCGCGGCGCGGCTCGGCAAACGCGTAATCCTCACCGAGGAGACACATTGGATCGGCGGTCAGCTCACCAATCAGGCGGTACCGCCTGACGAGCACCCGTGGATCGAGGAGTTTGGATCGACCGCAAGCTATCGCGAGCTTCGGCGCCGCATTCGGCACATCTATCGCGGCCACCTGCCGCTCACATCCGAGCGCCGTGCGGATGATGCACTCAATCCCGGCAATGGCTGGGTGAGCAGGCTCTGCCACGATCCGCGCGTTGCGGTCATGGCCATCCACGAGATGACCATGCCCCATCAGATTCGCGGCGCGCTCTCCGTTCTGCATCCGCACCGGCCGATCTCGGCCTGGACCGAGCGCGACCGGGTGACGGGCGTGGTGGTGCGGGGACTCGAATCGGGACGCGACACCCTCATCGAAGCCCCCTTCTTTATCGATGCCACCCCCGATGGCGATCTCCTGGCCCTTGCCGGTGTCGAGCATGTGATCGGCGCGGAGTCGCGCGCGGAGACCAACGAACCCCATGCGGTCGACAAGGCCGACGTGAGCGATCAACAGGCGATTACCGTGTGCTTTGCCATGGAGCATCTGCCGGGCGAGGATCACACCATCGACAGGCCGCGGCAATATCCCTTCTGGCGCGATTTCACGCCCCCGGGCTGGCCTGGCCCGTTGCTGGGTTGGACGACTCCGGATCCGGCCACCCATGAACCTCTCACTCGCCGCCTCTTCGAAGCACCTGACGAACACCCCTGGTGGCACTTCCGGCGCATTCTGGATCGGGGTAATTTCGAGCCCGGCTTCGCGGCCAGCGACATTACCGTGGTGAACTGGCCTCAGAACGACTACTGGTTCGGCCCGGTCTGCGGCGCGGACCCACCCGAGCGTGCGCGCAATATCGAGGCGGCCAAGCAGCTGAGTTTGAGCCTGCTGTACTGGCTGCAGACCGAGGCCCCGCGCCCCGACGGCGGCCAAGGTTACCCCGGATTGCGCCTGCGCGGCGATGTGGTGGGGGGAACCCCCGACGGGCTTGCTGCGCCGTATGTCCGGGAGTCACGGCGCATTCGCGCGGAGTTTACCGTACTTGAGCAGCATATCGCCTACCCGCTGCGACCGGACGGTCCCGAGTTCTTCGACGATTCGGTCGGTGTGGGCTGCTACCGCATCGATCTGCACCCGCGCGTGAACGGTTCGGGCTATCTCGATCTCGGTTGCTGGCCCTTTCAGATCCCCCTCGGAACGATGATTCCCGTGCGTATCGAAAACCTTCTGCCGGGCGGCAAGAACCTTGGCGTCACCCACATCACGAACGGCGCCTACCGGGTCCACCCGGTGGAGTGGAACGTGGGTGAGGCGGCCGGCCTGCTGGCGGTGTTCTGTCTCTCCAGGAACCTCCTCCCGCGGGCCGTGCGGCACCGCCCGCCGCTGCTGGCGGAGTTTCAATCCTTGCTGCAACAGCAGGGTGTCGAACTCGCCTGGCTAGGGCCGATGCGCCCGGTGTGAGCGCCATGGAACCGGCGAGCAGGCCATGGCGGATCGGGATCTCGGGATCATACGGCGGGATGAACCTGGGCGATGAGGCGATCCTGGAGGGGATCCTGGGCGAGCTGCGTGCGACCGTACCCGCGGAGGTGACCGTCTTTTCCCGCAATCCGGCGGATACACTGGCGCGCCATCGGGTGGAGCGAGCAGTTGCCCCCCGTGAGCTGACACGCAAGGAGATCGCGCCGGAGATCCAACGCCTGGATCTGCTTATCCTCGGGGGCGGCGGCATCCTTTACGATCTCGACGCCGAACGCTACCTGCGCGAGATATTCCTCGCCCACGAGATGGGGATTCCGGTGATGGTGTACGCGATCAGCGCGGGACCCCTGACGCACGCCAGCGCGCGGTACGCGGTACGGACGGCGCTCAACCAGGCGGCCGTCATTACCGTGCGTGATCGACTCGGTCTGCGTCTGCTGGAAGATGTGGGTGTCACCCGTGAAATCCATCTCACCGCTGATCCGGCCCTGCTGCTCGAGCCGTCCCCCCTGCCCACGGAAGCCTTGCAGGCCGAAGGCGTGGAGTTTGACCGCGATCTGGTCGGTTTTTCCGTGCGCGAACCCGGCCCTGCCGCCCCCCATATCGAGCCGGAGGAGTACCACACCATGCTGGCGCAAGCGGCCGACTTCGTCGTCGAGCGGCTCGACGCTGACGTGGTGTTTGTCCCCATGGAAAAGGCCGACGTGCAGCACAGCCACGCCGTCGTCGCTCACATGCGAAACGCCGAACGGGCGGAAATCCTGCGCCGGCGCTATTCACCCCGGCAAATCCTGGACCTGGTGGGCAGGTTCGAACTGGCCGTGGGGATGCGCCTTCACTTCCTCATTTTTGCGGCGCTGAGCGGGACGCCATTCACGGCCTTGCCCTACGCCTCCAAAATAACGGGGCTGCTCGAGGATCTGGAGATCGAAATGCCTCCTCTGGGCAGCGTGGGGATTGGGCAGCTCATTGCCCGAATCGACCGTTCCTGGGATACGCGCGGGGAGATCCGCGAGAAGATCAGGCGGCGGGTTCCCGCCCTGAAGGAGCGGGCGAGGCAAACCAACGCGCTACTGGTTGAGTTGCTTGAGGGGCGCACGGCGGGCATCGATCCGCCTGATGAATAGTATCGCTCCGCCCCGGCCCGCGTGGGCCGAGGCGGTTCCTGAGGACGTCAGGCCGGTTCCAGCACCTTCACCCCGCCCATGTACGGCTGCAGCGTCTCGGGAATGTGGACGCGCCCGGCCTCGTCCTGGTAGTTCTCCATGATGGCCACCAGGGTACGCCCCACTGCCAGGCCGGATCCGTTGAGGGTGTGCACCAACTCGGGCTTGCCGGTCTCGGGGTTGCGCCAGCGGGCCTGCATGCGCCGGGCCTGGAAGTCCACGAAGTTGCTGCAGGAGGAGATCTCCCTGTACTTGCCCTGCCCCGGCAGCCACACCTCCAAGTCATAGGTCTTGGCCGAGGAGAAGCCCATGTCCCCCGCGCAGAGGCTCATCACCCGGTAGGGCAGCCCAAGGCGCTGCAGCACCGCCTCGGCATGCCCAGTCAGGGCCTCCAGCGCCTCAAAGGACTCCTCGGGACGCACCACCTGTACCAGCTCCACCTTTTCGAACTGGTGCTGGCGGATCATGCCACGGGTGTCCTTGCCGTAAGAGCCCGCCTCACTGCGGAAACAGGGGGTGTGGGCCACGAACTTCAGCGGCATCTGCGGCGCGTCGATGATCTCATCGCGCACGATATTGGTGACCGGCACCTCGGCGGTGGGGATGAGGTAGTAGTTCTGCTCGCCGCGCAGGGCGAACAGCTCCGCCTCGAACTTGGGCAGCTGCCCCGTCCCCTTTAGGCTGTCGGCGTTCACCAGATAGGGCACGTAGGTCTCGGCATAGCCGTGCTCGCCGGTGTGCAGGTCAAGCATGAACTGGATGAGGGCGCGGTGCAGCCGCGCCAGGGGCCCTTTGAGGAGGGAGAAGCGGGCCCCCGCAATCTTCGCCGCGGTCTCGAAGTCCATCAGGCCGAGCCCGGCCCCCAGGTCCACATGGTCCTTGGGCTCAAAGTCGAACTGCTTCGGAGTGCCCCAGCGCCGCACCTCCACGTTGTCCCCTTCGCTCTTGCCGTCGGGGACACTGGCATCGGGGATGTTGGGCACCCCCGCCAGGATCTCCTGAAGCTCCTCCTGCAGGGCGCCGAGCCGGGTTTCGGCGGCCTTCAGCCGCTCGCCCAGATCCGCCACCGCCGCGAGCAGCGGCTCGATGTCCTCCCCCTTGGCCTTGGCCTGGCCAATGGCCTTGGCGCTCTGGTTGCGCTCCTTCTGCAGCTCCTGGGTCTGCACCTGCAACTCCTTGCGCTCCGCCTCGAGCCGGGCGATGGCGTCGGTGTCCAGCGTGTAGCCACGGCGGGCCAGCTGTTGTGCGGTGTTTTCCAGCTCCTGGCGGAACAGACGGGGATCTAACATGCTCTAACCTTTCTCACTCTTGTTCGCTGTTGTCGTTCACCCGGGCCGTCCAGCTCACCATGTGGCCCGGTTTGATGTCATTTCCGAGGTGCTTCACGATGGGCTCGACCTTGTCGGGGCTATCGAAGAATTCGACCACCACCGGCAGGTCCAGGGAGAGATCCACCAACTTGCCGGTGTGCATGCCCGTCTCGCCAAAGCCGGCCACGCCGCGAAACACCGTCACGCCCCGGACCTTCTCCCAGTCGTGGAGACGCTTGAGTAGCGCATTGAGCTGCGCATGCCCCTCGGTCAGGTAAATACGGACTATTGTAACCTCGCTGCTCATGAGAATTGTCTCCGGCTGTTACGAAATGGATCGCGGCACGGCCACCGCACCCGCCGGCAACCCCCTCGCCTCCCGACCGATGCGGTTCGCTCCTCACCGCATCCTGCATGGGTGTGGAAGCCGAATGGGAGATGTCTTCATTAAAGCTGCCGGGCGGCGACGGTGCCGAGCCAGGCGGCGCCGATGCACAGCAGGGTGCTCAACAACACGTTGGCGAGCGCCTTGGCCACCTCCCCCTCCTCCAGCAGGTTGAGGGTCTCCATGGAGAAGGTGGAGAAGGTGGTGAAGGCCCCCAGGAACCCCACCATCACCACCGCCCTCCACTCCGGGGCGGCCAAGAGGCGCTCCACCAGCAGCACGTAGCTGAGCCCCATGATCAAGGATCCCAGCACATTCACCGCCAGGGTGCCGTAGGGAAAGCCGCGACCCAGCAGGGCATAGACCCACCCGGAGAACCAGAACCGCATCAGGGCGCCGAGAGCCCCGCCGCCGGCGATGGCGAGGGTTTGCATCATTTCCCCCTCCCCCGCGCCTTGGCATCGAGGCTGCGCAAGTGGGCGAGTTTCTCGCCGATCTTCAGCTCCAGCCCGCGGGGGACGGGCGTGTAGTAGCGCTTCTCCGGCATCTCTTCGGGAAAGTAGGTCTCGCCGGCAGCGTAGGCGTCGGGCTCGTCATGGGCATAGCGGTACGCCCGCCCGTAGCCCAGCTCCTTCATCAGCTTGGTGGGGGCGTTGCGCAGATGGATGGGGACCTCGAGGGATCCGTACTGCTTCGCATCGCCCCGGGCGGTGTTGTAGGCCATATACACCGCATTGCTCTTGGGGGCGCAGGCGAGATAAACCACCGCCTGGGCGATGGCCAGCTCCCCCTCGGGACTGCCGAGCCGCTCCTGCACGTCCCAGGCATTGAGGGCCAGGGTGAGGGCCCGCGGGTCGGCATTGCCGACGTCCTCCGAAGCCATGCGCACCACCCGCCGGGCGATATAGACCGGGTCGCACCCGCCATCCAGCATCCGAGTGAGCCAGTAGAGGGCCGCGTCGGGTGCCGAGCCCCGCACCGACTTGTGAAGGGCGGAGATTTGGTCGTAGAAGGCCTCCCCCCCCTTGTCGAAGCGGCGCACGCCCCCGGCGAGCACCTCGCCCAGGGTCTGTTCGGTCACCACCTCGGCGCCATCGCGCCGTTCGGCAAGATCGGCGGCGATCTCCAGCAGATTGAGGGCCCGCCGCCCATCCCCATCCGCCGCCTCGGCAATGCGATCGAGCAACTCGGTGGCGATCTGCAGGAGGCGGGTGCCGAGCCCCCGCTCGGCATCGCCCAGGGCGCGCTCCAGGATGGTGCGCAGCTCCTCCCGGCCGAGGCTGCGCAGCACGTAAACCCGGGCCCGGGAGAGCAGTGCGTTGTTCAGCTCGAACGAGGGGTTCTCGGTGGTCGCCCCAATGAAGGTGATGGTGCCGTCCTCCACGTAGGGAAGGAAGGCGTCCTGCTGGGACTTGTTGAAGCGGTGCACCTCGTCCACGAACAACACCGAGCCCCTCCCCTCCCGCGCGCGCGCCTGCTGGGCCTGCTCCATGGAGGCCCGGATCTCCTTCACCCCGGAGAGCACCGCCGAGAGGCTGAGAAACTGGGCCCGGGCGTGGCCGGCGATCATCCGCGCCAGAGTGGTCTTGCCCGTGCCTGGGGGGCCCCAGAAGATCATGGAGTGGAGATTGCCCGACTCGATGGCCAGGCGCAGCGGCTTGCCGGGCCCGAGCAGATGGGTCTGGCCGAAGAAATCATCCAGCGAACGCGGCCGCATCCGATCGGCCAGCGGCCGGTAGGGGGCCTCCGCAGCCCCCCCTTGGGCAAACAAATCGGTCACGGCGCGTCGCCAACCACATCGACCCCGGGAGGCGGGGTAAACTTGAACGCATCGGCCCTTACGGGCACATTCCGCTCAACGGTGTAGAAGTAGATACGGGTGGTCTGGCCGAAACCGTCCACCATCTCCATCGCCCGCAGTACATCCCCCTCCATGGCCAGGCGGAAGTATTCGAACTCGGAGTCCCGGGTGCGGGGTTTGAGCCGGAGCCACTGATAACCCTCGTGCGTCCCGAGTTCCTCGATGGTGAAGTTCTTCTCCAGCGGCTCGGAACCGCTCAACAACAAGGCCGGCGTACTGCCGAGGGCCTGCTCCTGCAGTCTTACCGTCACCTGCTCGAGGTCCCGGTCGTACATCCACACCCGCTCGCCGTCGGCGATGTAGAGTTGCTCGTAAGGCTTTTCATAGCTGAGGCGAAACCGTCCGGGGCGGTTGAGCAGCAGCACCCCTTCGCTCTCCTCCAACATTCTGCCCTCGGCATCCACCAGGCTCTGGACAAAGCGGGCACGCATGGAGTCGAGTCCCGAGAGGAAGGCATCCAGCCGTGCTGCACCGTTCACCGCCCACGCAGGGCCGGCGGCTCCGAGCCAGAAACAGAGGGCCAGCAGGCCCGTCACAACGCTCTTGCGCATAGGAACTCCATTCAGAATGTGTGGTTTCTCCCAGGCGGGCCAAGACCATCCAGGGGATCAATCCGGGGGTGGGGCGGCCACCAGCACCTCGCGGTTGCCATTGGCCTGAAGCGGGCCCACGATCCCGGCCATCTCCATCTCTTCGACCATACGGGCGGCCCGGTTATACCCGATCTTGAGCCGTCGCTGAATGCCGGAAACCGAGGCGCGGCGAGTTTCGGTAACGATTCGCACCGCTTCGTCGTAAAGCGGGTCGGCTTCGCCGCCCCCGCTCGCCTCGGTGTCCCCCGGAAACAGCGGTTCGCTGCTCTCGGTGGTGCCGTTGAGGATCTCCTCCACGTATTGGGGTGGACCCCGCTTTTTCAGCTCCTCCACCACATTGTGGACCTCGTGATCGTCCACGAAGGCGCCATGCACCCGCATCGGCACCCCCTGTCCGGGCGGCAGATAGAGCATGTCGCCGTGGCCGAGCAGGTTTTCGGCACCGATCTGGTCCAGCACCGTGCGGGAATCCACCCGGGAGGAGACCTGAAAAGCGATGCGGGTGGGAATGTTGGCCTTGATAAGCCCGGTGAGCACGTCCACCGACGGCCGCTGGGTGGCGAGAATGAGGTGGATGCCTGCCGCGCGGGCCTTCTGCGCCAGGCGGGCGATGAGCTCCTCTACCTTCTTGCCCACCACCATCATCATGTCGGCCAGCTCGTCGATGACCACCACCACAAACGGCAGGGTATCGAGGGGCGGCGGCTGTACCGCGGCGCGCTCCTCGGCGCTCAGCAGTTCGGAGGGGACGAACAGCGGGTCCGGGATGGGCTCGCCGGCCGCGATGGCGTCTTTCACTTTGCGGTTGTAACCGGCGATGTTGCGCACCCCCAGGGCCGCCATGAGCTTGTAGCGCCGCTCCATCTCGGCCACGCACCAGCGCAGGGCGTTGGCGGCGTCCTTCATGTCGGTGACCACCGGCGCCAACAGGTGGGGGATCCCCTCATAGATGGAGAGCTCCAGCATCTTGGGGTCAATCATGATGAGCCGCACGTCCCGCGAGGTGGCGTTGTAGAGCAGGCTCAGGATCATGGCATTGACCGCCACCGACTTGCCCGAGCCGGTGGTGCCGGCCACCAGCAGGTGGGGCATCTTGGCCAGGTCCGCCACCACTGGATGGCCGCTGATGTCCTTACCGAGGGCAAGGGTCAGCAGCGAGTTGGCCTTCTCGTACTCCTCGGATTTGAGGGTCTCGCACAGCTGCACAATCTCGCGGTGCTCGTTTGGCACCTCCAGGCCGATGGTGGTCTTACCCGGAATGACCTCCACCACCCGCACGCTTACGGCCGAGAGGGCGCGGGCCAGATCCTTGGACAGATTGGTGATCTGGCTCACCTTGATGCCGGGGGCCGGCTGCAGCTCAAAGCGGGTGATCACCGGGCCGGGGTGGACTTCCACCACCTGCACCTCGATGCCGAAATCCAGCAGCTTCATCTCCACCAGGCGGGAGATGGCCTCCAGCGCCTCCTTGGAGACCCGGTGTTTTGGTTCGCGGATGGGGTCCAGCAGCGACAGCGGCGGAAGGGTGTCGTCGACGACCGGCTCAAACAGCGGGACCTGCTTCTCCTTCTGTTCGCGCACACTGGGCTGTTCGCGCACACTGGGCAGGGCCGGGGTGTTGATCACCGGTTCGATCCTGGGTGGAGGACGATTCTCGGTCTTCTTTCTGACCGTCCGCACCACCAGTTCGCGCTCCTCGCGGGCCTTTTGGGCCACCTTCGCCTCACGCCGACTCTTCAACCTGTCACGGAACCAGGCGACGAGGCCTAGGGTGCGCGCGCCGGTGGCATCCATGAGCCACAGCCAGGAGAGGCCGGTGAAGAGCGTCACCCCGGTGAGGAAAAGTGCCAACAGGAACATGGTGGCGCCAAGAAAGCTGACCGCCGCGCCGAACCCTTCGCCCACCAGGTGGCCGAGCGCGCCACCGGCATCCGAAGGCATGATCCCGAAGCGGGTACCGAAATGGAGGTGAGCCAGTCCTGCGCCCGCGGCGACCGTCATCACAAGACCCAGTGCGCGCAAGGTCGTCTGCGCGCCGTTGCCCCGGCGTTCCCTCTGGCGGCCGCGGTAGAGCAGCCAGCCGCTATAGGCCACCATGGCGGGAAAGAGGTAGGCCATGATGCCAAAAAGATAGAGGGAAATATCGGCAAACCAGGCACCCACACGTCCGCCGGCGTTGTGAATATGGCCGGCCGCTCCCGAGTAGGACCAGCTCGGATCGGCCGGGCTGTAGCTGACGAGCGCCAGCACGAGGTAAGCCGCAAGAACCCCGAACACGTACAGGGCCCCCTCACGCAGCCCCCGCTGGAGGTGCGCACCGAGTTCGAACCGTGCGGGCCTTTTTTCCGATGCCTGTGCCAAAACGAGTTAAACCTGGCTGAGAAGTATCAAACCTAACTTGTTGTAAGGGTAAAGCTTTTCGAATTCAAGATCTGCATTAATAAACGTGACGAGGTTCTAGCCCCGGATTACGCTTCGCCTCATCCGGGCTGCAGCCGGGGGGCTCCTGCGAAGGCCCCCCTGGCATTGCGTAACTCGTCCCTCGCAACTCACTTGAGAGCCGGGTGCACTACCCTGCCCTGCTGAATGTTGATACCGCTGGTCAGCACCGGATCGGCCTCCCAGCCCTGACGGGCGAGGCGCAGCACGTAGGGGGTCAGACTTGCCGAGAGGGCCTGGGAGGCGGTGCGCGGCACCGCCCCGGGCATATTGGTCACGCCAAAGTGGATCACCCCTTCCCAGACGAAAGTCGGCTCGGCATAGGTGGTCGGCCGGGTGGTCTCGATGCAGCCCCCCTGGTCCACGGAGATGTCGACGATCACACTGCCCGGCTGCATGCGCCGAACCTGTTCGGCTGATACTAAGTGCGGCGCCTTGGCCCCTGGAATGAGCACGGCCCCAACGAGCAGATCGGCGGTCACCACCGCCGCGTCGATGGCGTGGGCATAGGGGTAGAGGCCGGTCACGTTGGGGCCGAGCGCGCGCATGGCGGCCAGTTTGTCCCGATCGCGATCAAAGACCGTCACCTGGGCGCCCAAGGCGGCTGCGGCCATGGCGGCATTCCCCCCCGCGACCCCCGCTCCCAGGACCACCACATGTCCGCGCTCCGCCGCGGGCAGCCCCCCCAGCAGCACACCCTTGCCCCCCTGGGGCTGATGCAGCAGATGGGTTCCCACCTGAACCGCGACGCGGCCGGCGATGTCGCTCATGGGGGCCAGGAGGGGCAGGTGACCGTGGTCCTGCACCGTTTCAAAAGCCACCCCCGTGAGGCCGATATCACACAGGCCTTTCAGCAGTTCGGGGGCAGCGGCCAAGTGCAGATAGCAAAACAGAAGATGGTCCTGGCGCAGCAGGGGCAACTCCTGCGGTTGCGGCTCCTTGACCTTGACAATCATTTCCCCGCGCCCATATAGAGTCCGGGCATCGGGAACCACCGTCACTCCGGCAGCCTCGTAGTCGTCATTGGAATAGCCGCTGAGGCGACCCGCATCGCGCTCGGCGTAGACCTCGTGACCCGCTCGGACCAGTTCGGCGGCTGCGGCCGGAATCAGGGCAACCCGCCCTTCCAGGGTCTTGATCTCACGGGGGATACCGATGCGCATGGAGCCTCCTTTACCCGTTCAGCGGCTTTAACGTAACATAGCTGCCCTGAACAATTTAGAATCATTCCAAAATCACGGCCTGGTGGCTCGCCGAATCACTGCTCTTCGCCTCATTGAGTGGGCGAGTACTGCCGTTTCCACCAGCCAATCGCGTTCGGAGTCTATCACATGAGTGAAACCAAACATTCCCGTCTGATAATCCTCGGGTCCGGTCCTGCCGGCTACACAGCAGCGGTGTATGCCGCCCGCGCCAACCTCAAGCCGGTGGTGATCACCGGGCTGCAGCAGGGCGGCCAGCTGATGACCACCACCGAGGTGGACAACTGGCCGGGCGATAATGAGGGCGTCCAGGGGCCGGCCCTGATGGAGCGCATGCGTCAGCACGCCGAACGCTTCGACACTGAAATCATCTTCGACCACATCAACGAGGCCAATTTGACCCAGCGTCCGTTCCGGCTGAAGGGCGATGCGGGCGAGTACACCTGCGATGCACTGATCGTGGCCACCGGTGCCTCCGCCCAATACCTGGGCCTCCCCTCCGAGGAGGAGTTCAAAGGGCGTGGCGTCTCCGCCTGCGCCACCTGCGACGGCTTCTTCTACCGCAATCAAAAAGTGGCGGTGGTCGGCGGCGGCAACAGCGCCGTGGAAGAGGCACTCTACCTTGCCAACATTGCCTCCCACGTCACCGTGGTCCACCGCCGCGACAAGTTCCGTTGCGAGAAGATCCTCGCCGACCAGCTGATGGAGAAGGCCCACAGCGGCAATATCACCATCGAATGGAATCACGAGGTGGACGAGGTGCTGGGCGACAAGAGCGGCGTGACCGGTCTGCGCATCAAGAGCGCCCAAGACGGCAGTACCAAGGAGCTCGAACTGACCGGGGTCTTCATCGCCATCGGCCACAAGCCGAACACGGATCTGTTCCAGGGCCAGTTGGAGATGGAAAACGGCTACCTCAAGGTCCAGAGCGGCACCGCCGGCAACGCGACCGCCACCAGCATCCCCGGTGTCTTCGCCGCGGGCGATGTGGCAGACCACATCTACCGCCAGGCGATCACCTCGGCCGGTACCGGCTGCATGGCCGCCCTGGACGCCGAGCGCTACCTGGAAAGCCTGGACAAGGCGTGAGTTACAGTCGGCGGGGCCACAGGGAGGTGGCGCCGTTCGGTTCGCTGCCCCGCCACTTGCGGGGCAACAGGCTGCGATTGGCGACTTTTCCGTTTATCTGTGCGGCGCTCTAGCGGCTGGTGAGAAATGTGGGCTGGGTTTATCCTGAAACCCGTGACCCGATGACCCAACAGGGAGCGATGCGCACCACCTTCGTCGAAAGCCTCGGCGCCGTAGCTGCGTCCGACTGGAACGCCCTGGTCGGCGGCGATCATCCGTTCCTGCGGCATGAGTTCCTGGCCGCGCTGGAGGAGCACGGGTGCCTCGGCGAACGGTGGGGGTGGTTGCCCCGGCACCTGCTTGTCAATGATGCCGACGGACGGCTCGTAGGCGCCGCACCGCTCTATCTCAAGTACAACTCCTATGGCGAATTCGTCTTCGACTGGTCCTGGGCCGAGGCCTACCAGCGACGGGGGCTGCGCTACTACCCGAAACTTGTCTCCGCCATTCCTTATACCCCCGCCACCGGCCCACGGCTGCTCGTGGCTCCCGACTCCGACCCCGAGGCCGTGAGGAAGGCACTGCTGGAAGCCGCGCTCGAGAAAGCCCGGGCGGAAGGCCTCTCCTCCCTCCACTGGCTGTTCACGGGCCCGGAGGACACCGCGTTTTTGGAAGCACAGGGGCTGATGTTGCGCGCCGGTTGCCAATTCCACTGGAACAACCGCGGTTACCGCGACTTCGATGACTATCTGGAGGGCTTCTCCTCCCACAACCGCAAGAAACTGCGCCGGGAGCGCCGAAGGGTTCAGGAGGCGGGAGTGGAGCTGGAGGTTTTGGGCGGCGCTGAGATCACTGACGAACAGTGGCGGATCTTCCACCGCTTCTACACCAGCACCTTCCACAAGCACGGCGGCCACGCCACCCTCTCGGAATCCTTCTTCCGGGCATTGGGCCATACCCTCCCGGACAATGTCGTCCTGGTGCTCGCGCGGCACGGCAGACGCTACGTGGCAGCAGCCTTCAACCTGCGCAGCGCCGACACGCTGTACGGACGCCATTGGGGCTGCGAGGCGGAATTCCACAGCCTCCATTTCGAGGCGTGTTACTACGCCGGGATTGATTACGCCATCGCGCACGGACTGAGGCGCTTTGAACCCGGGGCCCAGGGGGAACACAAAGTGGGTCGCGGCTTCGAGCCGACCGCTACCCGGTCGGCCCACTGGGTCGCCCACCCCGGCTTCGCCGCTGCCGTGCGGGACTTCGTGGGCAGGGAGCATGGGGCCGTCGAGGATTACATGTTGGAGCTGGCGGGCCACCTCCCCTTCAAGCACGCCGTGGAGGCCGCCCCATGATCGCCCGCGGCCCCTTCTGGCTCGATCCCCGCGACGGGCACCATGCCTTTCCCGAACCGCGATTCGCCCTGACCGAACCCAACGGCTTGCTGGCCATTGGGGGTGATTTGGCGCCGGCGCGGCTCCTTAGCGCCTACAGGCACGGTATTTTCCCCTGGTACACGGAGGACCAGCCGATCCTCTGGTGGACCCCTGATCCGCGTGCGGTACTTTTGCCCGGAGGCCTGAAGGTCTCTCGCAGCCTCCGCAAGAGCTTGCGAAAGGGGCTCTATCGCGTCACCTTCGACCAAGCCTTCGATCAGGTGATCCGCGCCTGTGGCGAGCCCCGGGATTCGCAGCCCGGCACGTGGATAACGCCCGCGATGGTGGACGCTTACAGTCACTTGCACGAAATGGGCTACGCCCATTCCGTGGAGACGTGGGCCGACGATGAACTGGTGGGCGGACTCTACGGGGTGGCCGTCGGAAAGGTGTTCTATGGCGAGTCGATGTTTTCGCGGCGCACCGACGCCTCCAAGGTGGCCTTCGTCCATCTCGTCCGGCAATTGGAAGCGTGGGACTTTGCACTGATCGACTGCCAGGTCGCCTCCAACCATTTAAGCAGCCTCGGGGCGGTCGACATAGCACGCGCCCGCTTCATGGCACTGCTTGCGACTCACTGCGAACGGCCCGGGCGGCCGGGGCTGTGGACGCTCGAACTGCGACAGGTCGACTCCTGATGACGAGACATCCGGGACACCCCCTGCTCCAGGCGATCCCGCCCGAACTGGGCTTTTACGTGACCCGTCCCCACCCGTGCAGTTACCTGGTAGAGCGCGAGGCAACCACAATGTTCGTGGATCCCGCCGCCCCCATGAGCACTTCACTCTACAGCGCCCTGGCCGAGTTCGGTTTCAGACGCAGTGGCGGGCACGTCTACCGGCCGAGCTGCAGCCAGTGCAACGCCTGCCTGCCGGCGCGTGTCCCGGTCCATCTGTTCAAGCTGGACCGCAGTCAGCGCCGAGCCTGGCAGCGCAACCGCGATCTCACCGCCCATCCGGTCAGGAGTGTCTACCGGGAAGAACACTTCCGCCTCTACGAGCGCTATATCGCGGCTCGGCACGCCGGCGGTGGTATGGACGTCCAAGAGCCTGAGCAGTACCGTGAGTTCCTCACCAGCAGTTGGTGCGACACCTGGTTCGTTGAATTTCATGCCGGAGGACGCCTTGTGGCGGTTTCCGTCATGGATCGTCTGCTGCAGGGACTCTCTGCCGTTTACACCTTCTACGATCCTTCGGAAGAGAAGCGCAGTCTGGGTGTCTTTGCGGTGATGTGGCTGGTGGAGGAGGCCCGGCGGCTCCACCTTCCGTGGGTCTATTTGGGCTATTTGATCCGCGAGTGCCCGAAAATGGCCTACAAGGAGCGGTATCGTCCGCTGGAGATTTTCTCCGCCGGTCGATGGCAGCGCACGTCCCCCCATGCCCCCCGCGAAACGGGCGGGCTATAATTCGTCTTTGATCATCTGCGAAAATTCAGGCATGATGCTCGGCTAACTTTCGTGCGTTGCATCTAATTCAAGATGACTGAAGGCTAATCACTAGAGCAGGAACTGCATGGCTAAAGAAGAAGGTATCGAAATGGAGGGGACGGTCGTCGAGACTCTTCCCAACACCACATTCCGGGTGGAACTTGAAAACGGGCATGTGGTAACGGCGCATATTTCCGGCAAAATGCGCAAGCACTATATCCGCATTCTCACCGGTGACAAGGTCACGGTGCAGCTGACTCCCTACGATCTCACCAAGGGGCGCATCGTCTTCCGCGCGCGTTAATACCACCTGTTTCCCCGGCACAAAGAAAAAGCGCCTGGATTTCCGGCGCTTTTGTATTCCGTCCAAAGCGGAAACGGCTTGGGTTGTCCAATGAAGTGGGAACAACAGGAACTTCCAGGAGTCTTTGGGTAATCCGCTGGCTTGCCCCGATGTTCCCTGCCCGAAATCCCCAATTCTGGAAAATCCCGTCCCTCCCCTTGAATCAATACACCCTTGGGCGGAAAACCTCTCGGGAAGGTCCTGATGCCCTCCCTCGCATTGCGCCCGGAAACGGGCTCCGACCCTTGCGCAAGACCTCACAACCGTGCTGTGAGCGATGTAATTTACCCTGAAAGCTGACGATGCGGTGGTGCGGCGCCGAATACAGGGTGGATGTGCTGTGCTTATCCACCCTGTATGTTAGGCGCATCGGATTTATCTGGTCGGTGCTCTAGGGCAGAACCGTCTCGCGACGGCTCTCGAACTCGAACACCAGTTCCCCGTTTTCCTCGCTGATCACGGCGTGTCCGCCGCCCTCCAGGCGCCCGAACAGAAGCTCCTCGGCCAGCGGCTTCTTCAGGTGCTCCCTGATCACCCGCGTCATGGGCCGTGCGCCCATCACCGGATCGTAGCCTCGCTCCGCCAGCCACTTTCGCGCGGAGGCATCCACATCGATGGTCACCCCGCGCTCCTCCAGCTGGGCTTCCAGCTCCATCACGAACTTGTCCACCACCTGGCCAATGGTCTCCGGCGTCAGCGCGCGGAACTGAATGATGCCGTCCAGACGGTTGCGGAATTCGGGGGTGAACATCCGCTTGATGACCTCCATGCTGTCGGTGGTGTTGTCCTGGTCTGCAAAGCCGATGGACCGCCGGGCCAGCTGCTCGGCCCCCGCATTGGTGGTCATCACGAGGATCACGTTGCGGAAATCCGCCTTCCGACCGTTGTTGTCGGTGAGCGTGCCGTGGTCCATTACCTGCAGCAACAGGTTGTAGACCTCGGGGTGGGCCTTTTCGATTTCGTCCAGCAGCAGCACCGCATGAGGGTGCTTGGTGATCGCTTCGGTAAGCAGCCCGCCCTGATCGAACCCCACATACCCCGGGGGGGCACCAATAAGGCGCGAGACCGTGTGCCGCTCCATGTACTCCGACATATCGAAGCGGATGAGCTCAATACCCATGACCTTCGCCAACTGCCGCGTGACCTCGGTCTTGCCCACCCCCGTGGGGCCGGCGAAGAGGAAGGAGCCGATGGGGCGTTGTTCCTGTCCCAACCCCGAGCGTGCCATCTTGATGGCAGTGGCCAGCGCATCGATGGCTTCGTCCTGACCGTAGATCATGAGCTTGAGATCCCGATCCAGGCTCCTCAGGGACTCCTTGTCCGAGGAGGAGACCGTCTTGGGCGGAATGCGGGCCATTTTGGCAATGATGGCCTCGATCTCCTTCGCCCCGATGGTCTTCTTCCGCTTTGACGGCGGCTGCAGCCTCTGCTGAGCGCCGGCCTCATCGATGACATCGATGGCCTTGTCCGGCAGGTGCCGCTCGTTGATGTAGCGGGCCGACAATTCGGCGGCTGCACGCACGGCCTGGCGGGTGTACTTCACATGGTGATGGGACTCGAAACGGCTCTTCAGCCCCTCGAGAATGTGCACGGTCTCTTCGACCGTGGGCTCGGATACATCAATCTTCTGAAAACGGCGGGCCAAGGCGTGGTCCTTCTCGAAGATCCCGCGGTACTCCTGATAAGTGGTTGATCCGATGCACTTCAGGTCCCCCGAGGCGAGAACCGGCTTGATCAGGTTCGAGGCATCCATGGCCCCGCCCGAAGCGGCACCCGCACCGATGATGGTGTGGATCTCGTCGATGAAGAGGATGGCCCCCTTTTCGCGCTTGAGCTGTGCCAATACGGCCTTGAGGCGCTTTTCAAAGTCGCCGCGATACTTGGTCCCGGCCAACAAGGCCCCCATGTCCAGGGCGTGGACCGTGCTGTGCGCCAGCACATCGGGGACCTCGCCATCGACGATCTTCTTTGCCAACCCCTCGGCCAGGGCCGTCTTGCCGACCCCCGCCTCGCCCACGAACAGCGGGTTGTTCTTGCGGCGCCGGCAGAGCACCTGCAGCGTGCGTTCGATCTCTTCACGCCGCCCGATCAGGGGGTCGATCTTCCCCTGCATGGCCAACTCATTGAGGTTGGTGGCATAGGCCTCAAGGGGGCTGCGTGCGCTCTCGGCGGCCCCCTCCTCCTCGTGGTTTTCCACCCCCTCGTCGTCGCTCTGCTCCTCATTGTTGATCTTGGAGATCCCATGGGAGATGTAATCCACCACGTCGAGGCGGGTAACGTGTTGCCGATTGAGGAAGTAGACTGCCTGCGACTCCTTCTCGCTGAAGATGGCCGCCAGCACGTTGGCGCCGGTGGCCTCCTTCTTCTCGGAAGACTGGACCTGGAAAATGGCCCGCTGCAGCACACGCTGGAACCCCAGGGTCGGCTGGGTTTCGCGCTTGCTGTTCTCCGGCAGCACGGGCACGGTCTCCTCGAGGAAGTTGGCAAGGTCCTTACGCAGCTGCGTCAGGTCGGCGCCACAGGCCTTGAGTACCGCCAGCGCGGACGGGTTGTCGAGCAGCGCGAGCAGCAAGTGCTCCACAGTCATGTATTCGTGGCGCTTGGCTCTCGCTTCCTTGTAAGCGAGATTCAGGGTGAACTCGAGCTCTTTGCTTAACATTGCGGTCTCTGGGCGCTAGGCAGCTTCCATGGTACACAGCAGCGGATGCTGGTGTTTGCGGGCATGGTCGCAGACCTGGGCGACTTTCGTCTCCGCGATGTCGCGCGAAAAAATGCCGCAAACGGCCTTCCCTTGCGTATGTACCGTCAACATGATCTGGGTCGCCTTGTGGCGATCCATTCCGAAAAACTCCTCCAGCACATGAACGACGAAATCCATCGGAGTATAGTCGTCGTTTATCAGTAGCACCTTATACATGGGCGGCCGCTTCAGTTGCGGCTTGCTCTCTTCCACCGCCAGCCCGCTGTCGTCGTGGTGCTGGTTGTGTTCTTTCTCTGCCATACCCCATCCCAAAAAAAGCGATTGCCTGGTGTGACTTTACCATTAACTTATAGCGCAATCGCGGTGATTCCAAGCCCCGATTACTTGACTGGCCCACTCCGTTGTTAGAAAGTCCGAAAATCGGGGGCCTTGAGTGGGAGACGCTGATCACATCCGCTTTCGCCGCTCCCGCCCCCGATGAAGGGATTCGAGGGCAGGCTTCGGCGGGAGCCCCGAAAAATCAAGGCACTGGATACCCGCCCCCCGACTGAAGCTCCCGGGGGCAGGCTTCGCGGGCATGGCGAATTTAATCAGCGTTTCCGGTGGGACTGCACCTGAGTTCCCACATTGATCGCAAGGGCTTGGAGCCATCCCCGATCCCCTGTCGGGGAAAACCGTCGGTCTTTTGGGATTTACTTTTATGGCACTCGGTACCGTCAAGTGGTTCCACAATGGCAAGGGTTATGGCTTCCTGATCGTGGACGGCACCCGCGAGGAGGTGTTCGTGCATCACACGGCCATCGATATGAACGGTTACAAGCGGTTAGACCGCGGCCAGCGGGTGGCATTTGAACTCTGTTACGGCCCAAAAGGATTTACTGCCAGCTATGTGCGACCACTCTCCATCCCGTTGAATGGGCGCAAGCGGTGCGGTGAGAAGGAGAAGGAACTGGAGAGCACTGATCAACCGACCCCCTGACGGGGGCCGGTCAACGTGAGACTGGAGCGCCGAAACAGGCGACTCCCGCGTGCCCTCCTGCTGCAATGTGGGCGAACTACGCAGGGTGGATCAGCGCGGCGCACCCACCATTTCCGGCGCCGGTGGAGGTGGATGCGCTGCGCTTATCCACCCCACGTCGGGGCCGCTGCCACCCACCCCTCACATGGGCCATCCGGGTGGCGATCGGCGACTGTTCCGCTTATCTGTGCGGTGCCCCAGGTTCGGCGGGCGGCTGAACTCTTACATCCGAGCGATCATCGCCTCGCCAAAGGCGGAGCAACTCACTTCGGAGGCGCCGTCCATGAGGCGGGCAAAGTCATAGGTCACGGTCTTGGCCGAGATGGCGCCCGACATGCCCTTTACCACCAGGTCGGCCGCTTCGCTCCAGCCCAGGTGGCGCAGCATCATCTCCGCGGAGAGAATGAGCGAACCGGGGTTTACCTTGTCCTGGCCGGCGTATTTGGGTGCGGTGCCGTGGGTGGCCTCGAACATCGCCACCGTGTCGGAGAGGTTGGCCCCGGGGGCAATACCGATCCCCCCCACCTGGGCGGCCAGGGCGTCGGAGATGTAGTCGCCGTTGAGATTGAGGGTGGCGATGACGCTGTACTCGGCCGGACGCAGCAGGATCTGCTGGAGGAAGGCATCGGCAATCACATCCTTGATGAGGATGTCCGCGCCGGTCCTGGGGTTTTTGATCACCATCCAGGGGCCATTGTCGAGCAGTTCGGCGCCGAACTCCTCCCGGGCCAGCTCGTAGCCCCAGCTCTTGAAGGCCCCCTCGGTGAACTTCATGATGTTGCCCTTGTGCACCAGGGTGACCGAGTCGCGGTCATTGTCGATGGCATACTGGATGGCCTTGCGCACCAGGCGCTTGGTGCCCTCGGCGGAGACGGGCTTGATGCCGATGCCGGAGGTCTCGGGGAAGCGGATCTTCTTCACCCCCATCTCGCTCTGCAGGAAGTCGATCACCTTCTGCGCCTCGGCGGTGCCGGCGGCCCACTCGATCCCAGCGTAGATGTCCTCGGAGTTCTCGCGGAAGATGACCATGTCGGTCTTCTCGGGCTCCTTCACCGGACTGGGCGTGCCGTCGTAGTAGCGCACCGGGCGCAGGCAGACGTAGAGGTCGAGTTCCTGGCGCAGGGTCACGTTGAGGGAGCGGATCCCACCGCCCACCGGGGTGGTGAGCGGCCCCTTGATGGAGACGACGAAATCGCGCACCGCCTCCATGGTCTCGGCCGGCAACCAGGTGTTCTCGCCATAGACTGCATTGGCCTTCTCCCCGGCGTAGACCTCCATCCAAGCGATGGACCGCTCGCCGCCGTAGGCCTTCTGCACCGCCGCATCCACCACCTTCTTCATCACCGGAGTAATGTCCACGCCGATGCCGTCCCCTTCAATGAACGGGATGATGGGCCGGTTGGGTACGTTCAACGAGTAATCGGCATTGACGGTCAGCTTCTCCCCGTCGACCGGCACCTGGATCTTTTCGTAGGCCATGGACCTCTCCGCAAGGTTGAAAACAAAAGCAAAATTGGCAGGCATTCTATCACCCGGCCGGAAAACGGTCAGCTTCGGTGACGTGAGGATCAGGGTAAACGCAGACCAACCCAACGAGCGATGTAAGTCCTTGAAAGCCGGCCGCTTCGGCACCGGGCGTTTGAGCCTGGGCCTAACTTCCGTACAATCTCACCTTTTGGGCGCGGTATGGCGAGACTGCTGATCTTCAACAAACCCTATGGCGTGCTGACCCAGTTCACAGATCCCGGGGGGCGCCCGACCCTGGCGGACCACATCCCCCTGAAAGGGTTCTACGCCGCCGGGAGGCTGGACCGGGACAGCGAAGGGCTGCTTCTACTCACGGACGATGGGCCGTTGCAGCACCGCATTGCCCATCCACGCCACAAGCTGCCCAAGACCTACTGGGTGCAGGTCGAGGGAATTCCTGATGAGCACGCTCTCGATGCCCTGCGTCGGGGCCTGGTACTGAACGATGGGCCAACCCTTCCGGCGGAGGCGCGCGCCATGGAGGAGCCTGCCCTCTGGCCTCGGGAGCCGCCCATCCGCTATCGCGCGGCGATCCCCACCTCCTGGGTCGAGCTGAAGCTCAGGGAGGGGCGCAATCGGCAGGTGCGGCGCATGACCGCCGCCGTGGGCTATCCCACCCTCCGGCTGATTCGCTGGGCCATCGGTCCGCTGACACTGGAAGGGGTTGCCCCGGGGGAGTACCGGGAAATTGCAGCCCGGGAATTTGCAGAATTCGCTGCGGCGGTGCCGAAGCGCAGTCCGGGGCCCCCGCAGGGAAAGCCGCGCCATCCGGCGCGCAGCCAGAGGAGAACGAAGCCATGAGTCAGTCACTGCCCCACATCACAGTGGCAGCGGTCGTAGAGAGGAATGGCCGCTTTTTGCTGGTTGAAGAGAACAGCTCCGGTCGCATCGTGCTTAATCAGCCGGCCGGCCATCTGGAGCAGGGCGAGTCGCTGGTGGCTGCGGCCGTGCGCGAAGTGAAAGAGGAGACCGGGCGCGACTTCATGCCCGAGGGGATCATCGGGGTCTACCGCTGGCACAGCCCCCTGAACCACGTCACCTACGTGCGGGTCGCCTTCTGGGGACGCGTCTCCGAACCGGTGCCGGGCCGCAAGCTCGATGCGGACATCCTGCGCACCATTTGGTTGACCCGGGAGGAGTTGGAGGCACGCCTGGAGCAGCTGCGCAGTGCCATGGTGCTGCGGTGCATCGACGATTTCCTCGCCGGCCGGCGCTTTCCGCTGGATTTGCTGGTCGAACTCCAGTAGACCTGACCATCTTCTTGAAATCTGCGAAACAACACCATCAGCAGGCAAATGCCAGATAACCGACGCATCATCGTGGGCCTCTCCGGAGGCGTGGACTCCTCGGTCGCCGCCCTGCTCCTGAAGCAGCAGGGCTACGCCGTCGAGGGGCTGTTCATGAAAAACTGGGAAGAGGACGACCGCGCGGGCTACTGCGGCGCAGCCGAAGACCTCAAAGATGCGCGCAGTGTTGCCGCATCCCTCGGCATCCCGCTTCAGGCGGTCAATTTCGCCACCGAGTATTGGGACGGGGTGTTCACTCACTTCCTTGAAGAGTACAAGGCCGGGCGCACCCCCAACCCCGATGTGCTCTGCAATCGGGAGATCAAGTTCAAGGCGTTTCTGGACTACGCGCTCGACCACGGTGCCGAGGCGATCGCTACCGGACACTATGCCCGGGTGCGCTGCGTCGAGGGAAATTACCAGTTGCTCAAGGGGCTGGATCCAGGCAAGGACCAAAGCTACTTCCTCTATACCCTGGGGCAGAAGCAGTTACGCCACAGCCTCTTCCCGGTGGGCGAGTTGCAGAAGTCGGAGGTGCGCCGGCTGGCCGAGGAGCACGGCCTGGTGACCTTCGACAAGAAGGACAGCACCGGCATCTGCTTCATCGGTGAGCGGCGCTTCAAAGAATTCCTGAGCCGCTTCCTGCCGGCACAGCCCGGGGAGATGCGCACCCCTGAAGGGACCTTGATCGGACAGCATGACGGACTCATGTACTACACGTTAGGCCAGCGTCAGGGGCTTGGGATCGGCGGGCGCCAGGACAGCTCGGACGAGCCCTGGTATGTGGTGGGCAAGGAGCTGGAAAACAACATCCTTCTGGTGGCTCAGGGCCACGATCACCCTGCGCTGTTCAGTTGGGGACTCATTGCCAATCAGCTGCATTGGGTTCAGGACCATGCACCCGGGGGGGCACTTGCGTGCAAGGCAAAGACCCGTTACCGCCAGCCGGATCAGACCTGCACCCTCGAGCGGCTCGAGGGCGGTCGGTGCCGCGTGAGCTTCGAACAGCCCCAACGGGCCGTGACCCCCGGTCAGTCGGTGGTGTTTTACGATGGCGAGGTCTGCCTCGGCGGTGGCATTATCGAGTCCACCTTCTGAACCGATGCGGAAATCCCTTTCAACAGCGGCATATCTATGAGCAGAACGATTACCGACAGAACCATGGCCCTGGCCGGACTGTTTCAGGCCACGGCACTGGTTTCCCAAGTGGCCAAACGCGGCATGGTCGACCACGCCCCCTTCGAGAGTTCGATCCGCAGTCTGTTCGTACGGGAGGCCGAACGCACCGAGGATGTTTACGGCGGCGTACCGCACCTGCGACTCGGCCTGGAGGTGGTGCAGAGACAGTTGGGGGGGGATGCCGCCCGTCGCGACGTGGATCTCACCCGGTACACCATCGCCCTGCTCCATCTCGAGCGCAAGGTGGCCAAGCGCAAGGAGCTGCTGGACAAGATCGCCGAAGGGCTCGAGCAGGCCAACCGCCAGTCCCAGCACTACCCTCTGACCCACGAGAACGTCATCGCCCGTCTGGCAGACACTTACGTCAACACCATCAGCACCCTCACCCCCCGGATCATGGTGAGCGGGGAACACGGTCATTTGCAGAATCCCTCCAATGCCTCCAAGGTACGTGCCCTGCTGCTGGCCGGAATCCGGTCGGCCGTGCTGTGGAAACAGAGCGGCGGCAGCCGCCTGCACTTCCTTCTGCAACGTCGCCGCCTGCTCGAGGAGACCCAACGGTTGCTGCAGCGGGTCTGATCCCCTGGAGGGGAAACCCGTAACGCGGGGGGGATTTCTATACTGAACTGACCGGGAAGGCCTTGGCGGAGGGATGCGGATGAACGACGAGTCCCGCGAGGGGCTGCGGAAGAACACGACGTCGTACGCCCGCAGCCTCATCGAGGCGAGCCTCGATCCGCTGGTCACCATCGGCCTTGACGGGCGTATCACTGACGTCAATGCCGCCACGGAGGCGGTCACCGGCCGGGGCCGGGAGGTATTGATCGGCACCGATTTTTCCGACTACTTCACCGAGCCGGAGCGGGCGCGGGCGGGGTACCGGCAGGCGTTCCGCGAGGGGTTTGTCAGGGACTACCGGCTCGATATCCGGCACTCCGACGGCCACATCACCCCGGTGCTCTACAACGCCTCGCTCTACCGCAACGAGGCGGGCGAGGTGGCGGGCCTGTTCGCCGCCGCCCGCGACATCACCGAGCGCCGGCGGGCGGAGGAGGCGATCCGCAAGAGCGAGGCGCGCCTGAACCAGGCCCAGCGGATCGCGCACATCGGCAGCTGGGAGCTGGACCTGGTGAACAACGTCCTGGAGTGGTCCGACGAGATCTACCGCATCTTCGAGATCGACAAGGCGCGGTTCGGCGCCTCCTACCAGGCCTTCCTCGATTTGATCCACCCGGAGGACCGGGCGGCGGTCGACGCCGCCTACACCCACTCGGTCGAGAGCCGGACCCCCTACTCCATCGATCACCGGCTGCTGTTTCCCGACGACCGCGTCAAGCACGTTCACGAGCAGTGCGAGACCTTCTACGACGAGGCGGGCCGGCCGGTGCGCTCCCTGGGGACGGTACAGGATATCTCCGAGCGCAAACGGGCGGAGCAGGCCCTCCGGCAGCTCAACCTGGAGCTGGAGCGGCGGGTGGAGGCGCGCACGGCGGCGCTGGCCGAGGCCAACCGGGAACTGGAGGGCTTCGCCTATTCGGTCTCCCACGATCTGCGCATGCCGCTGCGGGCGCTCGACGGCTTTTCAAAAATTCTGCTGCAGGACTATTCCGACCGGCTCGACGACGAGGGCAGAAGGCTGCTCGGCATTGTGCGCGAAAGCTCCCAGCGGATGGGACAGCTTATCAGCGACATTCTGATCCTCTCCCGTACCGGGCGTGCCGAATTGACCCCCGCCGAGGTCGATATGACGAAGCTGGTGCGGGAGGTGTGGGAGGAGATCGAGGGCGCCAACCCCGGCCGGCGGATGGAGCTGCGCTTGGGCGACCTGCCGCCTGCGCAGGGTGACCGTGGCCTGCTGCGCCAGGTGTTCGCCAACCTGCTCGCCAACGCCGCGAAGTTCACCCGCCCCCGCGAGACGGCGGTCATTGAGGTGGGGGCAGAAGCGGCCGGAGCGGAAGTCGTTTATCACGTAAGGGACAACGGGGTGGGTTTCAATCCCCGCTACGCCGGCAAGCTGTTCGGCGTGTTCCAGCGCCTGCACACCACCGAGGAGTTCGAGGGCACCGGCATCGGCCTGGCACTGGTCAAACGCATCGTGACGCGCCACGGCGGTCGGGTGTGGGCGGAGTCGGCGGTCGACGAGGGGGCCACCTTCTGGTTCGCGCTGCCGCGTGACCCTGAAGCATTGGCGAAACATAGGACTGCCCCGCAGGGAGAAAGCTGAAACTCATGACCGATAAGGACATCAACCCGTTGATCGGAGCGCTGACCGAGGGCGACCGCGCCCTCGCCCTGGCGGAGACCCGCCGGCTTCTGGAGCGTGGCGTGACCCCGGAACAGATCGTCACCGAAGGGCTGGAGAGCGCCATGCGCCAGCTGGACGAGAAGTGCACGGTGCAGCGCTTCAATCTGCTGGAGATCATGCTGGTGGGGCGGGCTGTGGCGGCGGTGGTGGATCTGATCTACCCGGAGGGCCCGCCGCCCGAACGCGGCAAGGGCACCTTCGTCATCGCCACCCTGGAGGGGGATGTCCATGACCTGGGCAAGAACATCGTCAAGATGGTGCTCATCGGCATGGGCTACCGGGTGGTGGACCTGGGCCGCGACTGCCCTCTGGAGACGCTGGTCGAGGCGGCGGCGCATGAGCGGGCGCAGGCGGTGCTGGTGAGCGGACTGCTCACCACCGTCATCCCCCAAGTGCAGGGGATACGCCCCGCACTCGAAAGTCACGGCCTCGCCGAACTCCCGGTGGTGGCCGGCGGGGCCGCACTCAAGCAGGCGAGCGCTGCCGAACTCAACGTGGACTACGTGGCCGAGACCGCCTTCGACGGCGCCCGTTTTCTCGAACGTCTCTTCGGAGGTGCGGCATGAACAGCCTGGAGCGGCTCCGGGCTGCGGTGGCCTTCAAAAGGCCCGATCGCACGCCGGTGATCCTGCAGATCTTTGCCCACGCCGCTGTCATCACCGGGGTCCCTATGCTCGATTACCTGCGCGACGGCCGGGTATTGGCACGGTGCCAGATCGAGGCGTGGAGACGCTATGGCGGCGATGCGCTGTTTGCCTTCATGGACGCAGGGGTGGAGACCGAGGCGATGGGCTCGATCCTCAGGTATGTCGACAACCGCTACCCCGAGGTGGCCTCCTACAGGGTGGCGCCGGATACCACCATTGAGGGTCTCCCGGAACCAGACCCCGCCCGGGCCGGCCGCATGCCCGAACAGCTGCGTGCCGCCTCCCTCCTGCGGGCCGAAGTGGGGGACGAGGCGCTGGTGGTGGGAGTGGCACTCGGTCCCATGTCCCTCGCCACGCAGCTCATGGGGATCGAGGCGGCGCTGCAGTTCGCCCTGGATGAGCCACACCGCTTCGAAGCGCTGCTCGATTTCGCCACCGGGCTGGCTATCCGTTATGGCCTGGCGCAGATCGGGGCGGGCGCACACCTGCCCATGGTGTTCGACCCGGCCGCCTCGACTGCGGTGGTGCCGCCGTCCTTTTTTCGTGAGCTGCTGCTGCCCCGCCTGCAGCGGGTATTTCAGGCCTACAAGCACGGCGGAGCGGTGCTCAACTGGCTACACATCGCCGGACCAGTCGAACCGATCCTCAGCCACTACCCGGAGGTGGGTGTGGATATCGCCAATCTCGATTTCGAGGTGGACCCCGCCCGCGCCGCCCGGATCCTCCCGCACACCTGCCTGGACGGCAATATCAAGCCGCTGCTGTTTGTGCAGGGTTCGCCCGATGAGGTTGCCGCCGAATCACGGCGCCTGATGGCACTGTTAGCCGACCGGGGCGGATTCATCCTCTCCTCCGGCTGTGAGATCCCGCCCGAGGCGAAACCGGAGAATGTCGCCGCCATGGTCACCGCCGCCACGGAGCGTGGCTGACCCGTGCCCCACCTGCTGGTCACCAGGGGAGGGGTGGAACACCGCATCCCCTTCTCTCCGGGACAGCCGGTACGGGAGGCCCTCGACGCCACCGACTTCCGGGTACGCTCCGCCTGCAACGGCATCGGCGCCTGTGGACTCTGCCGCATCCGCATCGTCGAGGGGAACGGCGGGGAGGTCACCGCCAATGAGCGCTACCACCTGCCGGCTTCGGAGCGCCGCCGCGGGGTGCGCCTGGCATGCCAGGCAAGGCCGCGGGGAGATCTCGCCATCGAGATCCTGGCTCCCGCCCCCACCTCGGACTGGAAGAGTCCGCCCTTCGCACGCTTTCCCGATGCACCCGGCCGCGCCGCCGTCGGACTTCGGCCCGTCGCCGTGCCGCTCCGGCAGCCGTTGGGGCTGGCGGTGGACATCGGCACCACCCACCTGAGTCTCGCCCTGTTCGATCTCTCCACGGGGCGCCGGCTGGCGGAGCGGTGGGGTCCCAACCCGCAGGCGGCGTTCGGGGCCGACGTGCTCTCCCGGCTGAGCGCTGCGACCGCCTCACGCGCGGCGGGCGGCGAGTTGAGCCTGTGCGTGGTACAGGCGATCCGCGACGGACTGTGGGACATCACGGTGCGCGAGGGGCTCGAACTGCGCCGCATCGCCCGCGTCACCCTGGTCGGCAACACGGCGATGCTTGCCCTGCTCGCCGGCAGGAATTATGAGCAGCTCCTGCAGCCGGCCTACTGGACGGCACCCATCGACTGCTCGCCGGCCGACACCGCCGACTGGGTCCGGCGGTGGGGTGTCCACCCCCAGGCGGAGGTGGAGGTGGTCGCCCCCCTGGGGGGATTCGTCGGTTCCGATCTGCTCGCCGGGCTGCTCGCCACCCGCCTGACGGAGGCGTCCCACCCGGGCCTGCTGGTGGACTTCGGGACCAACTCGGAAATCGCCCTGTGGAACGGGGAGGTGCTCCGGGTCACCGCGGCGGCGGGCGGCCCCGCCTTCGAGAGCAGCGGCATCAGCCACGGCGCGCCGGCCGAGAGCGGCGCGGTGTTTCGGGTCCGCTATGACGCCGGGGCCGACCGGTTCGACTACGGGATCATCGGGGACGTGGTGGCCACCGGGATCTGTGGCTCGGGGCTGGTGGATCTGATCGCCGTCCTGCGCCGCTCGGGCCGGCTGACCGAGACGGGCCGGTTCCGTGAAAAGATGAACCCACCTGCAGGCGCGCCGACGTTGGAACAGCACCAGGGAGAAAGCCTCTTCGTCTTCTCCGCCGGTGGCAAGGCGCTGACATTCAGCGAGCGCGATGTGGATGCGCTGCAACGCGCCAAGGCGGCCGTCATTACCGGCATCGTGACGCTCTGCGCGAGGGCCGGCATCGACCCGGCGGGGCTGCGGCGGGTGTGTGTCGCCGGGGCCTTCGGCCACTACCTCGACGTGAGCAACGCCCAGACCATCGGTCTGCTGCCGGTGGTCGATCCGGAACGGGTGGAACTGGTGGGCAACACCGCCCTGGCCGGGTGCGGCGAGCTGCTGCGCTTCACCCAGGCCGGGGACCGGCTGACGCGGCTGCGAGAGGGGGCGCAGGTGATCAATCTGGCGCGGAGCACGGATTTCGACGCGCTGTTCCTGGCGGGACTCTATCTGCGCCCGCTGGAGCCACCCCAGCGGTGAACGACAGCCACCCGAACCGGGCCCACTACCTCGAAGCGGTCACGCATGCGGCGCAGTACCTGGCCGCCATGCGTGCGGGGACGGAGGTGTGGGTCGAGTTCGGCGAACTGGTGCGGAGTTTCTTCGACCCCGACCTGGTGGCGATCGCGGGCCGGGAGCCGGAGGGGGGTGTCACCTTTCGCTTCGCCGCGCTCCCCGCCGATGCGGAGGCGCCGCGGCTGCTGGAGTGCCTCCGGCTCTCCGGCACCCCGGTGCTGGAGAGCGGCTTTCTCTCCACCGAGCTGATGGCGCTCCCCGGGCGCTATGCGGTGGCGCTGCTGCCGCTGGCGGAGGGCAAGGCGGCCGACACCCTGCTGGTGGTCGGCCACAAGGGGGACCGTCCGCTCCCGCGCCACCTGCTTGAGGTCTATCTGGCAGTAACCGGGCTGATGGAGTCGACCCTGACCCGACTCCGCGTCGAGATGCAGCTCCGGCGGATGAACGAGGAGCTCGAGACCCAGGTGGGGCAGCGGACAGCGGCGCTCCAGGAGGCGGTGCGCGAACTGCAGGAGATTAACTACACCATCTCCCACGACCTGCGCACCCCCCTGCGCGCGATCGACGGCTTTGCCATGATTCTGCTAAAGGATTACGGGGGGCAGCTCGATGCGGAGGGGCTGCGCCTGCTGCACATCGTCCGGGAGAACACCCGGCAGATGGGGCGGCTCATCGACGACCTCTCCGCCTGGTCGCGCGCCGGCCAGGTGGCGATGGCCCCGGCGCGGGTCGACATGGGCGTACTGGCCGAGGCGGTGTGGCGGGAGCGGCAGGCGGACCTCGGCGACCGGCATGTGGAGTTCCGCCTGACGCCGCTCCCGGAGGCGGTCGGTGATCGGGCGCTGTTGCGGGAGGTGTTCGCCCGGCTGCTGGACAACGCGCTCAAGTTCACCCGCGGCAAGGAGCGGGCGGTCATCGAGGTGGGCGGACGATGCGAGGAGAGCGAATACACTTACTACGTGCGGGACAACGGCATCGGCTTCGACATGCGCTTCGCCGGCAAGCTGTTCGGCGTCTTCCAGCGGCTGCACCCGGAGCAGCCGCTCGAGGGGACCGGTATCGGGCTGGCGGTGGTCAAACGTATCATCGAGCGCCACGGCGGCCGGGTCTGGGCGGAGGGGGCGCCCGGTGAGGGGGCGGTCTTCCACTTCGCACTTCCGGTCAAGGAGGAGCGTCATGGCTGAGCAGGAGGAGGTCGAGGTGCTGCTGGTGGAGGACAGCCCCACCGACGCGGAGCTGGCGATCCGCTCGCTCCGTGAGCACAACCTCGCCAACCGGCTGGTGTGGGTGAAGGATGGGGCGGAGGCGCTGGAGTTCATCTTCGGCGAGGGGGCCTACGCCGATCGGGAGGTCGAGCCGGCCCCGAAGGTGATCCTGCTGGACCTGCGGCTGCCGAAGGTGGACGGGCTGGAGGTGCTGCAAAGAGTGAAGTCCGACGAGCGGACCCGGACGGTGCCGGTGGTGGTGCTCACCTCCTCCAAGGAGGAGCGGGACGTCACCGAGAGCTACCGGCTCGGGGTGAACAGCTACATCTCCAAGCCGGTGGAGTTTGACGCCTTCGCCAAAACGGTCGCCGACCTGGGCTACTACTGGCTGTTCACCAACAAGCCGCCGGAGTAGCGTGTGCCGCCGCAAAGCAGGCCTGAAACGGGGATGAAGCGCCCCATACGTGTGCTCCTGCTGGAGGACGAGCCGACCGATGCGGAGCTGATCGAGCGTGAGTTGCGGACCGCGGGACTCCCCATCGACCCCACCCGGGTGCAGAGCGAGGCGGAGTTCGCGCGGGCCATCGCCGAGTGCATGCCGGACCTGATCCTGGCCGACTACAAGCTCCCCGCGTTCGACGGGCTCGCGGCACTGGCCATGGCGAAGGAGCGCTGTCCCGACGTCCCCTTCATCTTCGTCACCGGCGCCATGGGCGAGGAGGTGGCCATCGAGACCCTGGTGTGCGGGGCCACCGATTACGTGCTCAAGGATCGGCTGTCGAAACTGCTCCCCGCCGTGGAGCGGGCCCTCGCCGAGGCGGAGGGGCGGGTCCAGCGGCGCGAAGCCGAGGAGGCGCTGCGCGACCGGGTGGATGAGCTGGAGCGGCTCAACCGGCTGATGGTCGGCCGGGAGCTGAAGATGATCGACCTGAAGCGGGAGAACCGGCGGCTCCGCGATCGCCTCAGGGAGTACGAGGAGCGGTGCGGACCCGATCCGCAGGGGCGAAAGGGGTGAGACGGCGATGGCTGATGGTGCCGCTGGCGATCGCCCTGGCCGCGCTGATGGCGATCGTTCTCTCCCTGTCGAACGGTGACCACTCCACCACCTCCAGAGACAGCGCCGTGCTTGCCCTGCCTCTCCACCCGAGCAGCATTCTCGCCTTCGTCGCCCTGGACCGGGGCTACTTCGAGGCGCGGGGTCTCGATGTGCGTGTGGAGACCTACCCCAGCGGCAAGCGGGCGCTCGAGGAGGGGCTGTTCCCGGGACGCGCGGATATCGCCTGGTCCCATGAGGTTCCGGTCGCCCTGGCGGGGCTCCAGCGCGCCGATTTCGCGATCCTCGCGGCGGAGCTGTGGGCCGACAACGTCAACCGCATCGTTGCCCGCCGGGATCGGGGGATCGGGAGGCCGACCGATCTGCGCGGGAAGCGCGTCGCCACCCAGTCGGCATCGGCGGTCCACTACTTCCTCCATCTCTTCCTGCTGCGGCACGGCATGACCGAGGACGACATCTCTCCCGTTTTCCTGCCGGTCGAGGCGCTCACCGGGGCACTGGTGGCGGGCGAGATCGACGCCTTCTCGATGCGGGAGCCCCACGTCGGCGAGGCGGCAACGCGCCTGGGGGAGAACGCCGTCGTCTTCGAGGAGCCCGGGATCTACGAGCAGGCGCAGGTCCTGGTGGCGAGACGGGCCGTTCTGGACGAGAACCCGCGCGTTGCTCGCAAGGCGCTGGAGGCGCTGCTCGATGCGGAGGCGTTTGTCGCCCGCAATCCCCGTGAGTCGGCGATCATCTCGGCGCGCTTTCTCGACGCCACCGTCGCCTCCATGGAGGTCCAGCTGGCCACCTTCCGGATTCAGGTGGGCCTGCCACAGGCCCTCTTCATCCTGCTGGAGTCGGAGGCGCGCTGGGCCATCGAGGCGGGACTGGCTGAACCGGCGGCGATGCCCAATTATCTGCGGCTGATCGAGGCCGGGCCGCTGGAAGCCGTGAAACCAGAAGCGGTCACCCTCATCCGATGAGCCCGCTCCCGCCCAGGCCGAGGCCGTGACCATAAAACGCAGGCTGCAGGCGATCATACTCCTGGCGGTGGCGCTGGGCCTGGGGCTGTCGCTCCTGTTCCTCGTAGTCCAGCGCTGGGACACCGCCGCCTTCGACCGTCAACAGCTGATCGGCGGGCTGGCCGAGCAGACGTTCCGCCTTTCGCTGCTCTATCACGAACTCTATCTGCATCCCGAATCGGCCCGGATTCAGGAGCAGTGGCGCACGGCCGACGGTGAACTGGAGAGAACACTCCGCAGCGCCCGCTTCGAGGGGCCGCAGGAGCAGGCGGTCATCAATCGGCTGGACGGGACACGCTCGCGGCTCGGGGCACTGGTGAAGGAGTTGCAGGCGCTGACGGCGCCCGCGTCCCCGGAAGGGCCGTCGCTGACGGAGGAGCGACGGGAACGCCTCAACAGCCAGATCACCTTCACGCTGCAGGCAATGATCGGTGACGTCCTCTTCCTGCAATACGCCGTTCGGGAACAGGTGGACCGCCAGCATCGCACCACCAACCGGATCGTGATCGGTGTGGCGCTGCTGCTGACCGGCCTCATCACGCTGCTTGCCTGGCTGACGGGCCGCAGCATCATCCGGCCCATCATGGGGCTGCGCAGCGGGACCGCGCAGGTGGCCACGGGCGATCTTGCCTATCGGGTGGGGACCACCGCGCAGGATGAGATTGGAGCGCTCTCCCGCGATTTCGACACCATGCTGGAGAGATTGCAGCAGGTCACCGCCTCGCGGGAGGAGCTGACCCGCGAGGTGGAGCGGCGCATCCGCACCGAAGAGGCGCTGCGCAGGAGCGAGGAGAGCCTGAAGATCGCGCAGGGGATCGCCCACCTCGGCCACTGGGAGCTGGATCTCCCTGCCGGGGAGGTCAAGTGGTCCGACGAGACCTACCGCATTCTCGGCTACGAGCCTCACAGCCTGGAGCCGAGCCACGAACTCTTTCTGCGGTCCATCCACCCCGATGACCGCGAGACAGTCGATGCGTGTCTCAAACGCTCCCTGGAGGGCGAGGGGTTCGAGACCGAATACCGCATCATGCTGGCCGACGGCCGGCAGCGGGCGGTGCACGCCCGCTGCGAGGTGCTACGGCTCGGTCCCCGCCGGGAACCCCGGGTGATCGGCACCCTCCAGGCGGTGGCCGAAGGGGAGCCGACGGCGATCCTGGGGGTGATTCAGGACATCACCGAACGCAAGGCGCTGGAGTCCAGGCTGGAGCGGGAGGCCCACACCGATGCGCTCACCGGCTGCGCCAACCGGCGCTATTTTCTCGAACTCTTCGGACGTGAACTGGCGCGGGCGCGGCGATACGTTCATGAGCTGTCGCTGCTGATGCTCGACCTGGACCACTTCAAGCGGGTCAACGACCGCTACGGCCATCAGGTGGGCGATCTCGCCCTGAAGATGCTGGTTCAGGTTTGCGGGGCGGAGCTGCGCAAGGAGGACATCGTCGGCCGCATCGGCGGCGAGGAGTTTGCCATCCTGCTGCCGGAAACCGGAGCGGAACGGGCGCTGGAGGCGGCCGAGCGGGTACGCACCGCGGTCGCGGCGGCCGAGATCCCCGCCGCCGGAGGGCCGCTCCACATCACCACCTCCGTCGGTCTCACCACCTTGCGAAACGGCGACGAGACGATCGATACGCTCCTCGGGCGTGCCGACCACGCCCTCTATGCGGCCAAGGCGGGCGGACGCAACCGGGTGTGCAGTGAACCTGGAAACCACAGTTGATCGCTTCGTGGCTTCGGTAGCCCCCTGGAGAAGCGAATGTTTTGCCGTAACTACTCACCCGCATCCGTCATTCCCGCGAAGGCGGGAATCCAGTGCTGGACTTCAGAGGGCCAAGGGTGTTGGGCTGGGTGCCTTATGGATTCCCGCCTTCGCGGGAATGACGAACAGTACAAGTAGCGAGGATCGAGTGCGGTGAACCTGCGACCGCATCCTAATTCCATAAGCGGGAGGCAGTCGGGGGCGAGTAGTTACGTTTTGCCTTCGATCCAATTCACCGCAAAGGTGAGGCCGCGTCCAACTGCGGTTTCTAGGTGAATGACGGATACCGCGCCCCCTCACTCCGCGCCGTGCGACAGCAGTGCCTGGAGCTGTTCCGGCCACAGGGGCCGATGGAACAGAAAACCCTGCGCCTGATCACACCCAATGGTGCGGAGGAACACCAGCTGCTCTTCGGTCTCCACCCCCTCGGCGATCACCCGCTTGTTGAGGTTGTGGGCCAGGGCCGTCACCGCCTGGACAATGGCCCGGTCATCGGGGTCGGTGGCGATGTCCTGCACGAAGGATTGATCGATCTTCAGCCGTTCGATGGGCAGCCGCTTCAGGTAATTGAGGGAGGAGTAACCGGTGCCGAAATCGTCCACCGCGATGTGAATACCCCTCTCTGCCAGTGCGCGCATGGCGGGGATCGCCTGCTCGATGTGACTCATGATGGCGCTTTCGGTCAGCTCCAGCTCCAGATACTCCGGCAGAAGGCAGCTCTCCTCCAGCACCCGGCTGACCACCTCCATCAGATCGGCCCTCTGGAACTGCCGGGCGGAGAAGTTGACACTCATACAGAAGGGCGCCGCCCCGTTACACAGCCAGGTCTGCAACTGGGTGCAGGCGGTCTTCAGCACCCATTCGTCGATCAGGGCGATGAGCCCACTCTCCTCCGCCACCGGGATGAAATGGTCCGGTGCCAGCAGGCCCAGCTCCGGGTGCTGCCAGCGCACCAAAGCCTCGACACCGGCAAGCTGTCCGGTACGCAGATCCACCTTGGGCTGGTAGGCGATCCGCAGCTCGTCACGCTCGAGCGCCTGGCGCAGGCTGCTTTCGATGCGCATCCGCTCCTGCGAGCGCAGGTTGATCGCCGGGTTGTAGAAGCGAAAGGTGTTCCGCCCCTGCTCCTTGGCCTCGTACATGGCCATGTCGGCGTAACGCAGCAGCGCCTCGCCGGTGTCGCTGTCCTCCGGATAGAGGCTGATGCCGATGCTGGTGGTGATGGTGATCGCCTGTCCATGAATCAGGAACGGACGCCGGAACCTGCCGACGATCTGGGCGGCGACCTCGCCCGCGTATTCACCACGCTCCAGGTCGGAGAGGATGATGTTGAACTCGTCGCCCCCGATACGGGCCACCGTATCGGAGCGCCGGATGGAGCGGCGGATGCGGGTGGCCACCTCCTTCAGCAGCTCGTCGCCCACCTCATGGCCGAGCGTGTCGTTGATATTCTTGAACTTGTCCAGGTCGAAGAAGAGGACGGCGAGTTTCCGGCCGTTGCGCTGCGCCTGGGCCAGCTCGTTTTCGAGCAGTTCGACGAAGAGCCAGCGGTTGGGAAGCATGGTCAGCGGGTCGTGCTGGGCCAGGAAGCGGACGCGCTCCTCCATCTGCTTGCGCTCGGTGACATCCTCCATGATGTGGACCGAGAAGAGATAGCGGCCCTCCTTCTCCACCGCATAGGCCCGGGAGCGGTAGATCGCCTTTCCCACCTCGAACTCCGTCTCGATGGGCTTCCGTTCAAGACATCCCGGCAGCGGCCCCGCCTGCTTCGGAAAGACCTCCCAGTAACGTTTGCCCGCGAACCGGCTCTGGGGCATGCCGGCCAGCAGTTCGTAGGTGCGATTGGCGCGGATGATGCGCAGGTCGGCATCGTGCAGGAAGATGGCATCCCGCACCCCGTCGAAGGCGACCCGCCACTCCCGTTCCGCCTGCTGGATGGCCCGGCGATCCTCCTCCAGGTCCTCCAGCAGGTTGAGCACGGCACGGCGGGTGTCGTGCAGCACCCGCTCCCAGCTCTTGGCCTCTGCCGGCCCGCGCCCGGAGCGGTCTTTCTCCCCGGCGGGTGTCGAACCCATGTCGCCTCCCTGAGCACCAGACTTCGTAAGGTCAAGGATAGGTGCTGCGGCTGGATGATTATCAGTGAGGGACTGCAGGGTAAACGCATACTCACAGCACGGCCGTGACGTTAAGTATGCGTTCACCCTGTGAGGGGCCTGCGGTCTGCCGGAGCAGATCGCGGGCCTCCCGAGGCTCCCCGCTCAGGCCCGACAGACGCGATTTCGCCCTCCCCCCTTGGCGGCATACAGAGCCTGGTCGACACGGGTCAGCAGATCCTCAAACTCCTCTTCTCCGTGAAGCACGTGGGTGACGCCCACGCTGACGGTCACCCGCAGGACGTTGCCTGCAACCTCCCAATTCCGGGCCTCCACAACGCCCCGGATCCGCTCGGCCACCTGCACGGCCTGTTCGGGGCCGGTCTCCGGCAGCAGCGCCAGAAACTCTTCGCCGCCAAGGCGCCCGAAGGTATCCTCCATCCGCAGCTGCTGCGGGCAGATCTCCGCCAACTGCCTGAGCACTTCATCGCCCGCGTGGTGGCCGTGTGTGTCGTTGATGGCCTTGAAATGGTCCAGATCGAACATCAACACCGACATCGGCTTGCCATGCCGGCGGTAACGGGCCATCCCCACATTGAAGACATCCAGGAGGTGCCGTCGGTTGTACAGACCCGTCAGTTCGTCGCGGATGGCCAGCTGTTCGAGCCGCTCCCGCGCCGCCCTGAGATCGGAAATATCCGTGCCGATAGCCAGAAAACCGCGCAGCTCGCGCTGTTCGTCCATCAGGGCCGACACCCCCACCAGTACCGGAAAGCGGGAGCCGTCCTTGCGCACGTAGGTCCACTCGTGCCGTTCACGGCGACCCTCGACGGCAGTGGTCATCAGCACTTCGAAGCCGGGGGCGATGGGACGGCCAAGCCGCTTGGACATCGCCTCCGCCCGGGCGGTGAGCTCCTTGGGATCGTGAAAGGCCGCCGGGGTAAGCTTCCCTACCGTCTCTTCCGCGGAATAGCCGAGCATCTCTTCTGCGGCCTCATTGAACAGGGTGACCCGCCCCGTAAGGTCGGTGGCGATGATGCTGTTGTCGGCTGACGCAAGGACTGCGTTCTGAATGGTGTACAGCTCCCGCAGCTGCTCGTTCACTGACACGAGTTCGGCGGTGCGCGCATCCACCTCCTGCTGGAGGCTGTCCGCGTGCATGATGAAGCCGCCCGCCAGTGGCCGAACCAGGGTGAACACTCCGACGGAACCGAGCATGGTGAGGACCAGAACGGAAAACGCGCTCACGCCGATCTGGCGGCGCACGCCGGCGAATACCTCCGCATCATCCATCTCCACAGCCAGCGACCAGGGGCTGCCATCCACCGGCACGAACCCCACCAGGTTGGACGCGACCCGCTGAACCCCTTGCCTTCTCAACTGCAGCCACTCAGCGGCGGATTCAGGAAGGCCATAGGCCTTGGCATCGATCACCGCACCGCTGGGTCCGTCCAAGAGGGTCAGCCCATCCGCCGCCCCATATAGGAGCCAGCGCCGGCCACTCGAGCCCAAACCAGAGGGCTCGCGCAGAGTGGTCTTCAGCCCATTCAGCCGAAACAGCAGCAGGTCGGTCCCCACCCGGACCGTGCCCCGGCCGATGGGAGCGGAGACCACCGCAAACAGCTGCCCCTGACGGACCAGCGGACCGTTCATCAGCACGTTCGCACTGGCTGCGGCTCCTTCCGGCCACAGCTCGGGCGGGATCCCCATCCCCACCTCCACCGCGGCTTGGCCACTGGCATCGAGCCGAACAATCCCCGCCAGCTCTTCAGAGATCCCCAGTGCATCCTGCAGAATGCGGCTGGACTGGCTCCTGTACTCCTCGGGTTCCAGACGCCCGGCGTTGTAGAGTTCCAGAAGCTCGCGCGCCCGCGTGCGGCTTGTGACCTGTAGCGCCACTTGCCTCAGCCCTCGCGCCATCTCCCCCACCGACTGGGCGCTGGACCTGGCCGACTGAAAAAGATTGTTTTCCGCGGCGGCGTGCAGCTGCTCGAACAGCGGGACGGCCGCCACCAGCGCGCTGACGACGGCAATGACAAACGCTCCGGCCACCGCGTACAGCAGGATCGACTGGCGCAAATGCCCAAGCTCCCGTATGCCCTCCTGCATTCTCATCCACCCAAGGTTTGTTCCAGGATACCGCCTTAGAGTCCCGTTGCGCCCGTATTCTCCCCACCGATGCACTTCCCCGCTTCGCCTACAGTTACATGGGAGGTCCCGAGGGAGCCGCTGCCATAGGCGCCTATGGAAAAACCGACGGGGGTGACAGGAGCACCGGTCGCGGTGCTCGAAGGAGATATCGTTCGCTGCGCGGGCACCTGGCTCTTTCCCAGCCTTCATCTGGTGGAACAACAGCTGAGGCGTCTGCCCGCTCCCCACGGCGAGGTGCACTTTGAACTGAGCGGCATCCAGAGCCTGGACACCGCCGGCGCCTGGCTTCTGCAAAGGAAGGCGCTGGAACTGGAGGCGCAAGGTCATGGGGTGCGCTTCAGCGGCCTGCCTGAGCGTTTCGTTCCGCTGATGGAGTCGGTCCGGCGGCTCGGACGAACGCCGCTGGATCTCCCCCAGCCCCAGAAGGCGCACCGCATCGAGCGGCTGGGGCGGGCGGCCGGGGAGCAGGCAAAGCAGTACGCGGGGTTGCTGGTGTTTCTGGGGGAGCTGGCCGTGGTCGCACTCCCCCTGCTGGTCCGCCCGCAGCGGATCCGCTGGAAGCTGCTGCTGCACAACCTGGACGAGGCTGGGTACCGCGCCGTGCCCATCGTCGGGCTGCTGTCGTTCCTGCTGGGCGTGGTCATTGCCTACCAGGGCGGTGTGCAACTGCGGCAGTATGGGGCCGACGTCTTCATTGCCGATCTGGTCGGCCTGTCGATGCTGCGGGAGCTCTCGCCGCTCATCGCCGCGATCATCGTGGCCGGGCGCACCGGCTCCGCCTATACAGCGCAGATCGGCACCATGCAGGTCACGGAGGAGATCAACGCCCTATGCGCCATCGGGCTGCGCCCCATGGAAGTGCTGGTGTTTCCGAAGGTCCTGGCCCTCATCGTCGCGCTCACCCTGCTGACGGTCTTCGCCGACGCCATGGGGATCTTGGGGGGGATCGCCATTGCCCAGGTGATCCTCGGCATCGGTCCGGTCACTTTCCTCGATCGGGTGGTCGAAGCGGTGTCGCTGGAGTCCTTCCTCGTGGGGATCGGCAAAGCGCCGGTATTTGCGGCGATCATCGGGCTAATCGGCTGCTACCAGGGCTTCCGGGTCACCGGCGGTGCGGAAATGGTGGGCCGACGCACTACCAGCAGCGTGGTGCAGTCCATCTTCGTCATCATCGTGGTGGATGCGATCTTCTCGGTCATCTTCAGTGAACTGGGGATTTGAGTTGAGCGCCCGGCCCATCATCGAGGTCCGCGGAGTGAACACCCGGTTTGAAGAGAAGGTGGTGCACGAGGGGATCTCCTTCGATGTACTCGAGGGGGAAATTTTCGCCATTGTCGGGGGCAGCGGCAGTGGCAAATCGGTGTTGCTGCGTGAGCTGATGAACCTGCAACGCCCCACCTCGGGCTCCATCAAGGTCTTCGGCCGAGAGACGGTGGGCATGCCGGAGCGTCAGGCCATGGCCGTTCGCAAGCGCATTGGCATGCTGTTTCAGGACGGCGCGCTGTTTTCCGGACTCACCGTGCTGGAGAATGTGGGGTTCCCCATCCGTGAGCAGCATGGGGGCGTGAGCGAGGGGATCATCGACGAGATCGCCTCCCTCAAGCTTAGCCTGGTCGGTCTGGAGCCGGCCACCGGGGCGCTCTTTCCCCGCCAGCTGAGCGGAGGGATGCGCAAGCGGGCCGCCCTCGCCCGCGCCATGGCGCTCGATCCGGAGCTGTTGTTCCTGGATGAGCCCTCTTCAGGACTCGATCCCATCACCGCCGACGGCTTTGACGAACTCATCCTCCGCCTGAAGCGGTCCCTGGCCCTCACCGTGGTGATGGTCACCCACGACATGGATTCCCTCTGGCGGGTGGCAGATCGGGTGGTCCTCCTGGGGGCCGCACGCGCCTTGGCCGTGGGCACCATGCCGGAGCTGGCCCGCACGGACCAGCCGATGGTGCAGGCCTTCTTCGCCGGGCCGAGGGGGCGTGCGGCACAAGAGGCGCAATGGAGTCGAAAGTAAACTATCTGCTGGTGGGCATTTTCGTCCTGGTGCTGGGGGCGGCTCTCATCATGGGTGTGCTGTGGTTCAGTGTGGGGGGGTTCTACAAAAGCTACGATCGCTACCTGGTCTACACCCGGGAGTCGGTCTCCGGTCTGAGCGTGGACTCCCGGGTGACCTTCAACGGGGTGGATGTGGGACGGGTCATCGATATTTCCGTCTTGCGGGATGATCCGGAACGCGTGCGACTCCTCCTGGAGGTGGAGGAGCGCACGCCGGTGAAGACCGACACCCAGGCCATGCTGCGGATGCAGGGGCTGACCGGGCTGCTCACCGTAGACCTGGTCGGGAGCAGCCAAGAGGCGCCGCCGGTGGAGCCCCGACCAGGCCGCCCCTATCCCGTGATTGAGAGTCGGCCCTCGCTGATGGCCAACCTGGAGGAGAACGTCTCCGAACTCCTGTTTCAGCTGAAGAACACAGCCACGGCGCTCAACAGCCTGCTGAACGAGGAGAACCGGGAGGCGCTCTCCAGAACGCTTGCGCACCTGGAGCAGCTGACCGGCACGCTGGCCGGGGAGGCTCCCCGGGCTGCGGCAGGCGTCCGGGATCTCTCGACCACGCTCCAGAATGCCCGGCAGGCCAGCGAAGGTCTGCCCCGACTCGTGGAGGAGTTCAGAGCAGCGGCACAGGCCCTGGAGGCGATGGGTGGCCAGATGGCCAGGGCCGGCAATCTGCTCGAGACCCAGGTGGAGGCAAACGCCGGCGACGTACGCCGCTTCACTCGAGACACCCTACCCCAAGCCTCGGCGCTGGTGGACGAGCTCTACGCCACGGCGAGGAACCTGCGGGAGCTGAGTGAAACGCTCCGCCAGAACCCAAGCAGTATCATTTACGGGGCCCCCTCGCCTGCGCCGGGCCCGGGAGAGTGAGCTTGCGAGCCCCCCTGCGTTTTGCCGCAATCCTCATGGGCGCCGCCATCGCGGGGTGCGCCCCCCTGACCGGACGGCAGCAGCCGACCGAAGTCATCTACCTGCTGCAGCCCCCCACAGAGGCCCCTCGCCCCGCCCCGGCCGGGAGCGACTTCAGCTGCCGCTCACTGCTCGTCGCCGCCACCGGGTCCGCCCCGGGGTATGCCACCGCGCGGATGGCCTATGTGGAAGATGCACCGCGCCTGGACTACTTCGCCCGCCACGGCTGGGCCGACACCCCGGCACGCATGTTCGGCCCGCTGCTGGTCAGCGCCCTGGAGGCCAGCGGGGCCTTTGGCGGGGTGCTTATGGCCCCTTCGCCCGCGGGTGCCGATGTGCGGCTCGACACCCGTGTTCTGGAGCTGCACCAACACTTCGACGACAGCACCAGCCGTGTGCGCTTCTCTGTCAGGGCCTCCCTGGTGGCGGTCGATTCAGGACGCCTGTTGGGGGCGCGCACTTTCACGACAGAGGAGCCGGCAGAGGAGCGCACGCCCCGCGGAGGGGCAGTGGCCGCCAACCGGGCTACCGCCGAACTGCTCGACGAACTCATCGATTTCGTCTTTGACCGCCTTGGGCGCTCCGGCCTCGACTGCCGGCGCTGACGTTATGCCGTGCGCCGGTGCGCAGTCCGGGGTTTGAGGGTACAGGCCCACCAAGACGGTTCTGCTAAGCGCGCCCAAGGTGGCGAAACGCCAATTGACTTGCCTCAACTCCCCCGCAATACCCTGTTGCGCCTGGGAGCGGAGCGGGAGTACCTTTCATAAGCGAACGCTAATGCAATCCACTCCCGACGGAGGTCTCATGCAGTACGACATCAGCCCCGAGCTGAAGGCCCAGGGCAAAGCCCCCCATGAGCTCTTCATGGTCAATCTGGCGGGATTTCACCTCCTGCTGGCTCCCGCCTCCATCGCGGTCGGCATAGGCGCCTGGGGGTTGCTCATCCCGCTGTTCTTCTCCGGCCTCGTGATCACCTACATCTTCCTGCGGGCCAAGGCCCTCGAGAGGAGCGGCCAATGGTTCCGCATGGCTCACTGGAAGCTGGCGTTCCGTAACTGCAAGGTCCTGATGATCGGCTATGCCCTGACCGGGACGATCCTGCTGCTGGCGTGGCTGCTCACCCTCGGGATCGAAAATCCGGAGACCCGGAAGATCATGTTCACCGTGTTCATCCGCATCGCCGTCATGCCCACGGTGATTCTCGTGCTGGTGAACTTCGTCCTGGCGTGGAACGGTGCCAATCAGGCCGCCCGGGGGGAGGTCCCCGATGGCATCGTCAAACGGTTTCCCGCTCCGGCGGGCGTTGGGGTGGCAGGGTGAACGCATACTCACATCACGGCCGTGCTGTGAGCGATGTAAGTCCTTGGGTAAGTATGCGTTTATCCTGGTTGGGGTGGTGCCTGCCCCCTGACGCGGTGAAATGAACCCGAGTCAGCTTCCCGGTTCGTTGGTCAGCACCGCCAGGCAGACGTCGCAGATGGTGTGCGAGATCCCCGGCACGGCCTCGGCCTCGAAGAGGCCGAGCCGCCGAATGCCCTCCTCCAGTTCAACCCACCCGGCCTCCCCCGCCTCGATTCTGCGGCACCAGCTACAAATGCGGACCAGCGCATCGGTCCGCGGGATGTCGGATCGGAGAACCGATACCGGCGGGCGCGCCTCCACATGGATCAGCCAGCAACGGTACTCCACCCCCCCACCGCCCAGAGGGATGACCTCCATCTCCAGGCAGCGTCGCAGGCCAGGGGAATCACAGCGAAACGGCAAGCGCACACTCTTGCCCAGGGCGCGCACGCGGTTGGCCAGGGACTGATGTAGAACGGCGACTTCTGGCGAGGCGATGAAATCCCAGAGGCAGCGGTGCAGCACAGTTTTTCGCGTCAGTCCCGGGGCGTCATTCGCCTTGGCGAACCGGACCCACTCATCGTTCACGTAGACGATGGCATCGGAGCCATCGATGCGGTGAACAAACGGTCCTTGTCCGGACAGCTCTGTCACTGGGGTCACCGGGGGCGGTTGAAATCAACGTTCAGTTCCGCCTGCTCCAGGAGGTGTTCTCCGGTGCTGTCGAATTCGAATACATCACTGGCCAACTCCATGGTTTTGAACCATCCGCTCTGCCTTGGGTTGCGGTGAGATTAGCAGTTCTGGAGTTGTCCCGAACGTCTCGAAGAGTCCTTCGCTGCGGGCTTTCCCATGCAGTGCTCAAGAGCGTGGTTCTGCGGGTGAGACCGTGCGCAGAATCACTCCCGAAGGGCCCGTGACCTGCGCAGCCGCTACACTGAGGGATACTGCCCGGGTGTTTGTCGCCGGCGGCACCCCAGTTGCAACCGCTGCTGTGCCGAAGGCCGGACCGCTGGAAAAACACGCATGCTGCCCCTCAGACGCCTCCTTTTCGCCGCGGTACTGCTCCCGGGTGTCGGATGGAGCGCCACCGTCTCCATCTCCTGCGGGGCGGTCGGCCTGGAGCTGACCATCTGCCGGGAAGGGGCCGAGGCGTGGGCGAGAGAGACGGGAAACCGGGTGGCCGTGGTCTCCACGCCCAACTCCACCACCGACCGCCTGGCCCTCTACCAGCAGCTCCTGGCGGCCCAATCGCCCGATATCGACATCTTCCAAATCGACGTGATCTGGCCCGGCATTCTCCACCGCCACTTCCTTGACCTCTCCCCTTATGTGGAGGTCCACCGGCTCCAGGCGCAGTTTGAGGTCGTGGTCGAAAACAACCGGGTGGACGGGCGCCTGTTGGCCCTGCCGTGGTTTGTCGATGCCGGCCTCCTCTACTACCGTGCCGACCTGCTGCAGAGGTACGGGCGCCCGGTTCCTCAAAGCTGGACTGAGCTTGGCGAAACCGCCCGAATCATCCAGGTGCGGGAGCGGGCCGCAGGCCGTCCGCGGGTGTGGGGCTTCGTCTGGCAGGGGCGAGCCTACGAGGGGCTGACCTGCAACGCACTGGAGTGGATCCACAGTCACAACGGGGGCACCATCGTCGCGGACGACGGACGGATCACGATCAACAACCCCCGCGCCGCCGAAGCGCTGGCGCTGGCCGCCTCATGGGTGGGCGAGATCACCCCCATCGGGGTCCTCAACTACGATGAGGAGCAGGCGCGGGGGGTGTTCCAGTCGGGGCAGGCGGTATTCATGCGCAACTGGCCCTACGCCTGGCCACTGGTCAATGGGGAGGACAGCCCGGTGCAAGGCAAGGTGGGCATCGCACCGCTGCCCCGGGGGGGCGCCGAGGGTCGACACACCGGCACGTTGGGGGGCTGGTCCCTGGCGGTCTCCCGCTACTCCCGGGTGCCCGCGGAGGCCACCGATCTGGTGAAGTATCTCACCTCCCGGCAGGAGCAAAAACGCAGGGCCCTCATCGGGGGGTACAATCCCACCTACCGCGATCTCTACGAGAGTGAGGCCATCGAGTCGGCCAATCCGCTCACGGGCGAGCTTGTCGCCATTCTGGAGCAAGCGGTGGCGCGCCCCTCCCGTATCACCGGCGTGCGCTACAACCAGGTCTCCAACGCCTTCTGGACAGCGGTCCACACCACCCTCTCCGGCAAGCGCGATTCCGCCTCGAGCCTGGCCCGCCTTGAACGCCGACTGCAGCGGCTGAACGGCGATGGCTGGTGATCCCCAGACCCGGCCCGCCCGGCTGAAGGGGACGGCCAGAGAGCTGACCCCGCTGACCCGGCTGCGGGCGCGCTCGGCCTGGCTGTTCGCCGCGCCGATGTTGGTGATCCTGGCGCTGGTCGCAGGGTGGCCGCTGCTGCGTACCATCTATTTCTCCTTCACGGATGCCTTGCTCTCGGAGTTGGGGGCGTACGGGTTCGTGGGGCTCCATAACTACGCCCTGTTGCTGGACGATCCCATCTGGTGGCAAGCGGTACGCAACACCCTTGCCTTTACTGCAGCATCCGTGTCTCTTGAGCTCGTGCTGGGGCTGGTCATCGCCCTCACCCTCAACGCTCACCTGCGCGGGCGCGGCCTGATGCGTGCCGCGGTGCTCATCCCCTGGGCCATCCCCACGGTCGTCTCGGCCAAAATGTGGCAGTGGATGTACAACGACATCTACGGCGTCATCAACCACCTGCTTCTCGGGCTGGGTCTTATTGCCGAACCCTGGGCCTGGACCGCCGATCCCGGCCTGGCCCTGGCCGCGGTGGTGGCGGTGGACGTGTGGAAGACCACACCGTTCGTGGCGCTGTTGGCCCTGGCGGCCCTGCAGCTGGTGCCTGGCGAGCTCTATGAGGCTGCGCGGGTCGACGGGGTCCATCCCACAAGGGTCTTCTTCCGCATCACCCTCCCCCTCATCACCCCGGCGCTCATGGTGGCGGTGATCTTCCGGACCCTCGATGCGTTGCGCATCTTCGATCTGGTCTATGTGCTCACCGCCAACAGCCCCGACACCATCACCATGTCGGTCTACGCGCGCCAACATCTGGTGGATTTCCAGGACGTGGGCTATGGATCAGCCGCCTCCACCCTCCTCTTCTTCGTGATCGCCCTGGTCACCGCGCTGTTCATCACCCTCGGTCGGGTCAAGCTCACCCCGGGGGCGCGGTAATGGGGTGGCGCGTGCGAAAGTGGATCGGGGCGCTGGGGTTTTACCTTTTGATCGCACTGCTCCTCCTCTATGCGGTCTTCCCCTTCTACTGGGCGGTCGTCTCCTCCCTCCAGAGCGGCAGCGCGCTCTTCACGGTGGAGTTCATCCCCCGCGACCCCGCCTGGCAGAACTACGTGACGGTCTTTCAGGAGCAGCCCTTCGGCCGCAACATCCTCAACTCCTTCGCGGTCTCCCTTGCCACCGAGGCCATCTCCCTGACCCTTGCGGTGACCGCCGCCTACGCCTTCGGCCGCGTGGAGTTTCGCGGCCGCAGGCCGCTGCTGCTCTCGGTCCTGGCGGTCTCGATGTTCCCCCAGGTGGCGGTCCTCTCGGGGATGTTCGAACTCATCAGCGCCCTGGGGCTGTACAACAACCTCTTCGGCCTCACCCTCTCCTACCTCATCATGACCCTCCCTTTTACCGTCTGGGTCCTCACCACCTTCATGCGGGAGCTGCCCCGGGAGCTGGAGGAGGCGGCCATGGTGGATGGGGCCACGCCCTGGCAGATCCTCACCCGCATTTTCCTGCCGCTCATGGGGCCGGCCCTGGTCAGTACCGGCCTGCTCGCCTTCATCGTCGCCTGGAACGAGTTTCTCTTTGCCCTCACCTTCACCCTCACCAGCGAAATGCGTACCGTGCCGGTGGCCATCGCCCTGATCAGCGGCGCCAGCGCCTACGAGCTGCCGTGGGGAAACATCATGGCCGCGAGTGTGACCGTGACCGTGCCTCTGGTGCTGCTGGTGCTGGTCTTCCAGCGGAAGATCGTCGCGGGGCTCACGGCGGGGGCCATCAAGGGGTGATGGGCGACGCCATGGCGGCAATCACCCTCGAGAACATCACCAAGCGCTTCGGCGGCATCGAGGTCATCAAGGGCATCGATCTCGAGATCGCCGATCACCAGCTAACCGTCTTCGTGGGCCCCTCGGGCTGCGGCAAATCCACCCTGCTGCGCCTCATCGCGGGCCTTGAGGAGGTGAGCTCCGGGACGATCCGTATCGGCGGCGAGCGCGTCGACCACCTGCCGCCGGCCCGACGGGGCATCGCCATGGTGTTTCAGTCCTACGCCCTCTACCCCCACATGAGCGTCTACGACAACATGGCCTTTGGGCTGCGGCTGGCGCACCACGACAAGCGCTCCATCCGCGCACGGGTGGAACGCGCCGCGGAGATGCTGCAGATAGCCCCCCTGCTGGCGCGCAAGCCCCGGGAACTCTCCGGCGGCCAGCGCCAGAGGGTAGCCATCGGACGGGCCATTGTGCGCGAGCCGCGCGTCTTTCTGTTCGACGAACCACTGTCGAATCTGGACGCCGCGTTGCGGGTAAAGATGCGTCTGGAGCTGGCCAAGCTCCAGCGAGAGCTGTCAGGGACCATGGTCTACGTGACCCACGACCAGACCGAAGCGATGACGCTGGGCCACACCATCGTGGTCCTCAACGCCGGTCGTGTGGAGCAGGTGGGAGACCCCATGGCGCTCTATCGCCGGCCCTGCAATCTCTTTGTGGCCGGTTTCATCGGTTCACCGCAAATGAATTTCCTCCCGGGCCGCGTCGCTGCCGTCTCCCCCCGGGAGGTGACCGTAGCCCTCCCCTCAGGCGGGAGGGTGTGCATCCGCGGGGTGATTGGGCCGGTAGCCCCGGGGGATCCGCTCACCCTCGGAATTCGTCCCGAACACATTGTCCTGCAGCCGGAGAATCCGCTGCTCTCCGGCACCATCACGGAGGTCGAGCGGCTTGGGGCAGAGAGCAATTTCTATGTCGAGGTGGCCGGCACTTTGGTGACGGTGCGGGGCCTAGGCGATCACCCACTCTCGGTAGGGGATGGGGCCCAACTGGGCTTCGATGGGGAAGAGTGTCATCTGTTCGACGCCCGGGGTACCGCCCTGGACATCGCCCCCGGTTGAGGCGAAGCTGGCCCGCAAACGCATTGACGAAGGTCACCAGAACTCACGGGCAGTAAAGTTCCCGTTGGAATGAACGTGCGTGAGATGAAGAAGCGTCCGGGGGAAGGTCTCGGGCCGTGCTGGAGCGGTTTTGAGCTTGAGAGCCCCCTTACGAGACTTACCAGGGCATGAAGCTGCTCATCTGGCTGATGGGCCGCCCGACATTGTGGTTCAGCGCCCCCATTTGGTAACGCATCATGTCCGCACTGGCCGCCATGGCGCGGGTGGACTGATCGATGGAGTTCATGTTTGCCCGCATGGGATCCAGGGCCCCCATTTGCACCGACATCGTCCGCGTCGTCTCAGAAATGCTCCTCATCTCTCCCGTCACTGCCTGCATGTCCCGGGCCACGCGATCGATGCTGCCGGTCAACGCCGCGACGTTGTGGGCCAGGGACGCCACGTCGCGGGTCAGGTTATAGACCAGGAAGAATCCATAACCTGCAAGCACCACGAAGGCCACCAGCAGCGGGTAGACGATCAGCTCCCAGCGCCTGGCGCTCGCCTCGAAGGCATTGGCCAGGCGAGTGATGCTCAGATCCTCCTCGGGATCGATCAGTTCCAGCCTCGGTGAGGCCCCTGGTACGGCTTTACTGTTCTCTCCATCGTGCTGCGTCATTTCCTGACTCCTTTTGCCACCTCCCGGCGACTCCACCGCGGGGACTTTGCCACGCGTCTCTGCGGCAGATTACACAGGATATCGGTAGTTTCGAATATCTAAATTAATTTCAGCTCTACCATATATAGCTCCTAACATTGATTTTCGCCCAACTGAATCAGTTTGTACTTTGGGAGAGGTGCTCGAGGCCTGGCTGCGCCCGGACCTCACCTCCCGGTCGCCGCCCAGGGTCTCCCTCCGGCGGATCTCTCCCGCGGCTGCCATGCCTATGGGGGGGCAGGCTGACAAGCAGGCGCCAAGAGTGCCTTGACCTGGATCAAGGCCCCCCACCGGCCCGTTCTCTAGTGTTCCCGCCCTTTTCCGACATGCCCACAAACCCCAGAGGAATGCCTATGTTCTGCTACCAGTGCGAACAGACCTATCGTAATGCCGATGCTGCGGGCTGCGCCTCCGCTCGCGGGGCCTGCGGCAAGGACGAGTCCACAGCCGACCTCCAGGACCTGCTGATCCACGCCGTGAAGGGGATCGGCTGGTACGCCAAGCGGGCCCGGGATCTGGGGACGCCGGACAATGCCGCCGGCGGCTTCATGATCAACGCCCTGTTCACCACCCTGACCAACGTCAACTTCAATCCCGCCCGCATCACCGCACTGGTACACGAGGCGGCGAAGGTGCGGGACCGTGTCAAAGGCGCTTACGAACAGGCGGCCGAGAGCCAGGGCAAGCCGCTGGAGACGCCCGCCGAGCCGGCCACGTTCGTCCCGGCCGCCGACATCGACGCACTGATCGCCCAGGCACAGGCTGCGGCCATCACCCGGGGGGCGGAGAGCGTGGGCGAAGACGTGATCGGCCTAAGGGCGCTGGTGCTCTACGGCTTGAAGGGCGTCGCCGCCTACGCGCACCATGCACGCATGCTCGGGCAGGAGAGCGCTGAGGTCTATGCGGGCATCGAAAACGCCCTCGACTTTCTCGCCAGCGAACCGACCGACGTTGGCGCGCTCCTGACCAATGCCCTCGCGCTGGGCGACCTCAACCTGAAGGTGATGGAACTGCTCGATGCGGGCAATACCGGCACCTTCGGCACCCCCGAGCCGACCTCGGTGCGGGTCACGCCGGTGGCAGGCAAGGCCATTCTGGTCAGCGGCCACGACATGGCGGATCTGGCGGCCCTGCTGGAGCAGACCGCCGGCACCGGCATCAACGTCTACACCCACGGCGAAATGCTGCCCGCCCACAGCTATCCGGAGCTCAAGAAGTATCCGCACCTGGTCGGCAACTACGGCGGGGCCTGGCAGGACCAGCAGCGCGACTTCTCCGAATTCCCCGGCCCCGTGCTGATGACCTCCAACTGCATCATCGAGCCGCAGCCAAGCTACCGCCAGCGCATTTTTACCACCGGTCCGGTGGGTTGGCCCGGGCTGCGGCATTTGGAGAATCACGACTTCTCGGTCCTGATTCAGGCCGCCAGGGCGCTCCCCGGCTTCAGCGCCGATGCGCCGGAGGAGCGCATCACCATCGGCTTCGGGCGTGACGCGGTACTGGGCGTGGCCGACACCGTGATTGGCGCGGTCAAATCCGGCGCCATCCGTCACTTCTTCCTGGTCGGAGGCTGCGACGGTGCCGCCCCCGGCCGCAATTACTACACCGACTTCGTCCGCCAGACGCCGAAGGACACCGTAGTTCTGACCCTCGGCTGCGCCAAATACCGCTTCAACCGGGAACCGTTGGGCGAGATCGGCGGGATCCCCCGGCTGCTGGACATGGGGCAGTGCAACGACAGCTACTCCGCCATCAAGGTGGCCGCAGCCCTCGCCGAGGCATTCGACTGCGAACTCAATGACCTGCCCCTCTCCCTGGTGCTCTCCTGGTTCGAACAGAAGGCGGCCGCGGTGCTGCTGACCCTTTTGGCTCTCGGCATCCGCAACATTCGCCTGGGGCCAAGCCTGCCTGCGTTCCTCACCCCGGCAGTGCTGAACGCCCTCGTCGAGGCCTTCAACATCCAGCCCATCACCACCCCCGAGGCAGACCTCGCCGCGGCGCTGCCGAACGTTGCGGCCTGATGATGCCTTCGAGGAGGGATCATATGGGTAAGCAACATACGGTCGAGTTGACGACCCGGGATGGTCATGTCCTCAGCTTCGAGTGCCACGAGCAGGAGAGCCTGCTCGTCGGTGCCGAACGCAACGGCATCACCCTGCCCGCCATCTGCCGGGGGGGCAGCTGCGGTGCCTGCCGCGCCCGCTGTACCGACGGCGGCTATCGGGCCAGTGAGCACAGCATGGCGGCCTTGCCGAACGATGCGGTGGAACGGGGGGAGGTGCTGCTTTGCAGTACCTTTCCCCGCACTCCGCTGCGGATCGTGGTGGATCAGGATCGCGCCGCCATTCAGGCCGGTCCGATCCCGGAGCGGACGGCAACCGTCGCTGAAGTCCACCCGGTGGGCGGCGGGGTCGTGCGGCTGGCCCTGACCCTCGAGCCTGACGACCACGGCAATGCCGCTGCGACCTTCGAGCCGGGCCAGTACATGGAGCTCTCTCCACCCGGGCAGGGATTCACGCGCGCCTACTCCCCCATCAATACCCCCAATTGGGAGGGTCGACTGGAGTTCTACATCCGGCTCCAGCCGCAGGGGAAGTTTTCCGGCTGGCTGCGACAGGCGCGCCCCGGCGCACCGGTTCGCGTCCGCGGGCCAAGCGGGAGTTTCAAGTTGGATGAGACCTCGCTCGGCGCGCGCTGGTTCGTGGCCGGCGGCACCGGCCTCGCGCCAATCCTCTCGATGCTGCGTTGGATGGGCGAACTGCAGGCGATGCAGCCGGTCCGACTCTACTTCGGCGTCCACGACCAGTCGCAGCTGTTCGCCCTGGAGGAGTTGGAGGAGCTGCGGTCACAGCTCCCCGGCCTGAAGCTGGAGACTTGCCTTTGGCATCCCGGAGAGCCATGGCAGGGCTTCATTGGCACGCCCGCAGAGGCGCTCGCGCGCGACCTCGACGCGGCGCTGGCGCAGGGCGCGAAGCCGAGCATTTACGTCTGCGGCCCCCCTGGCCTGGTGGACGCGGTGGAACAGCTGGTCAACCCGCTGGGGCTCGGCGCGAAGCTGCACGCCGAACGGTTCCTGCCTTCCTAGCTAGAGTGCCGAACAGATAAACTCGATGCCCACTGAGAGGGTGGATAAGCGCAAGCGCATCCACCATTCACGGCCGCGACCCGGTGGGTGCGCTGCCCTTATCCGCCCTCAGGGTGAACGAATACTAACGTCACCGCCGTGCTGTGAGTATGCGTTCACCCTTATCCACCCTGCGCTGGTTTGCTTTCCCGCCCCTGGCGGGGCAATCTCGCTGCGATCGGCTTTTCGGTCTATTCCGCGGTGGCGCCTGCGGCTGGTGTGATCTCCGGGCAAAATCTCGGCCCCGGTGATTACATCACCACTTCAACTTCTCTTTGATGGCCGAAAGCTGGGGATCGATGCCCAGGGCGCAAACTCTGTTCGCATGCTCAAGCAGTGGCATGAGGTCCAGGCAGAGTTCGATGAGATAGGGGTCGATGGCGCCGAACTCCTCGCTCTCGAGGGCTCTGAGGGCCTGGCCCACATCCGGTCTTTCAAGCACTGCATCGTCGATCGCCAATGCGTATTGCTGCATGTGGGCGCCAATATGCGTCTGGCCATTTCGCCCCGCTTCTATCTGGAACTGGAGGCGCAAGCGGAGATCCGCGATATCCAGCGGCTTAAGAAGGAAATCGTTGGCGCCACAGGCGTAAGCGCGCGTCCGGGACGCATCGTCTTCAGCGCTGGTGAGGACAATAATCGGTGTATCCCGGATGCTCTGCTCGGTTGTGGAACGGACCCGGCAGATGAACCCGTAGCCATCAAGCCTGGGCATGTCGATGTCCGAGATGACCAGATGTATGCTCGGGTGGTCACTGAGTGCACTCCACCCCGCTTCACCATCTTCCGCCTCGATGATGTTGAACTGTTCCTTCAGATATTTGCAGATGCTGGCACGTACGGTGCGCGAATCATCTACCACCAGGATGTTGAGCTTTTCGTCCATGGAACGGTTTCGTTCAGCTTTAGAATGCTCTAATTTTGCCTCCAAGTCGGTCACGGCGTCGTCATCCATTCGACTTAATGCGAACCCCGTCACAAAACGGCACCCCGACTGTAGCGCGCGCGTCAGTCATCGTCAGCGGCGAAGAGCAATACGCCCGGACCGATTGCGAGCGCGGTTCGCAGCGGTGGTTTGTCTCGGGAGCCCCCAAGACGGGATGGACACCCATCGAAAGCGCCCCACGGCACAACTGGAAAAGTCGCAACACGGCTGCCCCCTTGCCCTCTGATCGCAAGCGCGCTAGAGGATTTCAAGAGGAACACCCTTGGGTCGGTGTCTGGTACGTTCTTGCGCAATGAGCCGATCACCCCCTTTCAGGCCCCTTGAACAGAGGCGTTCAGAGTGATTATCGAGCCCATTCACGCCGACACGGAAGCCGAGGCACTGTTAACGGGCGCCGGTCTTCACGTGCACGACTTGCGTGATGTTCGCCAGCTCCAACTGTTTGGTGTCCGTGCCCAGGCGAAGCTCATCGCCACGGTGGGTATCGAACTCCATGGCGCAGCAGCTCTCTTGCGGTCCCTCGCGGTAGCGGTACCCTGTCGCGGGAGAGGGTATGGAACGGCCTTGGTCTGCCACGCTGAATCCTGGGCGGCACAACGGGGGGTCAAGGCCTTGTACCTTCTGACCCCGTCGGCTGTGGCGTTTTTCACCCGCCTCGGCTATGCGGCCATACCCCGGTCAGAGGCGCCGGCCGCGATCACCGCTGCGCCTCAGTTCACCTGTGTCGGCCCACCATCGTCGACTCTCATGCGCAAGACGATCAGCCGGTAAGGCGTGCCGGACGAACAGCCTTGCCTCCGTACCCCTGCGGGCTCGGCGACGGACACGGGCCCCCTGCCCAAAGCCTCCCTTGCGTACGCGGCTTTTCGGGGTGCCCCAGGGAAACGCTGATCAAATCCGGTTTCGTCGGTCCCGCCCCCGATTAAGGCATTCGAGGGCAGGCTTCGGCGGCAGCCCAGAAAACCAAGGCACGGGATGCCCGCCTTCGCGGGCATGATGAATTAATCAGCGTTTCCCCTGGGCTTCGTTTCCCGGCGCCGCACAGACTCTGTTGCGCCCCGTCGACTTGGCGGCATAAAGGGCCGAGTCCGCCCGGTTGACCAGGTCGCTACGGGATTCGCGACGACTGTACTGCGTCACTCCGATACTGACGGTTACGGCGCCGACATGCTCCATTGACTCCATCTCCACCGCTTGACGAACTCTTTCGGCCACGTGCAGCGCACCCGCCAAGTCGGTCTCAGGCATCAGCACAACGAACTCCTCGCCGCCGAAACGGAAGAACTGATCCGACTCGCGCAACATGCGCGCAGCGGTGGCACAGAACTGTCGCAGCACCCGATCTCCCGCATCGTGCCCGAAGCGATCATTGACGCTCTTGAAGTAATCGATATCCATCATCATCAGAGAGAAAGGTCGCTTGTAGCGATCGGCGTGCGTGATCTCCAGTTCCAAGGCCCGCTCGAAGGCGGCACGGTTGCCCGTCCCCGTGAGAGCATCCGTGGTCGCCAGACGACTCAATTCCACCTCCAGGGTTTTCCGCGTGGTGATGTCATGGGCCACCGTGAGGACAAAAGGCTCCTCACCCAGGGTCATGTGAACGAACTGCAGATCCACCGGAACACGTACGCCATCCTTGCGGATCTGCTCGCCCTCGCAGCGGAACATCCCCCTCGATTGGACACTCGGCAGGATCTCCGTGGACCAGTCCGCCCCGGCGTGGAGAATGTCACTGATACTCAACTGCTTGAGCTCAGCTTCAGCGCGCCCAAGCTGCTGCTGCGCCATTTCGTTGGCGTCGACGATTCGACCATCCTGGCGCGCAACATAAATCCCATCAAGCACAGAGTTGAACATGGCACGATAACGCACCTCCGACTCGCGGAGCCGCAGGTCGACATCGAGAAGCTTCAAATCGTGTTCCACAACGGTCTTGAACTGCTCGAGGATGCGGAGATAATGTTCGGAAAAGGGGTTTTCCTTGCTGTCAAGGGCGCAAATGGTGCCGAATACATGCCCCGTGGGCCACAGCAGCGGAAAGCCCAGATAAGCGATCATCCCCAGTTGGACGTCAGGATTGTGGTCCCAAGAGGGATCCGTGAGCGCATTCGGCACAACAAGGGCACGCCGGGTTCCCATCACCGTTTCGCAATAGAGACCAGTATCCAGGCGGGCCATTTCGCCCCGCTCGTAGATGTTTTCGGGGTTGGTGCTACGGAGAAACACTTCGATTTCCTGCGCATGCACACGCATGATGAGGGCAGCTGGCACACGGAAAACATCTGCGATCAGGTTGAGCAGATGCTGCCACACTTCGAGCATCTCAGGGGGAATTGCAACATTGTTGCGAACAGGAAACTTCGGCTGATCATTCATTCAATGGGATCCTAGACCATTAGTGGATGGGTCCCTCTTGCGCCCAAAAGCTCGTTGAATCGGTGCGGTTCTTTCCCGACGACCGCAACTACCTGATCGACCCTGATATGCCACTCTCCTCGAGATGCGGACAACCTTCAGCGGGGTGGATAGCCGCAGCGCATCCACCGTGCGGCGTCGAAATGGTGGATGCGCTGCGCTTATCCACCCTACTGCTCGCCATCGGCACAGCCAAGACTCGGCGGAAAAAGCCGCGCCCAATCCAATATAAAAGGTATGAATGCCTCCAAACAGCTCGTCCACGGCCTCCTTGTGACCGCCTGGTGCCGCATTCTCCCTAGGGCTGGCTGCTCGCCTCGCTGTGGCCGTCCGTGTCTCAACGGGGCTCGGGCCGGGTCAGCAGAAAGGTGGCGACAGCGCCAAACAGCAGCGCCAGTGCCGCCAGCAGCCAGGCGCTATCGATGCGCCAGTACATTATGCCCCAGCTGACAGTGAGCAGCACCACCGCGATCCGCTTGCTGCGGCGCGAGACCGCCCCCTGCTGTTCCCAATCGATCAACAGGGCCCCGAAGTGGGGATGCGCATAGAGCCAGTGATGAAGCCTCTCAGACCCGCGGGCGGCAAACCAGGCCGCCAACAGTAGAAACGGCACGGTAGGCAGGCCGGGCAGCACGACGCCGACGAGCGCCAGCGCCAGAAACAGGTACGCCAGCAAGAGTGAGGGCCAACGAATGAGACGTGACATAAGCGGGTGGAGGGCAACCGTCCAGGCCCTATCGTCCACCAAAGCGCTGCGAAATGGTACCCCCATTCGACTCCGCGACCACTCGCTGATCGGTTGGGTGCCCCAGGAGGATCAATCGTCCAGCAATCTCACCCGCGCTGCGCCGGACGTCTTGTCAAGCAGGATCTCCACTTCACAGTACTCGCTCAGCTCATCCACTGGGGTCGGGTCGTCCGCACAACTGCAGCCGGCAATGATACTCCGATAGTGGATCCCCGCCCTGACGACAATGGCGTCGCCCACATCGGACGCGGTGATGATCATCGCCTCGAAGCAATCACCGCTCACATAGCTGCCACGTGATACCCCCTCCTGCAAGGGCAGTACCTTTGGGTCAAGCCCCTCCAACTCCCGTTTGAGTACGGCGGAGAACTCCGTCGTTCCCCATGCGCCCAGTGCCTGCGGCAGACGTGTCATCCTTCCTTCCCCCTCTCGGCTTTCCCGAACACCTCCCAAGGCAACCTACCCCATCGCGCCATGGCGCACGTTACCAGGAGTCACTTCAGCCAGTGCTAGCGCAGGACGCGGTGCGGCTTGCAAGCGCGTAAACCGCCCCCGCTCATACAGGGTGAACGAATACAAGGACTTACATCGCTCACAGCACGGCCGCGACATAAGTATGCGTTCACCCCGATGCGGTTGGGTAGCCCCAGGCGACCGCGGCGCGGATTTCCTCTACCATACGCGCCCCTTTTCCACCCAAGGCACCGCCATGCGTGACTACATCCCCGGCCAGCGCTTGATCAGCGACACCGAACTGCAGATGGGCCTCGGCACCGTGCTGTCCGCCGACGCACGCACGGTGACGGTACTGTTTCTAGCCACCGGAGAGCTCCGCACCTACTCCCGTCAAACCGCCCCCCTCACCCGGGTGGCCTTTGTGCCGGGCGATCGGGTACGCAGTCATGAAGGCTGGTCGCTGGAAGTGCAGGCCGTGGTCGAGCGCGAGGGGCTGCTCACCTACCAGGGTCGACGCGAGGACGGCGGCGAGGCCGAACTGCCAGAGGGAGAGCTCGATAATTTCATGCAGTTGAACCGTCCGGCCGACCGGCTACTCACCGGCCAAATCGACTCCGACAGGTGGTTCGCCCTGCGCCAGCGGACCCGGGAGAAAGCGGCCCGCCTGGCCACCTCGGATCTCCATGGTCTCACCGGCGCCCGCACCAGCCTCATTCCGCACCAGCTCCACATCGCCCACGAGGTGGCGGGGCGCTACGCACCGCGGGTGCTGCTGGCTGACGAGGTGGGGTTGGGCAAGACCATCGAGGCCGGCCTGATCCTGCATCATCAGCTACTCAGCGACCGCGCCCGGCGGGTGCTGATCGTGGTGCCGGAAAGCCTTCAGCACCAGTGGCTGGTGGAGATGCTTCGCCGGTTCAATCTGCACTTCAGCCTGTTCGATGAGGAGCGCTGCCGAGCCGAGGAGGACAGCAACGAGGGGGCCAACCCATTCTTCACCGAACAGCTCATCCTCTGCAGCCTGACCTTTCTGGTTGAACGGCCGGGGCGTCACGAGCAGGCGCTGGAGGCCGGATGGGACCTGCTGGTGGTGGACGAGGCTCACCACCTGCAGTGGTCGCAGGCGGCCCCCAGCCGGGAATACCGCTGCATCGCGCAGCTTGCGACCCGCACAGCCGGCGCGCTGCTGCTCACCGCCACCCCGGAGCAGTTGGGCAAGGAGAGCCACTTCGCCCGCCTGCGCCTGCTCGATCCCGACCGGTTCCCTGACTTCGACCGCTTCGTTGCAGAGGAGCAAGCCTACGAGCCCGTCGCCCGGGCAGTTCAGGAGCTGCTGGCAGGCACATCGCTTAGTGAAGAGGCGGCAACCACCCTCCGCGGCACGGTGGGGGAAGGCGATAACCAACCGTTGCTCGATGCCTTGGCGTCGAACGATGCCGATGCCGGGGCAAGGGCTCGCGAAGGGCTGACAGAACACCTGCTGGATCGCCACGGCACCGGGCGGGTGCTGTTCCGTAACACCCGCGCCGCGGTCAAGGGTTTTCCCGCACGGCAGCTGCACCCTTCCCCCTTGCCGCTGCCGGACGCCTACGCCGAGTGCCTCGCCGCGGCACGGGCCACCGGCTCTGGCGCCCCGCCAGCGCTGCTTTGCCCAGAGCGGCTTTACCAGGCGGAGGCAAGCGAACGGACACACTGGAGCCGCCTCGACCCGCGGGTCGAGTGGCTCGCGGCCACGCTCCGGCAGCTGCGCCCGGAGAAGGTCGTGGTCATCACCGCCACCATGGAGACCGCCGGGGAGCTTGCCGAGGCGTTGCGCGTCACCGCCGGTATTCAGGCTGCGCTCTTCCACGAGGGGATGAGCCTGGCGGAGCGAGACCGCTCTGCCGCTTTCTTTGCCGACCGGGAATCCGGCAGCCCGGTGCTGATCTGCTCCGAAATCGGTTCGGAGGGGCGCAACCTCCAGTTTGCCCGCCACCTGGTCTTGTTCGACCTGCCCCTCAATCCCGACCTGCTGGAGCAGCGCATCGGCCGACTCGATCGTATCGGCCAGGGTGAGACCGTGCACATCCATGTCCCGTACCTCGCGGGGAGCCCCCAGTCGGTGCTGTTCCGCTGGTACCACGAAGGGCTTGGGGCCTTTGAGCACACCTGCCCCACCGGACACAGCGTCTTCGCACGGGTCGAACCGGCGCTGCAAGAGGCGCTGTACAACCCTGATGCGGACACCGCCAACCTCCCGGCACTGATTACCGCCACCCGGCAACTGAACACAGACCTGCTCGATGCCTTGCATCGCGGCCGTGACCTTCTGCTCGAATACACCTCCTGCCCACCGCAGCGGGCCGAAGCGCTCGCCCAGCGGGCCCGGCTCGAAGCCACTGCCGGGGAAGCCGAACTGCTGGAGTACCTGGAGGAGTTGTTTGACGCCTTCGGGGTCGACATGGAGGAGCACAGCGCGCGTGCCATCATCATTCGCCCCGGTACCCACATGCAGCAGCCGTTCCCCGGCCTTCCCGAGGACGGCCTCACCTTTACCTGCCACCGGGAAACCGCGCTGGCCAATGAGGACATGCAGTTTTTCACCTGGGAACACCCCTTGGTGCTGCGGGGCATGGAAATGGTGCTCAGTGGCGAGCACGGCAACACCGCGGTGACGGCGATGAAACATCCAGCGGTCCGGCCAGGCACCCTGCTGCTCGAGTGCATCTATGTGCTGGAGAGTGCCTCCACGCGCATGGCGCAATCCGGTCGATATCTCCCCCCCTCCACCCTACGGGTCGTGGTGGACGCACAAGGGCACGACCACGCGGACGAGCTCACCGAAACAGCGCTGCTCACGCACACAACGCCCGTGGAGAGCCAGACGGCCAGACAGATCGTACGTACTTACCAGCAACAACTGCGTGATCTGCATGTCCTGGGCGAAGAGGTTGCACGGCGCCGCATTCCTGAGCTCCTGGAACAGGCCATCGGCCGGACCCGGCAGACCCTGGATCGGGAAATCGGCCGCATGCGGGCGCTGCGCCGGATCAACGCAAATGTTCGCGAGGAAGAGCTGCACTATCTGGAGCGTCGGCGCGAGACTACTGAAAGGGCGATAGCGTCGGCGTCCCTGCGCCTGGATGCCCAGCGGGTGATCGTGACCACGTGAGGCGCGCCACCCTCATGCGCTCGAAACGGCCTGTTGCACCCAGTGGCTATACTGACCTTTGCTGTCCCACACGGTTGACGGCGCCCAGGCGTCCGTCTGTGCTTGCGAGCTACTTGATGAGGCCTCGCCGAGATGTTCCATCCCAGGCGAAGATGGCTGGTCGCCGCGACCGTAGCAGTCCTGGCCATTGTCACCCTCACCATTTGGTGGTCCGGCCGGTCCGACCTGCCCGAGGGGTTCGCCTCGGCCAACGGTCGGCTGGAGGCCACGGAGGTGGATATCGCAACCAAACGGGCGGGCCGCTTGAGCGAGCTCGCCGTGCGGGAGGGAGACCTCGTGCAGGAGGGGCAGGTGACAGCCCGCATGGATGTGCGTTCCCTCGAGGCAGACCTTCACCAGGCCCAGGCAGAGTACCAGGAGGCGGTGCAGGCGAAATGCGCCACCGAGGCCAGGGTCGCGCAGCAGGAGAGTGCCGTTGAGTTCGCCGCCGCCGAGTTCGAACGCAGCCAAAGCCTGATCCGGCAGAAGCTCATCCCCCAGCAGGAGGCCGATCTCTCCCGGAGCAGACTGCGGAGCGAGAAGGCGGGTCTGGATGCGGCCCGGGCATCGGTCAGTCAGGCCGATGCGGCAATGGCCGCTGCGCAGGCCAGGATCGACGCCATTCAGAGCGAACTGGACGACAGCATCCTCACCTCCCCCATCACGGGCCGCGTGCTTTACCGGCTGGCCGAGCCCGGGGAAGTCCTTGCGGTGGGAGGCAAAGTTCTCACCCTACTCGATCTGACCGACATCTACATGACGGCCTTCCTTCCCACCCGGCACGCCGGTCGGGTAGGGGTCGGATCAGACGCGCGCATCGTCCTGGACGCCAGGGCGGATGTGGCCCTTCCCGCCGAAATTTCGTTCGTCTCGCCGGAGGCCCAGTTCACCCCCAAGGAGGTGGAGACCGAGAGCGAGCGCGAGAAACTCATGTTCCGGATCAAGGCGCGGGTGGATCCCAAGGTGTTGATGGACCACTTCGGCACGATCACCACCGGCGTTCCCGGAGTGATCTATGTGCGTTTGAACCCGGACGCAGAATGGCCGGACAATCTACACCCCCCTTCGGCTGCCCAGAACTAGCGCCCATGGAGCATACCGTCATGGCGAGCGGGCTGACCCATCGCTACCGCCACACGACGGCCCTGTCGAGTGTCGCAGTGAAGATCCCCGCCGGGCAGCTGACCGGCTTGATCGGGCCCGACGGTGTCGGCAAATCCACCTTCCTCTCTCTGGCGGCCGGCGCGCGAAAGCTGCAGCAGGGCAGACTCCGCGTGCTGAATGGTGACATGCGCGACCGCACCCATCGCGCCTCCATCCAGCCCCGGGTCGCCTACATGCCCCAAGGGCTAGGACGCAACCTCTACCCCACCCTGTCGGTGTTCGAAAACATCGATTTTTTCGGGCGCCTGTTCGGGCTGGACCGCCCCGAGCGCCACCGGCGCATCGGGGAACTGCTCGAGGGCACCGGCCTCGCCCCCTTCCGTGACCGCCCCGCAGGCAAGCTCTCCGGGGGCATGAAGCAGAAGCTGGGGCTGTGCTGCGCCCTGATCCACGACCCCGAGTTGCTCATTCTGGATGAGCCCACCACGGGCTTCGATCCGCGCGCCCGCCGCCAGTTCTGGGAGCTCATTGGTCACATCCGCAGGCGATGTCAAGGGATGAGCGTGCTGGTGGGGAGCGGCGATATGGAAGAGGCGAAGGCCTTCGAGCATCTGGTGATCATGGATGCCGGCAGCGTCCTTGCCGAGGGCAGTTTGGCGCAACTCATGACCCGTGCTGCAACCGACGACTTGAACGAACTCTTCATTCGCCTGCTCCCCGAGGAGCGACGCAAGGAGCACAAGGCACTTTGGGTCCCCCCACGAGTGCGCCGGCGCGATGCACCGTTGGCGATCGCCGCCAGCGGTCTCACACGCCGTTTCGGCGACTTCACGGCAGTGGACCGCGTCTCCTTCAGCATCGAACCGGGGGAGATTTTCGGCTTTCTCGGTTCGAACGGCTGCGGCAAGACCACCACCATGAAGATGCTCACCGGGCTCCTGCCGCCAACCGAAGGCGAGGCGCGATTGTTCGGGCGGCCCATTGACGCCAGTGACATCGAGACACGGCGTCACATCGGCTTCATGTCTCAGGACTTTTCCCTCTACCGCGAACTGACGGTGCGGCAAAACCTCAGGTTGCACGCCCGCCTCTTTCATGTACCACCCGAGCACGTCGCCCCCCGTCTTGACGCGCTGGTGCATCGCTTCGAACTCTCTCCCTACCTCGACGAGCTCTCGGAGTCGCTGCCGATGGGCATGCGCCAGCGTCTCTCGCTCGCAGTCGCCGTAATCCACCGCCCAGAGATCCTGATCCTGGACGAACCCACCTCGGGTGTTGATCCCGTCGCACGAGACAGCTTCTGGGAGCTCCTTGTCGACCTCTCCCGCAACGAGGGGGTGACCATCTTCGTATCCACCCACTTCATGGACGAGGCCGCCCGTTGCGATCGCATCTCCTTGATGCACGCGGGCCGCGTCCTCGCGATCGGCGCACCGGACGAACTGATACGGGACAGCAACGGCGCAGACCTGGAAGAGGCGTTCATCCGATACCTCGACGATGCCGCACCCGAGGCCCAGTCGCCCCCGCAGCTTGCGCCCCCGGCCACCGGCCCGGGTGCCCCGGTGTCGCCCAGCACTCAAGACCCGCCGCGCGCGCGCCCGCTGGACATCCGGCGAACCTACGCCTATGGGCGGCGCGAGGCCCTGGAACTGCTTCGCGACCCAATCCGCCTGGTGTTCTCCCTTTTCGGCACCGCGGTGCTCATGGTGGCATTCGGTTACGGGATCAGCCTCGATGTGGAGGATTTGCCGTTCGCCGTGCTGGATCGCGATCAGAGCCCCGAGAGCCGCGCCTACATCGATAACGTATCCGGCACCCGATATTTCCACGAACACGCGCCCCTTGGCGACGCCGAGGAGATTGACAGGCGCATGCGCACCGGCGAGTTGGCATTGACCATCGAGATCCCTCCCGGCTTCGGCAGGGACCTGAGGCGCGGTGGCAGCCCGCAGGCGGCTGCGTGGGTCGACGGGTCCAATCCGTTCCGCGCCGAAACCATCCGAGGATACATGCAGGGGCTGCATGAGCGTTTTCTCGAGCAGTTGACCACCGAAAGCGGCATCGCCGCCGCCCCACCGGTCCACATGGAAACCCGATTCCTCTACAACGAAGACTTCAAGAGCGTCGTCGCCATGGTGCCCGGCGTGGTCGGCTTCCTTCTCATCGTCATTCCGGCCATGCTCACGGCACTCGGGGTGGTGCGTGAGAAAGAGTTGGGATCGATCACGAATCTCTACGTCACGCCGGTCACCCGCCTGGAGTTTCTGTTGGGCAAACAACTTCCCTATATTCTGCTGGCCATGATCAATTATGCCGTTCTCGTGCTCATGGCTATCCTCGTCTTTGGGGTGCCACTCAAAGGGAGTCTCATCGGCCTGACTTTGGCCGCCCTGCTCTACGTGACCGCCGCCACCGGGATCGGGATACTTGTCTCCTCCTTCACCACCACGCAGATCGCGGCGCTGTTTGGCGCCGGGATCCTCACCGTGCTTCCCGCCACGAACTTCTCCGGCCTCATCGATCCTGTCTCCTCGCTGCAGGGTGCCGCCCAGATCATTGGCAATCACTATCCGGCCACCTACTTCATCGACGCCAGCGTGGGCGCCTTCACCAAAGGGCTGGGGATGGTTGCCCTGCTTCCCTTCATCACTGTCCTTGCGGTAATGGCACCGCTTTTCACCCTGCTGGGCCTGTTGTTTCTGCGGAAGCAGGAGAAGTGATGCGGCGCCGCCTCAGGAACATTTTCGACCTTGGCATCAAGGAGCTCTACAGCATTGCCCGCGACCCTGTCCTCATCTTCCTGATTACCTGGGCGTTTACGGTCGGCATCATCACCCCGGGGAAAGGGGCCGGGGATGCATCGCTGCACGATGCAGACATCGCCATCGTCGACGAAGACCACTCCACCGTATCGCAACGCATTGCGGCAGCCTTCTTTCCCCCCTACTTTCATCCGCCACAACAAATCGCCTTCGCGGACATCGACTCGTTGATGGACCGGGGCGTGGTTACCTTTGTCCTGGTCATACCGAATGACTTCCAGCGTGATCTGATCGCAGGGGAGGCAGCAAAGATCCAACTGCTCGTCGATGCCACGCGTATGAAGCAGGCGGGGATCGGGGCCGGGTACATCCGGCGCATCGTTACTGAAGAGGTCACAAATTTTCTGCAGCCCCGCCAAGGCCGGGAGCTGCCGGTGGAGCTGGTGGTCAGAGCCAAATTCAACCCCAGCCTCGTCCCCTCCGGCTTTCAGGGACTGGTGGTGCTTATCAACAACACCACGCTGCTCACGATCATACTGACAGGGGCGGCAGTCATTCGCGAACGCGAGCACGGCACCATCGAGCATGCGCTCGCCATGCCCATCACCTCCATGGAAGTGATGTTGGGCAAGATTTGGGCAAACGCACTGGTGATGACCGCCGTCATCACGGCCTCCCTCAACTTCGTCCTGAGGGGATTGCTGGATCTGACCGTCGCCGGTTCGCTTCCCCTGTTAATAACCGGGGTGGTGGTCTACCTCTTTGCCACCACCTCGATTGGCATTTTTCTGGCCACTCTCGCCCGCTCGATGCCACAGATGGGCCTACTGGCCATCATGGTGGTGGTGCCCATGAACATGCTGTCCGGCAATAACACCCCCCTGGAATCCCAACCCCTGGTGCTGCAGGCGATGATGCAGTTCTCTCCCTCCACCCATTTCGTCAGCGTAGCCCAGGCGGTCGTCTTCCGTGGGGCCACCGTGGCCGACGTCTGGTTCAACCTGGTGGTGACAGCCGCCATCGGGCTAGCCCTGTTTTTGCTGGCGCTGCTCCGCTTCAGACGCAGCATGTCCGCCGCCCAAGGCTAGGGACCCGGATGCCGGGTACCCAGGGCTGCAGCGGTCTGAACATCAGCACCCCAGATCACCGCCTGATCCCGCGCCTCCTGGCTGGAAAAGAGCAGCGGCGGGGGTACCGTGCGCGCCCCGCCCTGCCCCATTTCGTCGCAATTCTGGTAGGCTCTCCGCCCATGGCGAACCATCAGATGCAGACGTTTGCGCTCAAACCTCACCTGCCAGCTCCGATGCGTTGCAGCATCACGGGCCAGGTTACGCGGGTCGCCGGCGGCTTGCTGGTAAGTTATTGCCTGGAAGCCGATTTGAAACGCCTGCGGATAGCCCCGCCCACCATGCCCCGCTTCACGGATGAACTCTGGCGTCACACCTGCTTCGAGCTGTTCGTGGGGCGCCAAGGGGAGATGCCGTACCTCGAATTCAATTTTTCGCCCTCGGGCCAATGGGCGGTATACGCGTTCACGCGGTATCGGGAGCGCATGCCCCTGGAGACCTTGGTGGGGGAAGCGGGTGCTCCAGAGGTGACGGTGAAACAGTCGGCCCACGCGCTCCAGCTCAGCGCGGTGGCACGGCTCGGCGGGTGGTCACCCGCCGGGCAATTTCGAGTGGGCATCTCCGCCGTTCTGGAAAACATCGAGGGCGCACTCTCCTACTGGGCGCTTGAGCACCCCGGCCCCCAACCCGATTTCCACCACCCCGACGCATGGGTCCTTGAGTTGCGATGAAATTCGGAATTGACCGTCTCCTGGAAGATCCCCAACTGCGCCGGCCCCTGGCAGGCAAGCGTATTGGGGTCCTCGCCCATCCGGCCTCGGTCACGCGGGACCTGACCCACACCCTGGATGCCCTGGCGCCGCTGAACGAGATCCGTCTGACCGCAGCTTTCGGACCACAGCATGGATTGCGGGGCGACAAGCAGGACAACATGATCGAGTCGGCGGATTTCCACGATCCGGTGCACGGCATTCCAGTGTTCAGCCTGTACGGGACGGTGCGCCGGCCCACGGCCGCCAAGATGGACACCTTCGATGTGCTGCTCGTGGATCTTCAGGATCTCGGATGCCGCATCTACACCTTCATCACCACCCTGCGCTACGTGCTCGAGGCCGCCGCCGAGCACGGCAAGGCCGTCTGGGTGCTGGACCGCCCCAACCCCCTCGGCCGCCCCGTCGAGGGGCTGACGCTGCGCCCCGGGTGGGAGAGCTTCGTCGGCGCCGGCCCCATGCCAATGCGCCATGGGCTCACCTTGGGCGAAATGGGGGCGTGGTTCGTCCGCACCCTGCGCCTCGGGGTGGAGTACGAGGTGGTCACCATGGAGGGGTGGCAGCCCGAAGCGGGCCCCGGATACGGCTGGCCGCTCGGGGAGCGCAGTTGGGTCAATCCAAGCCCCAATGCGCCGAATCTCTGGATGGCACGCAGCTATCCGGGCACAGTGATGCTGGAGGGAACCACCCTCTCGGAGGGGCGTGGCACCACCCGCCCACTGGAGCTTTTCGGTGCCCCCGATATCGACGCACGTGCGCTCCTCGGCGCCATGGAACGGCTCGCCCCCCACTGGATGGCCGGGTGCCGCCTGCGCGAGTGCTGGTTCGAGCCGACCTTCCACAAGCACGTCGGCAGACTCTGCGCAGGCATTCAGTTCCACGTCGATGATCCGGCCTACGATCACCGGCGCTTTCAACCCTGGCGTCTGCAGGCACTGGCCTTCAAGGCCCTGCGCCACCTGCGCCCGGACTACGATCTATGGCGCGATTTTCCCTATGAGTACGAACACGGCCGGCTTGCCATCGACCTCATCAACGGGAGCGATCTGCTACGCCAGTGGGTCGATGACCCCGCCGCCACCCCCAGCGATCTGGACGCGATCGCCAGGGCGGATGAGCAGGCGTGGCGGGAAGAGCAGAAGATGGTGGCGCTTTACTGAGCCCGCCCCCGGTTCGGGTTCGGCGATGGCCGCGTGATCTCTGTTTGGAATGTCACACCCGAGAGCGGACAACCACTCCTGCCAGCCGCCTGCAGGTGCGCCGTCGCGCTCAACCTTCCAAAACACATCCGGGCCGGCCGATTCTGTTACCGATACGTTACTTTCATCCCCTAACCTCCCGAACGATCGCGTGAGAACACCGCGACTGGTGAATCGAAGTCACGAACAGTAGCGTTCCCGAGAGGAGCCGCATGGGCGGCCGCGGAACCGCAGGAAGGTACCGTGCGCGGGGGACCAAAGGTGCAGACAGGAACATGCAATGAACAGACGGAAATCGAACCGGTGGTTGGCCTCCCTTCTGGCCGGCAGCGTACTGGTGCTCATGACGGGCTGCGGAAGCAGCGGGCCGGATTCGGCGGGTGATCGCCCAAGTGGGAAGGCAGACTGGACCTACATGGTTTACATCGCGGGCGACAACAACCTCTCTGAGGCGGCTGCCATCGACCTCAACGAAATGGAGGCTGTTGGCTCGGACGACAACATCAACATCGTGGTACAGGCGGAGTTCAGTTCGCGGTACATGGCCGGGGCACCGGACCAGACACTTCGCGCGCGCATTGCCGCCGACGACGACCCCGACGTAATCAACACACCCCTCACCCCCATCGGCAACGTCGACATGGGAGCCAAGGAGACGCTGACCGACTTCATCACTTGGGCCACCAGCACCTATCCGGCCGACAACTACGCACTGGTACTTTGGGACCACGGTGCAGGTTGGAAGGTGGCGCGGCGCTCCGGAGGAGCCATCCGTGGCGCCCTGCAGGACGAGACTTCCGGCAGCTTCATGTCGCTCCCGGACATCGCCGAGGCGGTTAACACGGCCGGCGTGCATTTGCGTCTGCTGAACTTCGATGCCTGCCTGATGGCCATGCACGAGGTGGCATACCAGTTCAACGGGCTCGCGGAATACCTGGTGGCCTCCGAAGAGACCGAACCCGGCGAAGGCGATCCCTACCACACCATCCTGGCCCATCTCAAGGCGAGTCCGAACATGACCGGGCTGCAACTGGCGAGGACCATCGTCGAGGACTTCGCGGCATACTACCGGCAGGCCTACCCTGCGGGGGGACCGCGCCCGGTCTCAATCACCAAGTCGGTCATCGACCTTGGCCAGATCGCGACGCTGCAGAGCCATTTGACTGACCTCGCCCAAACCCTCATCGGGAAGATGGACACGGAGCGCGCCGCCATTCAGGCCGCGCGGGACGCCTCCATCGCCTACGAGTACCCGACCAACCGGGACCTCGGGGATTTTCTCGACCGGTTGGCGGCGAACACCAGTGATTTGACGCTGGGCACCAAAATCGCCGCGGTCAAGGCGACCCTCACCTCGGCAGTAAAAGCCAACGCCACCTACAGCACTGCGTCTTCGACAAACGTGACCGACTCCCAGGGGCTCGCCATTTTTCTGCCTCGCCGCAATCAGGTGACCGATCAGGAGCTTGCGGAGTACGCCCTCCTCGCCTCCAGCACGGGTGCCCAGGGCTGGTCCGGCTTCATCAGCAAGCTCATCACCGGCGACGAGGGCCAGACGGCCCTGGAGAAGGTCCCCGGCAACTTCGCCTTTTGGCTCACGTGGGATACCGCGGCCGACCTGGACCTGCTCGTCAACGAACCCGACGGCACCTGGGCGGCGCCCTTTATCGGCTCAACCACACCGAACGGGTTCCTCTCGGCCGACTCCTCCGTGAGCGGCGAACCGGCGGAGTACTATGTGGCGGCGGAGACGGTGCAAAAGGGCGTCTACGACGTGTATGTCAATTACTGGGACCACAACGGTGTCACCGGCCCAACCAAGGCCACGCTCTACTACTATGATGCGGAAGACCCCGCCTCGTCGGAGTTCATCGAGGTAGGAAGCAGGACAATGGACCTCTCCAACCCGGCGCCGGAGAATTGGGCCTCGGACGATTACGAGTTCGCACTGGTTTGGCAGGACGCCTATTCCGACTGGTGGGTCCCCGGCTCCCTGGAGCGGACGCAGGCGACGTTGCCGATTGATACCGTCACCCCCGGTGGCAAGACCATACGCCTTCACCTGATCCCGAACAAGGCCAAGCGGGAGCGGCTGCCGACCATCGAAACCAAGGCCGACCTTGCTGCACGGCGAAAAATCGGAGTGCCCCAGCCATGATGGGAATACGAATGATGTTGCTTGGGACGGCGTTGGCCCTGACGGCCTGCCACAACGCCGAGACGCGGTCGCAGCCGACCGCAGGCGCTGTGCCGGCCTTCACCGAACGCACGGTCGATCAGGTCGCCGCGCGTTCAGCGGCTCTGGACGGGGAAGCGATTGCGATCTCCGGCCGCTTCATGGGCTGGAAGGGAAGCTGCATGGGCCCCCCCCCGAACCGCAGTGCATGGATGCTGGAGGGGGCGCAAAGCTGCCTGTATGTGGTCGGTCCTGTACCCCAGAGCATCACCCCGCCCCCTTCCGAGGAGGACCTCGGTCGCGAGGTCACCGTCAGCGGCAGGGTCCAGCATGATCGGGCCGGCCGGCCTTACCTGTACGCCCGTTGATTCGCTTGCCTATTCTTGCAGGAAGTTGCCGCGATTGCTCCTGCATCATCTTCACTCCCGACATCCATGTCGGTCGTATTCACAGGCACCTGCTTTCAAGGGCTTACATCGCCACACCATGGCCGTGATGTGGCATTGTAAGCCCTGCGGGAATGCGGGAAGACAGCAGGAACATGCCGCTTCCAAAGGAGTGCGCTATGAGCACAACGGAAGAACCGCCAAGACGTTCCTGGGCCGAACCGTTCAAGATCAAGATGGTCGAGCCTATTCGCGCCACCAGCTTCGAGGAGCGCCACTCGGCACTGCGCGACGCGGGCTACAACACCTTCCTGCTGCGCTCGGAAGAGGTCTACATCGACCTGCTCACTGACAGCGGCACCAATGCCATGAGCGACCGACAGTGGGCCGGCATGATGCTTGGGGATGAGGCCTACGCGGGCAGCCGCAACTTCTACCATCTGGAGCGCGCCGTCCAGCAGCACTACGGATTTCCCTACGTCGTACCGACGCACCAGGGCCGTGGTGCTGAGCACCTCATTTCCAAGGTATTGATTCACCCGGGCGATGTCATACCGGGCAACATGTATTTCACCACCACGCGTCTGCATCAGGAGCTGGCCGGCGGCACCTTCGCCGATGTGATCATCGACGAGGCCCACGACGCCACCAGTGAGCACCCCTTCAAAGGCAACGTCGATTTGGGCAAGCTCGATGCCCTAGTGCAACGGGTCGGTGCCGAGCGGATCCCCTATGTCTCCGTGGCCGCCACTGTCAATATGGCCGGCGGCCAGCCCATCTCGCTGGAGAATCTCCGCAAGGTCCGCGCCTACTGCCAGGAGCATGGGATCCGCATCATCCTCGACGCCACCCGCGCCGTGGAGAATGCCTGGTTCATCCGCCAGCGGGAGCCCGGCCGGGGCGAGCAGTCCATCGCCACCATCCTGCGTGAGCTCTGTGCCTGTGCCGACGGCTGCACCATGAGCGGCAAAAAGGACCTGATGGTCAACATCGGCGGATTCCTGGCCGTCAACGACCCGGAGGTGTTCGAGGAGGCGCGCAACCTGGTGGTCATCTACGAAGGGCTGCACACCTACGGCGGGCTGGCCGGGCGGGACATGGAGGCGATGGCGCGCGGTATTCGGGAGGCGGTTCAGGAGGATCACATCCGCGCCCGCATCGGGCAGGTGGAGTACGTGGGTGAAAAGCTCCGCCGCGCGGGCATTCCCATCGTCCTGCCCGTGGGGGGCCATGCCATTTACATCGACGCCCGGCGCTTCCTGCCGCACCTGAGCCAAGACCAGTTTCCCGCCCAGGCCCTTGCCGCCGCGCTCTACCTGGAGGCCGGGGTGCGGGCCATGGAACGGGGCATCGTCTCGGCCGGGCGCGACCCGGTCTCCGGTGAGCACTATTACCCGCGGCTGGAGCTGATCCGGCTGACCTTCCCCAGACGGGTTTACACCCAGGCCCACTGCGATGTGGCGGCGGAGGCAATCTGCGCCCTGTATGCCCGGCGGGAGCGGATCCGCGGCCTGAAAATGGTGTACGAACCCAAATACCTGCGCTTTTTCCAGGCCCGCTTCGAACCGCTGGGGGACAGCGTGTACGAGAGCGCATGACCGACAGGCGGCAACAACCGGGCGCGAGCCGGGCAGCGGGCATCGAACTGCCGCGTGCCAACGCGGTCATTGAGCCCTTTCGCATCAAGGCGGTCGAGCCCATCCCCCTCCTCAGCCCCGGGGAACGGGCCACCCGCATCGAGCAGGCCCATTACAATCTCTTCCGTCTCGATGCCGACCATGTCACCTTCGACCTGCTCACCGACAGCGGCACCGGCGCCATGTCCGCGAACCAGTGGGCGGGCATCATGGCGGGAGATGAGTCCTACGCGGGGGCACGGAGCTTCCGACGCTTCGAGCGGGTCGTTCAGGACCTGACCGGCAAACCTCACGTCATCCCGACCCATCAGGGGCGCTCCGCCGAGGCGCTGCTGATGAAGGCCCTGGTTCGCCCGGGAGAGCTCGTGCCAGGCAACACCCACTTCGACACCACCCGCGCCAACATCGAATCGGCGGGGGCGGCCGCACTGGACCTGCCGGCTGAGGTCGACGCCGATCCGCTCTTTCCGGGCAATCTCGATCTGGACGCCCTCAAGCAGACCCTGGAAAAGAACGCCACGCGCATTCCGCTGGTGATCCTGACCATCACCAACAACTCCGCAGGCGGGTTGCCCGTTTCCGCGGCCAATGTCCGCAAGACCAAGGCGCTGCTGAACCCGCACGGCATCCCCCTCTTCATCGACGCCGCCCGCTTTGCCGAGAACGCCTACTTCATCAAACATCGGGAGCCCGGTTACAGCGACCGAACGGTCGAACAGATCGCCCGGGAGATCTTCGCACTGGCCGATGGCGTGCTGATGAGCGCCAAGAAAGACGCTTTCGGCAACATTGGCGGCTTCCTCGCGCTCGGTGATGATTCGCTTGCCGAGGCGATCCGCACCCAAATGGTCATCACCGAGGGCTTTCCGACCTACGGCGGCCTGGCGGGACGCGACCTGGAGGCGCTGGCCATCGGGCTGCGGGAGATCCTCGAGGAATCCTACCTCGCCTACCGCATCCGCTCGGTGGAGTACTTCGGTGAGGGCATCGAGCAGGCCGGCTATCCGGTGCTCAGACCCTTTGGCGGGCATGCGGTCTACATCGACGCCGGCAAGGCGCTCTCCCACCTGGATGCAGGCCAGTTCCCCGGGCAGGCGCTGGCCGTGGCCTTCTACCAGAGCATCGGCATGCGTACGGTGGAGATTGGCTCGGTCATGTTCGGCCGCCGCAATCGCGAGACGGGCGAGGAAATCCCCGCGCCCCATGAACTGCTCCGCCTCGCCATGCCCCGGCGGGTCTACACCCAGAGTCACGTCGACTACATGGTGGAGATGCTGGCTCACCTGCGACCCCACCTGAACAGCCTGCCGGGTTACCGATTCACCTATCAGGCGGAGGTCCTACGCCACTTCACGGCAAAATTCCAGCCGATCGTGACTCCTGTATAGGGTGTTCCCCCCGGGCGTACCCGGAGCAGGGCGGTCCGAACAGGTAAAACCGAGGCGCGAAGTGTGAGAGGGTGGTAAAGCGCGGACGCATCCACCATCAATGCCGTGGACATTGACACTCACCGGGATGCTCGCTACTACTCACAGATGCAGTTTGGCTGCCATCGGCGACTGTTCCGTCAATCTGTCCCGTGCTCCACCACGATTTGGCGTTCACGATACTACAGAGGAGAGTGGCCATGCGCGTGATGGTGATCGTCAAGGCTAATAAGGAATCCGAGGCGGGTGTGATGCCGACCACCACCGAGCTGGAGGCGATGGGCAATTTCAATGAGGAGCTGGTGGATGCCGGAGTGATGCTCGCCGGTGAGGGGTTGCATCCGAGTGCAAGGGGTGTGCGGGTGCGATTTTCGGGCGATCGCCGTGCGGTGACGCCGGGGCCATTCGCCGATCCGGACTCGTTGATTGCGGGCTTCTGGCTCTGGAAGGTGGACTCGCTGGACGAGGCAATAGAGTGGATCAAGCGTGCTCCCCTGCAGGATGCCGAGGTTGAGGTTCGTCCTGTGTTTGAGGCGGAGGATTTCGGTGCGGAGTTCACGGCGGAGTTGCGGGCGCAGGAAGAGCGCCAGCGGGCGCGGATCGAGCAGCTCGGGCGGGAAGGGCCGCATTAGTCAGTAAGACCTCCCTGTTCAATTTGAGAACCAAGGCTGGAAGATCTTTTCTCGGGAGGGATCTATGCATCGGCCTTTGTTTCATATTGCATATCTGATCTCAGCTTGCCTCTGGTTCGCTGCCAACGCTCATGCCTCAGAACTGGAGTGGAATCTCAATGATGTGAGCTACCTGTTTCTCATCCCCCAAGGCCATGACCAGAACGCCGATTTTCTCCTGAACCCCGATGACGCGGGGCGAAAAGGAGTTCTCCTCCCTGGGGAATTCCGTGACCATCTACCCACTCTTCTTCTCGATGGCAGTGGAAACAGCACTCTTTTTGCGAGCCATGCCATTCGTGTTGTGAGCGTGAGGGTCGACCCCTGCCCCAGCCTCATTCAGAACGCTTGTGTGCCCGAAGTGCGGATGGTCTGGCAGCCTGTACAGTTTGACCGCTATGACGCGGAATGGACGACCCGCGACGCAGCCCTTCACTCCGTTTACCAGTTGTCAGCGCTAGAATTCGCACAACTGAGGCAAGGACTGTGGCAGTTGAAGGTCGACAACCACCGGGACGGAATTACTACCCACAAGCGCCCTCTCGGAGTGCACCCCGCCCTAAGCAACCAACGAACGGCCCGGACGTTCAATGAGAAGTTCCAGAAGCTGCTGCTGGACCATTGCGGAGCGAACAACCTTGTTCGGGTTTCGTTCATGTCACTGATGATTCCGACGCAATGGTGGCGTTTTGGCGGTTTCGAGCGCAACAAAAAGGGGGAATGGACCCGGCTCCTCATCCCGCGTCTGGGTGCGCCGGATGAGGATCTCTTCAATGTTGCCCTGGAAGCGCACCCGGACAAACTGTCACCCGGAGCAGAGATGGATGCTGTGTTCAATGTGCTCCCCGAGGAATACCCGGAAACCGACAACATTTTCAATCTGATCAACGACAGCTATCGGGGGGAGAACGCTGATGATCTCCCGGTGTTCAAGAACAAGCTGAATGCAGTCGCGCGTTTCAGAAACCCCCACAAGACGAACTTCCATACCCTTGACTGTGCGTCTTGCCACTATGCTGATCCAGCACGATTCTACGCGGAGAAAACGTTTCCTGCCCTCAGTGAGCACATGTCGGTCGACGCCTACAGGAACCCAAATCCCGGCGCATTCAATCTCGAAAACACGACTGTTGGCCGCGAGGCCACGCGCATCGTGAGGGGCTTGGGATACTTCGGCGCCCAACCAGCCATCAATCAGAGAGCCATCAACGAGTCCGCAGAAGCGGCTCACTGGCTAAATACACACCGGTGAGTACTGCGGCTTTCCAGGGGCACATGAGTGCAGTGATGCTCGCAACTTGATAGTCCTGTTGCCGACGCCGTAAGTCATCGACCACGGCGCGCCTTATGGGCCCGGGAACAAGAAGGTCGGGGACAGCCTGCCAAATACAAGGCACAAATGCCCCCGACCTCTCCTGCCTAATCGTCCTTGCCCCTTTTCAAGGATAACGCTTGACGCACCACGCGACCGAACGCCCGTTCCCGCCGGCGACGTTCATGTTCCGCGATGTGGTGGCGTTCTTCGGCCTGCAGCGTAAGGTAATGCCTCCATTCGTCAGGATCTATCTGGCCCTCCTCCACCGCGCGCCTCACCGCACACCCCGGTTCGTCCCTATGGGAGCAGTCGGCGAATCGACACGTGCGGGCAAACTCACTGATGGTGCGAAACTGTCGTTCCACACCCCCCTCGCCCGCCAGACCTACTTCCCGCATGCCCGGGACATCAATGATGCAGGCGCCTCCGGGCAAGGGCAGCAGCGAACGGGATGTAGTGGTATGCCGGCCTTTGGCGTCGCGCCGGGTTGCACCCGTGGACTGCACATCATTCCCCGCCAGATTGTTGACCACCGTGGACTTGCCCACGCCGGACGAGCCTACAACGACCAGGGTTTTACCGGCATGGAGCCAGGGGGACAGACGTTCCGCGAGCGGGTCGTGCAAGGCATCTACCGCCAGCACGTCGGCGTCGTCGGGCAGACGTGCACGTACTGAAGCCAGGATGGGTGCCGGGTCGGCGCAAAGATCGACTTTGGCCAGCAACACCAACGGGGTAACCTCCGCCTGCGCTGCGATCACCAAGTAGCGCTCGATACGGTGGAGGTTGAACTCCGCGTCCAGCCCACTGACGACGACCATCAAGTCGATATTCGCGGCAATGGCCTGGGGGTCGTGACCGCCGGCCACGCGCCGGGTGATCACCGTTCGGGGAATCAGGCGTGCCACGATGAGCGGGGCATCCGGCGCGAGCAACACCCAGTCGCCCACGGTCGGCGGTGCTTCATCACGGGCACGGTAGCGACCCGCCAGGCTGGCGCCCACCGCCCCCTCGCCTTGGTCGACGCGAAATCGTTCCCGCTCGACGCCGACGACGCGCGCGGGGCGAACGGACGTGAGTTGCTCAAGGGGGATCTGGGTCAGAAAGTGGTTGTGCCAACCCAGAGGCAGAAGCCGGGAGAAGTCCGGAAACATGATGTCATCCTCTCAACGAATTCATCGGAAGTGATGGCGCAACGAAGCGCCGCCACGTACAGACGGAATACCCGTATTGAGATTGGCCGAGCCTGCAGCTTAACGGCGCTGCAGGCCGGCGCGGACGACAAGGACCATCCAGCCTCCGGCGAGAGAAATAGATTTGATGAAAAGTCAATACTACACCAAATCCGCGGCGTGCGCCGCCCGACATCCTCGACGGCCCATCCTGGCATGAGCTGGAGACGGTGCTACGAACCGCGCTCCGCAGCGATGGGGCGCTTGGTGTGGATATCACCATCTTCAACCCGCGCCTGGGCCCTGACGGGGCTATCGCACGGGCTTTGGTCGATGTGATCAGTCGTGCGTTGACCGAATAAGACCAGTGCTTCAGCACCGTTCCCATTTGTCCGGACACCCACCCAAGACTTGCCGCGCGTCCGCCGCTCTGCCAAGCCACCACAGGGAAGCCTCGCCGGCGGACCGGGCTAGCCGCGAATGATCCGGGCCATGGCGTCGGCGAGCCTCTCCGGGGTGCAGACGAGGATATCCATGCCGACTTTGCGGCACTTGGAGGCCGTCTGCTTGTGATACTCCGGACGCGCATCATAGCCGAGCGCACCGAGGCCGATCATGCGCACCCCCGATTCCGCGAGCGCTTTCACCTCGCGCACCAGGTCGCCCTCGGAGCCGCCTTCGTAGAAGTCGGTGATAAGCACCACAATGGTGCGGGCCGGCTCGCGAATCAGCTGCCCCGCGTACCGCACCGCCTTGGCGATGTGGGTGCCCCCTCCGAGCTGGACCGAAAGCAACACATCCACCGGTTCCCCAACCCGGTCCGAGAGATCCGCGATCTCGGTGTCAAAGAGAAAAAGAGAGGTGCGCACGCTCGGCAGTTTGGCGAAGATGCTGGCCATAACCGCGCTGAAGACGGCCGACTCCAGCATGGACCCGGACTGGTCCACGGCGACGATCACGTGCCACGGCCGGGTATTTCGCTCCGCGGCGTGAAACCAGACCCGATCCACAAGCAGCTTGCCGCGCTCGTCGTCCCAGTGATGCAGATTGCGCCGCAGGGTCGTGCGCAGATCGAGGTTACGGACAACCCGCCTCGGCGAGTGCCGGTCGCGCCGGATGGCGCCGGTGATCGCCGGCTCCACCTGGATCCGGAGCTTCTCCTGCAGCTCGCGGACGACCTTGTCGATGATCCTCCTGGCCAGGTCCCGCGTCTTTTCGTTCATCATGTTGCGGTGGGTAAGCAGCGTCTTGACCAATTCGACGCTGGGCTCGATCCGCTCGAGCACGTCGGGTCGCTCCAGGAGCTCGGCGATGCCGCGGCGGCGCACCAGCTCCCGCTCCAGCACCTCCTTGGCCTGGCGCGGGAAAAGCTCGGTCACGCCCTCCATCCAGCGGGGGACATCCATCGGGTGGCCGCCGCCCAGTCCGCCCTCCCGGCTGCCGGCGCCGGATCCGGCCCCTTCCCCGCCGTCTTTACCCAAGCCGACCCCGCCCTCTTCGCCCCCACCCGGGCCATAGAGTTCATCGAGCAGCTGACACGCCGCCAACAGCCCCCCTTCGTCGGCCGCGGAGATCCCGTACACCTCCGCCTCCTGCCCAAGCACCAGGCGCCATCGGGCGAGGGCCAACAGGTCGTCATCCCCCAGCGAGCGTCGATCCACGCTTGCCTGAGTACTCATTCGAACGACCATCCCTCCAGCAGTCGCGCGACCTGCGCGTCGAGCTCGACCAGAAGCATCGCGTTCTCAACCGAGGTCCCCAGCCTCCGCAGGACGACCTCCTCACCCTCCCCGTAGCGCCTTGCCACCTGCTCGGCCAGCGCAAGACGCTGGGTGCGGGAGACCTGCTCGAAGGCGGCGCGCAGGCGCGGCACCATCATTAGAAAAGCCTCATGAGGCACGGCCCGCAGCAGGCTGTCCACGGCCCCCACGATGGCGGCGGCGCCCTGCATCAATGCCGTCCGGGAGACCGCGAGCGCGCCGGCAAGGAAGTCCCCCGCCGCGACTTGCTCCTCGACAGCGCCCTGGGCGTGACTCTGCAACGCATCGATCAACACTGTCACCGGCGCCTTGCGGATCTCGACCAACAACCCGACGAACGCCCCTCGCAGGTAGGCTGAGGGCGAAGCATCCGCTGCCGCCCTGGCCTGAACCGCAAACAGGTCCGCATCGAGCTCCTCCCGGCGCAGTACTGCCTCCGCGAGCGTCTTCAGCCCTTCGATCACCGACGCCTGCTCCTCTTCCGGCACCGCCGCCGCGTCGGCCACCGAGAAGCAGGCCCGCCCGTAGCACCGCGACAGCAGCGCTTCCAGGGTCCCGCTCGGCAGCTCCCGATAGACGGCATACCGCTCCAGAATGCTCAAGGCCGTGAATGCATCCACCAGCGATCCGAACCGCTCGTCGTGGTCGATGGCCGTGCCGCAAACCGCTTCCGCCTGCTCGACCAGCGTCGAGAGGTCCATCTCCACCGCGGCCAGCAAGGCGCGGCAGCAGCGTCCGGCAGCACCCTGGGCCTTGGCGAGATTCAGCCCCAGTCGGGCGGCCGCCGCCGACTCGACGGTGTCGCCCAAAAGGCTCTGCTCCACCAGGGCAGGCTCGAGTGCCGGCGTCCACTTCAGGGTCCAGCGCTCTTTGAACAGCGTATTCGCGAAGGCGTTGCTCTCGCCTCGCAGCTCCCCGATAGGGGCCCCGAGGTAGCGAAGCCGGTGGAGCAGCGCGGAGCAGGCGGCGTCCCGCGGTTCGCGCTTGTCCAGATCGAGGCGCAGGGGCTTCTCCTCGGCCAGCACCCCTTCGAGCCCGGCCGCCACCATCCGCTCGCGAAAATCGGCCACCAGCGGGAGCAGCCCAACCGCCGGCGTCACCGCCCCCACCCGGGTACCCGTTCCAACCTCGCGCAGCGCCGCCCGCAACGGCGCCCCCTCGAGCTCGGGGTCTCCCTTGCAGCAGCAGGTGATGACCGCATCCTCGATATCATCGAGCACCGGGTGGCGCCTGCCGCGCAACTGCCCGAGCAGGTGGGCATGGTGCACCACCGAGACCGTATCGGCCGCGGCCACCAGCACGCCCTTCCGCCGCGCGCGGGCCAGCACGTCCACCGTATACTCCATGACCAGCTCCCCACCGCTTCCCGGCGACTGCCACAGCCGCCCGTACCAGGCCGGTGCCCGGTTACCCGCCCCGTAGCCGGACATGCTCGCCAGTCGCGGGAATGAATAGGGCACCAGGCTCGTCCGCACCTCCCCTTCCGGGATCGAGGGGGGCGAGGTCAGCTCCCGGCTCATGAACAGGTGAAAACCGCCGCACACGCACACCGCCTGGGATGCATCCAGCGCCCGCACTCGCAAGGCCTCTTGCACTTTCCACCACATGAAACGCTCACGGGCGAGCGTGCCGTCCTGTTCGCTGCGCTCGGGCGGGGTCGTTGCGCGAATCCCCGCGCAAAAGGTCGCCAGGTCCCGGCGGTAGGTCTCCACATCCACCGCGCCAACCGGCTCGAAGAGGGTGTCCCACGCCTCGTTCCAGTGGCGGAATCCGGCGGCCCCCGCCAACCTGCGCAGAAATTCGCTGCCCTCGATCAGCGCGTGGAGCGGGGCCCTATCGATGCCAGGCGGCACGCCCCCGGCGAGATCCCAACCCTCCTCACCCTGCCGCTCGAGCGATTCCCGCGTCGGAACCAGTGCCCAGTGGGGCAAGTCGATGAACACCACCTCCGCCCCGACCTCCACTGCGGCTTTCATGGCGATGTATTCGGGAGAGTAGTCCGACAGCGGGTACCAGCTCGACAGCCGCACCGGGACGTCCTCTGCGGGGCTGAGCACCCCCCGCAGCCCAAGCACGTCCCGCTCGTCCCGGAAGCTCGAATAGATGGCGAACGGCGGCTTTGTGGCCGCGTCGACCGCATGCTCCCAGAGATGCTGGGATTCCGAAGGCCCTTCAATGAAGACGAGCCGGGGGCGCCGCTCGAGAATGGCCTGGCGTACCACCCGGGCGGCTGCCGGGGCGTGGTGGCGAACCGGAAGCCAGTAGAGCGGCTCGGCCAGCAGCGCCTCCACCTGTTCGGCGATGCGACTTGCCTCCTCGGGCAGGGCCTGCGCCACGGCCCCCGATACCGCTCCCTGCGTCATGATTTCACCGAAGCGCCTTTTGCGCTTCGTCGTGGAACTCCTTCCAGAGAGGGCTCTCCTTTGCCCGCTTCTTCGCAATCAGCGCGACGTACTCTTTGAGGGCCGCCAAATCCGCCAGGTCCTCCTTCACCACGCTGCCCACCAGATTGCGGGCGATTGCCCCCGGCCCCACCTTCTCCCCCCCGAAGAAGCGGGCGTGCAGCGCCGCATCGAGCGCCACACCAATGGCCTCCGCGGTGGAGAGGGTCGTGCCCGGCGACTTGATACTGATCCCCTCTTCCGACTTGCCCGAGCGGATCTCGCGGAACACCGTCGCGAGCAACTCCAGAATTGGCGTTTCGAGCTCCGCGCGAATGGAATAGCGTTGCAGGAGCGACTGACTGCGCGCCTTCACAATCGCGATTTCGGTCTTCTTGTCGGCGATGACGGGGATGTGGATGTAATTGAATCGACGCTTGAGCGCCGCGCTCAGGTCGTTGACCCCCTGGTCGCGGGAGTTGGCGGTGGCAATCACGTTGAACCCGGGGCGAGCGCTCACCCGGTTGTGCCCCGGAAGCTCGGGCACCGAGATCGCCTTGTCCGACAGGATCGAGACCAACGCGTCCTGCACATCCGGCACGCAGCGGGTGATCTCCTCGAACCGCAGCAGCCCGCCCCGCTGCATCGCAACCATGGTCGGCGACGGGATCATGTTCTCCGGCGTCGGGCCCTCTGCAATCACGCGCGCGATGTTCCACGAATACTTGATCTGATCCTCCGTCGTCCCGGCGGTGCCCTGGATGGTCAGGGTGGAGTCCCCCGCCACCGCCGCGGCGAGGTGCTCGCTCAGCCAGCTCTTGCCCGTCCCCGGCTCACCAACCAGCAGCAGCGCCCGCTCCGAGGCCAGGGTGACAATGGCACGCTCCACCAGGGCATCGTCCCCGTAGAACTTGCGCGTGATCGGCACCTCCCGGGACTTCCCGTCCACCTGCAGCTCGAGCGTTTTGCCGCCGATCACGTAGGTGAGCACCGAGCGCGGGCTCAGCGTCCAGTTTTCGGGTGGTGTTTCAGGGTCGTTCTGGCGCAGCGCCTCCAGCTCCTCCGCGTACTCAAGCTCCACCGGTGCCCGGAGTACCTCGGCGAGATTTACGGCACTGCCGCCACGGGGGTTCGACTCCGTGCTGATTTTCTTCTTTTTGGGTGTGGCCATCCTGGATCTCGTCTCAATCGAATCGCAGCGCCCGGACCAGGGCGGTCTTGTCGATATTCTTCTGAATGAGGTGAACGTGTTCGGGCCCCTGCGCACGCAGCAGCGACAATGGCTGGAAAATGAGCTTGCCGTGCTCGAAGTAGGTGAACCCGAAGAGCGGTGGCTTCGGCACCTCGCCCGATGCCTTCTCGATCGTCTCCTTGAGCGGTGCGCCTTCCGCTCCACCGTCCACCCGCACCTCGAAACGGAGGGTGCCCGAGGTAAGCGGCGCCCTCAAGTAGGGGCCGCCGTCGGCGTCGAACGGGCCGACAGCCCACTCCTCCAGCAGCACCTCCTCCTGCAGTTCGATGGGGAGCTCGAGCGGGTCGACCCGATGGGCGCGAACGCGCGCCAGCACGAGGAGCGGGTCCCAGGCCATGAGGTCGCGAAAGCCCGCGAACGGCTCACCCGGTTCCACGGTGCTCTCCGGTCCGAGCAGCAGACGGGGAGGCGCAAGCAGGCTCAGGGCCGCCTTGCGCACCCTCACCACACACCCCTCCAACAGGTCGTTCGGGACGAATTTCTGTTTCTGCTTCAGCAACAGGTGGACCTCCGGCGGGACCTCCGTGTCCACCTTCACGGGGAAGACGAACGACCAGATCAACGCCTCACCGGCCCGCACTGGCCCGGCATCGCTGAGCACCCGGCACCGCATCTCGAATGACGCGAAGGCGCCCGGCACATGGCGCTTGAACACGCCGCAGACCACCAGGGCAAGCTCATCCACGGGCCTTGACGGAGGCGTCCACGCGAGCCTCGTCCATCGCGTGCGGTCGCCGTTATCGAGGGCGTCGGCCATGCCCCGGGAAAGCATCCACACCCGCGATGCGAAAAACACGAAGCGCTCGGGCGAGAAGTCCGTCTGCCTGCCTGCGAACCGCGCGATCTCCTCGGTCAGCATCCTTAGCGTCGAACCGAGCCGCAGCAACCTGCGCCCGCTTGCCTCCTGAACACCCACGCGCAGCGTCTGCACGGTGGCCTCAGAGGCGGCCGTCATCCCCGTCACCAGCAGCTCCTCCACGGCCAGAGAGAGCGAACGCAAGAATGACGGCTTCACCTCCGTGGGCAGTTCCACCGCCTGCAGCCCGGGGGGCTCCACCGCAGGCATCGGCGCCTCGGTAGTGATTTGTGTCGCGAGCTGCTCCTCGACACGTCTGAGGGTGTAGAGCCTGTCGAGCATGCGCAGCATGGTATGGACGTGCAGGAACGCCCGCGGCGCCTCCTTGCGATCATCACTCACCCGTGAGAGGAGCACCCCCAGTTGACCCGCTAGATGCATCGCCCCCATCTCCGCCAGCTCGGCGCGAAACGCCCCAAGCTGCGCGGTCTCATCGGGTCCGGCGACGCCGAGCCCCCGAACGGCAAGCCGATTGAGGGCTTCGCCAATCCGCAGCAGGGTGTCGGATAGGTCGGTGGTCGATAACATCAGCGTTCGCGAGTTGCCATGCCGCTCTCCCTGGTCGCGACCCGCCGCGGCGGGCCCTCAGCCGTAGATGTAGAAGTCCTCCGGGATGGTCTCCGTCGGGCGCCAGTCGATCTCACCCGCCTCCGCGGACTTGTAGCGCAGCAACGTATCCGCGAGGGTCTGCGGGTCCTTGGCCGGCCCCTTTTTCGAGGCCGCGCGCATCCAGCTCTCCGCCTGCCCCGCCTCGAGCGCCCCCGACTGCACCAACCCCAGCACCAACACCAGCGTGTGCTTGCAGACCCGGCCTTGTAGTCCCATGCACTCGTACAGCTCTTCCGAGCAGCAGGCGTACTTGCCGTCCGCGTAGAGTACGCTCGAATAGACGCCGCGCGAGGTCTGACTACGAACCACGCCTACCACAGAGTCGTCATCCACATCCGCGTAGAGGTTGAAGGACTCCTTCTTGAGCATGTCGAGCGCCCGCTCGAGACGGCGTGGGTCCACGAAACCGTGCAGCTGAACGATAAGCTCCCCCACCCCTTTGGCCCCCCCGGGCTGACCCTGGGAGCGGACCAACTCGAAGAACGTGGTCTCGTCGATGACATCGAGGCCTGCGCCGCCATCCACAAGCGCCTGCACCCGGCGCATTGCCGCGGTCTTCCCCGCGGCACGGCGACTCCCGACGACCACGTAATCCACGTTCTCGTCAAGCTCGTCCACCGGCTCGGCCCCGATTGATCGGGCCAGCGCGGGTGGCTGACTGTCATCCAGGCCATTGATGCAGATTTCGAAGCCGCCCGTGAAGAAGAACCTCGCCCCCTCAAGGTTGATGCGGAACAGATGCACGAACCCTGCGTCATCGAGGATCTGTAACTTGGCCCCCTTCTCGATGAGCCCCCTGCCCTTTCGCTCGGCCTCGGCCCGCCCCTTCTGGCGCCCGCGGCCAATCACCAGATAATCCACGCTGTCGTCCACCTGGCTCTGGACCACGCCGCCGCGCTGTTTGATCGTCTCGACGGCCGAACGCCCGAGAAAACTCGGCAGGGCAGCTACTTCACCGAACACGGCGAACCGCTTCCCTGAAATATCCTCTGCCCAGCGTTGTTTTGTTGTCACACAGACCTCCTGAGCGCGGGAGCATCGCACCGCGCGACTGTTATGTGAACCGTTCGAGGGCCGGCACCCGCCCTCTCCGCCACATCCACAACTGCCGGCGGGTATGCAGTACGGGGGGAAACCCGGTTTCCCGGCGTACGCACGGTCAAAAACCAGGATTCTGTACCGCTCTGATACTAACGTGCCGAATTTATACGCAACTCTGCCATTCCTGGCAATGGCTTGCCTCTGCTTGTCTGTCGGATATGGCCCGGATCTTCGCCACGGCCCATGGCGAGGGCGTGGAGGCGCCGTTGATTGTGGCGGCCGCGCGGATGCTGCCCAAGGAACGGACGAGTTTCGCAGGATACAATGGAGGGAGCGACCCGGGGGAAGCCTGGCGGGAGTCGGCACTGCGTCAAGCCGACCGGAGGGGGCACGCCCCGGCACAGTGAGGGGATTGACGAGCAGTAGAAGAGTGGCGGGAAAGCGGGGGTAGGCACCTGGAGATCGGGGGCACTCAACTGAGTGGATGGCGTAAAAAGGGAACCTCCGGAAGTCGGACTAGAGTGGCCATGCAACCGGAGGCCCCAACCTTTCCAATTGGTTGCTTCGCGCCTATCGGAGCTCTTCCATCACTTATCCGTCCTTGGGGATGGAATGCGAGCATGCCAATGTTATCGCGCAGTCAACAAAGGCGGAACAGACCACGCCATTGGGAGAGCCCAAACATCAATCCCAGCGAGTCGGCACGGTGCCCATCAGACGCAGCGAGTCCTCGAACGGCCCCATAAACTTCATGGCGGTAACCATGGAGCCTTTGAACTTGAGACGCTTCGTGAGCATTGCTGCCCGTGGACCCATCCCGCCGGAGGCCAAGTCCTTCCAATGGTCAAGCTTGGCCCACATTTCGAAATCGTAACTCTCCCGATCAGCGGGGCCACCAGCGGTCGCTTCACCGTCCTCTACGAAAAGGTGAACCGCATCACCACTACCTTCCACGTAGTACTTGATGGACGCATTGAAACCCCGAAGTCCTTTCTTGAGTTTTTCGTTGGTATTCCACTCATCCTTGTAGGCATTAATCCACTCTTCTGACAAAAACGTGTGCATCGAAATCTCTTCCCTTTCAAACCGATCCGAAAGGCCTTGGCGGCAAGCCGGATGGCTCGCCGCCAAGGCTGCGCTTACGACGCCTCGCGCAGGGCGCTGAAGACCTCGTTGAACGATGCCTCACCGTTCCTCACGAATACCCCGATGTTCCCACCGATGCACACAGAGATCTTCTTTCCGGTAAGCGCCCACCCCTGCAGCGGAGTCCACTCCTTGCCCGAGAACGCAGTGTAGCCATCGCACTGCATACGCCCCACTGCATTGTTGGCAGCGCACATCTGCGCCGCCATGGCCGCATGTTCCTCCGAGAGGTCCCCGGCATGCGCCTTCAGCGTGCCATCGTCGCCGAACTCGCCGGCAGCGAAAACGCCGTTAATACTCAACAGTTTGTTCAGGTCAGCCATGGTTGAGTCAATCCCTGATGGTTAGAGGTGTTTGGAGAGTGCGGCGAAGGTCTGATCGAAATCAGCCTGATCGGCGTCGAGAAAAACGCCGACATCGCCCATAACACAGGCCGCATGCTTGCCACCGGCAACGGCGAAGCCCTGAACCGGGAAAAAGTCGTCGGAACCGGTGTAGGCGGCCCAACCTTTCGCCTGCATGTTGCCCATGGCCTTATTGGCGAAACACATCATGGCAGCAATCTCGGCGGATGTCTGGTCCATATCCCCCTGATAACTGACCACCCCCCCTTTGTCGTCAAACTGCCCAACCGCGGTTGCGCCCGGAAGCGCCATGAGATCCTGAAACTGATCACTCATGTATATCTCCTTGTCTGTTTATTATCACCAGTGCGGCCACTCGTGGGCGACTACCCACGACCACGCTCCTCACGAAGCGCGATTTCTGTCCAGAGCGTCGTTGATGCGTTGAACCACTCCTACAGACCTAACCTCCCCGTAGCCGCGGGTAGCGCCTTTATTCGGTGGCGAACCGGTTCAGACTGCCGCCTGAAAAAACGATGCCCCGACACCGCTCTTCACCGCCGGAGCGACCCTACGCTCCCGATGTGCCAGCAATACCAATACCCCCAGAATTCGGTTCCTGTTCGCCTGAGTATTCCCTGGTTCAGCCATGTGTATGAGCTTCGCCACTCAAATACAGGACCACTGAATACAGGCTCGCCGAGTGAACAGGAATTAAAGCAAGTCATATCCGCACAATGGAGCAATCAACGCTCCAAAACCTCTGAATTCCTCCATTGAGCGGGCACCGCGATGGTCCGTATGCGTTATCGTCTTTATCCGCCGTCGCGAGTACATGACGCAATGGCCTTGAGTCTGTTTGACAAGGTGCGATGATGGCTTTACGGGATTGTGGCGCAACGCCGAATGTGAATGGGTAGAAATGGCGTAACCGTGGGAGGGCGATGCTTGAACGTGTCCACTCCCCTTTTCTTGATGAGGTGCGAAAGTAGTGCGGCAACTCGATTCCATGTCAGATTCCGTTCCTGTTTATTCCTGCCGAGAATCTCCGTCCACTTCACCAAACCAGTTACGACACCGCCCGTTCATGCGGCAGAGTTCGTCTTTCCCGCCTCGTCACGAGTAGTTTCGTGACGTCCTTCGATTCGTTTGCCTGATGATCGAGCAAGTATCTTTAGCAACGAATCTCGTCGAATCACTAAAACCATAATGTCGTTCAAACAAATAGAACCAATGTAAATTTTCAGCAGCAATTTGCCAGCTGACGAAACAATAACCATGCGCTGTGTCAGGCAATTCTTCGCCTTTCGTTCCTGGTTGTCAATAGCTTAATTCACCAAAGAACCGCACGATCACCTGGCTGATTTGTGAGTAGCAGGCAAACTTCTGCTAGGGTAAATACATGGGCGCACGTGATGGCAACCAATCAACAAATAGGGGGTCGGCTGCTCACCGCCCAAGCTCAGGAGCGATCAGTTTTTTTCCTGGATTACTCCTTATAATCAGAAAGCCATAGCATTACTGGAAACCGGTTATCTAATCGCAGCTGAAGCGGAAGCTGGCGTCCAAGGCTATGGGAAGTACAAGGGTACGGATTCCGTTTCCACTCGACTCTGCGCACAGCGCCTCTCGCGCCGTCTCGTCAGTGATGTGAAGGGTCGGGACGTCACACGGCATTTTTTTCGCGCTGAACGGCTGCAGCAAGCGTCACTCGTTGTCGTCGTGGCAGCTCTCGTTGAACGCGAAATCGAAACATGGATCCGAAGCCTGCACCTGCGCGAGATCGTTCTTTAGCGCAATGGCCAAACCGCGTGTATGAGCGGCTGTGGCGAGGAAGCTGAGCATCAGCCGCAATCTCATTATTCAAAAACAAGCGGGCCAGATGTCCGCGAAGTCGGAGCCTGGCAGCACCTGCTTTTCCATTCAGTTTCCAACGGACCAACATGGCCAAGCCAATTCTTGACCATCGACGACGAGCCACACGTGCTCAATGCATTGCTAGAGCACCGGACAGCTAATGGGGTGGCGAGGTGTAAGTCATTGATATCGGGTACGCCGTGAATACATCTCTGTAGGCTCGACGGCCGCAGCCGCTCCGGGCATCCTGCCCTCCTGCGGCATCAATGCGTCCTTGCACAAATCCCTGCGGCCGACGACCCGATATCAATGACTTACACCTCGCTCAGCGTGTGGTGCCAGTTTACCTGTTCGGTGCTCTAGCTAGGCCAAGGCAAGCGCATTTAACCCCGAACCGACTCCGGACTTTCAAGGACTTGCATCGCTCACAGCTAAACATGCTTTACCCTGCTCTCCAGGCGCATGGCACTCCCCAAGGGCTTTCGCCTGCAACGCCGCGCCATGACCCTCCGCCCCTGTCTGAACCGGAGAAGCTCCCGGTCGCGGGCGGCATACGGCAGGGCAACACGGGTTGGGACAACCTCATCTACCGCGCCCAGCGGTAGGCGCCCCACCCTTCGTTTCGGCCCGGCTGCGCTACCCTTTCATCGACAAACATGCCGCTAGCCTCGATTCCTCACCGCCGTTGCTCACGCAGGGTGTCGAAGTGCCGCTAAGGCGGGGCGAGGATGCTGTTCACCGGGACGGGTGTCGGGGGAGACAGGGTGCCAGGGGCGACCCCCAAGACGGCGGCGGCTTAACCGACACTGCGCCAAACCGGCTGAAAGAGGTACGCCCTGGCGCAGCGAGCAGATCGGCGGCCGCAAGCGGGCGGCGGTGAGGTGCGGGGCAAAATGCGAGGGTCAACGTCGTGCCTGATCGGGGGGCCGTGTTCATTGTCGATGATGACGCGACCAGCGCCAATGCGCTGCAGAGGCTGCTGCTGAGTGACGGCTACAGCGTCAAGAGGGTCGCCAGCGGCACCGATGTGCTCGATCATATAGCGGCTTCCCGCTCGAACCTTGTCCTGCTGAGTGCCAGCCTGTCTGACACCAATCCGTTCGCATTGCGTGATGACCTGAAGGCCAACGAGCTGACCCGCGACCTTCCGGTGATCTTCATGACCGGCGACCACGACACTGAGATCCGGGTCAAAGGGCTCCTCTCCGGGGACGACCTGATCCCGGTACCGTTCGATGAGCGCGAGGTGCTGGCGCGGATCGAGCGCCAGGTGACGGTCTCCAAAGTCCGCATGGCGCTTCGCGAGTCGGAGGCGAAATTCCGCTCGGTGATGGAATCGGCCATCGACGCCATCATTTCCGGCGACGCCGACGGCAATATCCGATCCTGGAACAGTGCAGCGACCGGGGTTTTTGGCTTCACCGAAGCGGAGATGCTGGGGCGTCCCATCGAGGCGATCATTCCCGAGCGCTTCCGACAGCGTCATCAGGAAGGCATTCGACGCGTCAGCTCGGGAGGCCCGAGCCGCGTCATCGGCAAGACCGTGGAACTGGCCGCCCTGCGCAAGAATGGCGCCGAGTTTCCGGTTGAGCTCTCGCTGGCCACCTGGTTTCTCGATGACAAACGCTACTACACCGGGATCATCCGCGACATCAGCGAGCGCAAACAGGCGGAACAGAAGTTCCGGTCGGTCACAGAGTCAGCCCTTGATGCCATCATCTCCGCGGACCACACGGGGGTCATCGTCAGCTGGAACAACGCAGCCACAAGGATTCTCGGTTTCACCGAAGAAGAAGCCCTTGGCCAACGGCTCGAACTCATTATCCCCGAGCGCTTTCATGACGCTCATCGCAACGGCATGGCGCGCTTCACCCGAACCGGCGAGGCCCGCGCCATCGGCAAGACGATTGAACTAGCCGCCCGCACCAAAGGCGGTGAGGAGGTGCCCATCGAACTCTCCCTCTCCACCTGGACGGTGCGGGATGAACGTTACTACACCGGCATCATCCGGGATATTGGCGAGCGCAAACGCGCCGAGGAGGCGCTGCGGCAGAGCGAGCAGGCGCTGCGCGAGAAGACCGAGGAGATGAGGAGAAAGAACCTGGTTCTTGAGCAGACCCTGAACCAGCTCAATGAGATGCACAACCAACTCATTGTCCAGGAGAAGATGGCCTCCTTGGGCAAACTCAGCGCGGGCATGGCGCACGAGCTGAACAATCCCGCCGCCGCGGCCCAGCGCAGCGCAGCACAACTACACTCCCTGTTCTCCAGATGGCAGGCCCTCCAGCTTCGTATGGGTGAAGCGCCCCTCGATGACATGCGGGTCAGGAAGATCCTCGAACTCGACGAGTTGGCCAAGCGGCGCGCCCAGCAACCCGCCGAGATGAACGCCCTCACCCGAAGCGATCGGGAGGCCGCCCTCGAGGGGTGGCTCCAGGCGCGCGATGTGGTCACCGATGGGGACTTGATACCTGCGCTTGTGAGCTTCGGCTATGACGAAGCCGATCTGGCGGAGCTGGCGGAAGTCTTCGAGCGGCCTCAGTTCGCTGTGATTGTCGACTGGCTCAGCTTCAAGTTCTCGATCTACAGCCTTGTGCGCGAAATCAGCCTCTCGACCGGTCGCATTGTCGAGCTGGTGAAGGCGCTCAAGAGCTACACCTACATGGATCAGGCGCCGGTGCAGTCGGTGGATATCCGCGAGGGGCTCGACAACACGCTCATCATCCTGCACAACAAGCTCAAGCGAGGGGTGACGGTCGTTCGGAAATATGCTGACGACCTGCCGGTCATTCAAGCCTATGCCGGCGAGCTGAACCAAGTGTGGACCAACATCATCGACAATGCCATCGATGCCATGCATGGCGACGGGACGCTGACCATCCGGGCCCGCCGGGAGGAGCCCTGGATCGTGGTCGAGATTGAGGACAGCGGTCCGGGGATCCCCCCTGACAACCTCTCGAAGATCTTCGATCCCTTCTTCACCACCAAGCCGCCCGGACGGGGCACTGGATTGGGGTTGAGCATCAGCCGCAATCTCATTGTTCAAAAACATAGGGGCCAGATGTCCGTGAAGTCGGAGCCTGGCAGCACCTGCTTTTCCATTCGGTTGCCGACGGACTTCAATCCACCCGAACGCCCCTCATCACTGAGGATATAGGCAACATGGCCAAGCCCATCATTATGACCATCGATGACGAGCCACACGTGCTCAATGCCATTGCTCGGGACCTGCAGGCGAACTACCGGCACGACTATCGGATCGTCAAGGCGGCTTCGGGGCACGAGGCGCTGGAGACCGTCCAGGCATTCAAACGCCGCAACGACCCCATCGCCCTCTTCCTGGTCGACCAGCGCATGCCCTCGATGAGCGGCGTGGAATTCCTGGAGAAAGCGATCAAGCTCTACCCGGAAACCAAAAAGGTGCTCCTTACCGCCTATGCCGACACCGACGCGGCCATTGCAAGCATTAACGCCATCGATCTCGACTACTACCTGATGAAACCGTGGGATCCCCCCGAGGAGCGGCTCTATCCAATCCTGGATGACCTGCTGGGCGACTGGCTTGCCAGTGTGCCGGTCACTTACGACGGGATCCGGGTGGCCGGCACCCAATGGTCAGCCAGCTCCCACTACGTGAAGGATTTCCTCGCCCGCTGCCAGATCCCCTACCAGTGGCTGGATATCGAAAAGGACCCAACGGCGAGGGAGTTGGTCGAGTCCAGTGCCGCGGGCATACCCCGGCTGCCGGTGCTGTTCTTCCCGGACGGCAGTACCCTCACGGCCCCCGACCTCGGCACCCTGGCGGTGAAAGTGGGGATGTCGACCCAGGCCCGCCAGCCCTTCTACGATCTCATCATCGTTGGTGCCGGCCCGGCAGGGCTCGCCGGGGCCGTGTATGGCGCCTCCGAGGGGCTGCGCACGGTTCTGATTGAAAAAGGGGCCGCCGGCGGGCAGGCGGGGACCAGCTCGCGCATCGAGAACTACCTCGGATTTCCCCAGGGCATCAGCGGTGCGGACCTCACGCGACGCGCCACCACCCAGGCGCAGCGCCTCGGCGCGGAGATCCTGACGGCCCAGTCCGTCACAGGGGTCAGGGTTGAAGACCCCTACCGCTACGTGACCCTGAGCGACGGCACGGAGTTGAGCTGCAAGGCCCTGGTGATCGCCACCGGGGTCGAGGTTCGCACGCTCGATGTGCCAGGCATCGATCCCTTCGTTGGCGCCTCGGTCTACTACGGGGCCGCGGCCTCGGAGGCGGTCAACTACCGCGGCAAACGGGTCTACGTCATCGGCGGGGCCAACTCGGCAGGCCAAGGGGCGATGTACCTGTCGCGATTTGCCAGCGACGTCACCATGCTCTTCCGCGGAGATTCCCTGCAGCGGAGCATGTCCCAATACCTGATTGAACAGATCGAGGGCGCGGGCAATATCGAGGTGATGCTCAACACCGAGGTCACGGCCGTCAGTGGCAATGGCCGCCTCGAGGCGATCACCGTCAAGGACAACAGCAGCGGTGCCAGCGAGACCGTGCCTGCCGACGCGCTCTTCATCTTCATCGGTGCGGTGCCGAGCACCGGCTGCGTGGGCGACCTGGTTGAGCGGGATGAGGCCGGCTTCATCTATACCGGCCAGGACCTCATTCGTAACGGCCAACGGCCCAGGAACTGGAAGCCGAAGCGCGATCCGTTTCTGTTGGAGACCAGCGTGCCCGGAATCTTCGCGGCCGGCGACGTACGCCATGGCGTGATCCGGCGGGTGGCATCCGCGGTGGGGCAAGGGGCCGTGGCGGTGAGCCTTGTGCACAAGTATCTGGAGACGGTTTGAGCCACGGCTTGCGGTGGGGGTCCTGCTTGTCTGCGGGCTGCATGGCAGCGCCCGCAAGATTGTTGACCACCGTGGACTTACCGACGCCGGAGGAGCCCACAACGGCCAAGGGTGCAGACCTCTGTTCAAAGAGGCTTGCTCATGATCACGATTCTTGGCGTATAGCCACATGACTCATAGAAACGCCTGGCAGCCTCGTTTCGGGCAAGTACCTTCAACTCCATCTTGTGGCCGCCGAGAGTACGGGCGTGAGCCTCGGCCTGCCTTACCAACTCCTGTCCAATTCCGCGATTGCGGTACCCCTCTTTGACGAACAGCTCTGCCATGAAGCCGTACTGCGCAGGCCGTTCATCGCGCTCCTCGGGCTGTACCGCGCCGAACAGACACAGGTAGCCAATCACGCGCCTCTCCTCTTCGGCGAGAAAAATCCTCCCGGAACTCCCCCTCACTCGGGCCAACAACTCCCCAAAATGCTCCTCGATGATCTCTTCGCCCGGGGGCAAATCCCGGTCGAACGGGCGAACCGCCTCGTGCAGTTCCAAAACGAGGATTCGGAGCACCTCCAAATCACTGGCCTCCAATGGGCGAATCACCGCCATCTGCCGCTCCCACAGTCTGGACACCCAAGACACTTTGATTCACATGAATATCGTGAATCCTGCAAACTTGCGCAAGCAAGACACTCGCCCTACGTCTGCGAGCTTTCTCCGGCATCAGCCGGTCAGGTCTTGAAGTGGCCGACCAACCCCTCCAGTTCCGCGGCGACGGCGGCGAGCTGATCACTGGCGCTGCCCAGTGCCCCGGTGCCTTCGGCGGTCTGCTCGGCGATTTGGGTGATGTTGATGAGGTTGCGGTTGATCTCGCCGGCGACCTGCTCCTGCTGCCCCGCGGCGGTTGCGATATGCGTGTTCATCTCGGAGATGGTAGCCACTGCCCGGGTGATGGCGGCCAGCGACTCGGCCGCGTTGTCCGCCAGGTCGACGCTGTCCTGGGTCTGGGCGCGGCCCTGAGCCATCGCCTCCACCGCCGTCCGGGCGCCCGCCTGCAGCCGTTCGATCATCAGCCGGATCTCTTCGGTGGAGGAGTGGGCGCGGGAGGCCAGGGTGCGCACCTCATCCGCCACAACGGCGAAGCCGCGCCCCTGCTCCCCGGCCCGGGCCGCCTCGATCGCCGCATTCAGCGCGAGCAGGTTGGTCTGCTCCGCCACCCCACGGATGACCTCCAGCACCGTGCCGATATTACGAGCTTGTACAGTGCGGCGACGGTGCGCTCCACCGCCACGGCCCTGTTTGCCTGTTTTTTCAAGGCATTAGCATTTGCTAAAAGCGAGGACGGAGACGAAAACTCCGCAGAGACGGCGCCCGCCGAGGTGCCGACGCTACTGTGTAACTACTCACCCCCCGAAACCGTCATTCCCGCGAAGGCGGGAATCCAGAAAAGTGACAAGTGTTCTCCACTTGCGCAGGGAGGATCTTCTCAGCCTTGACCAGACTGGATTCCCGCCTTCGCGCGCCTTCGCGGGAATGACAGGGGGCGAGTAGTTACGCTAAAACAAAACCTTACACCGCTTTTGGGTAAGTGTGCGTTTACCCTGTTCCCTCCTCTTGGATGGTGCTCGGTGCCCATGCATAATCCGTCTCCATGACAGACACGAATCATGATGCTCAGCAAATTCCGCACCGCGCCTCTTCCGGCACCTTCTGGTATAGCGTGACAGTATTTGTCAGCTCCGCCTGCCTGATGGTGCTGGAGATCGTCGCCGGGCGCCTGATCGCCCCTTACGTCGGCGTTTCTCTTTACACATGGACGTCCATCATCGGAGTCATTCTGGCGGGATTGTCGCTCGGCAACTGGTTAGGAGGGTTGTGGGCCGATCGAGGCGCGGATGGGCGCGCGGCGGCGAATACTCTAATCCTGGCTGCGCTCTTTTCGGTTGGCACCCTGCTGGTGCTGACCATGGTGGCGCCGGCCATCCAAACAGCGCAGATCGATTTACTCACGGCGAGCTTCCTCTACGTGCTGTCGCTCTTCTTCGTGCCGGCGCTGCTACTCGGGGTCGTCACGCCGCTGCTAACCACATTGGCCTTGCAGCGGGACAGTCGCACTGGCCATGTGGTCGGGCGAATGCATGCGTTGGCGGCATTTGGCTCCATCGTCGGAACCTTTCTCACCGGCTATTGGCTGGTCCAGTGGTTCGGGACGGTTCGAATCGTCATGGGCACCGCCATCGTGCTTTTTCTGCTCGCCCTGCCGCTGCTGAGAGGTAAACCAAAGGCAGTGCCTGCGGCACTTGTGGTTTTGGCGATACCACTTCTTATCATCACAGGAACACGGCAGGGATTCGCCGATCCCTGCGAGGTCTCCAGCCGTTACTTCTGCATCCGCATGCTTGATGAAAAGCTGCCCTTTGGCACAGCCCGCACTCTGGTGTTGGATCACCTCGGGCATGGCACCAATCACCGTGAAGATCCGACCCTTCTGCTCTCCCCGTACGTGCACCTGATGGATGAGCTGGTCCAACATCGTTTCGACTCCGAATCATTGGAGAGGCTGCGCTGGTTTTTCGTCGGGGGCGGTGCCTATACCCTGCCGCGTGCCGTGATGTCCCGATGGCCCGGGGCCGGGGTGACGGTTTCTGAACTCGACCCCGTCGTCACTCAAACCGCCCACGACAAGCTCTATGTGGACACCGCGGGCATGCGGGTGGTGCACACGGATGCCCGGGTAGTACTCGCACGGGAGGAGCGGAGGTACGATGTCATCATTGGGGATGCCTTCCATGATATCTCTATCCCCTACCACCTCATCACGCGGGAATACACGGAACTGGTCCGGGCCCGGTTGGCGCCAAACGGCCTGTATTTGATCAACGTCGTCGATGCCTTCCCCGATCCGCGTCTCGTCAAAGCCATCGTCAAAGGGCTCGAACAAGTCTTCGAACACGTGGACGTCTGGATGGACCATCTCCCTGAGACGCCTACCCGCGTGACGCTGGTGATCAGTGCCGCAGACGGGCTTCCAATGCCGGACCGGCTGTACGCTGAAAGCGGATTCCCCCGGCGTTGGTTTCGAGTGAACGAACCCCTGCGCGCCACTGGCACCCCCAGTGCCGCACTGCCTCTGCTCACCGACGACTTCGTCCCCGTAGAGCGCCTTGTATCAACCCTCCTGACCGGCAAGGAAGGACTTTAGCCCGCATTTCTCACTAGCGACCGTAGCGAGGACGGCGAGGGGCCGGTAGAAAAACAACGGCTTTCCTGCGTACCAATTTTCGGTGGCGGCATGGAAGCGAATCGCGCTGATGAGCGTGGCGATGAGTCGTTTGGCAGGTGTGACAAACATTGACGCTCCCTGAAACCTCTACTATACAAGAATAAGACCCTAATAATTATACGCCTATACTTGATAAGGGAAGGCCGCGAAAACCGGCGTTTAAGCCTGCATTCTCCCGAGCCAACAGGCGCATCCGGGGTATCAATGGACTCTGAGGAACCATTGCCCGCGAAGACCTTTATTGGGTCTGCCCGAGGCGGGGCTAATTACGCCCAGCCGTCCAAGCACGTGGCACAGGAGGGAATCTCATGGGGTTGGCAGAGTGTTTCAAGGAGCGTCGGGGGGTAGTGGCCACACTCTTATTGGTCGCCGCCTTGGGGGGCTGCGGTAGCGGGAGTGACGATAATCCCCCTCCGGGCGATAGTGATGGGGGCGGCGTCGGTCTCGACACCCTGCCGACCATCGACGTGAGCACCTCCGTGCCCGCGGAGCTCACCAAACTGGTCGTGAGCGGGAGTGAAATCCAGGTCTCCATGGATGCGCTGCCCGTGGCCACGTTCGTGGTTCGCGACGAGTCGGGCAAGGGCCTCAAGGGCCTAACGACAAACAACGTCCAATTCACGCTCGCCAAGCTCGTGCCCGAAAGCGACCACAACCCGAGCCGTTGGCAGAGCTACATCAACATCGAGCGCGAGAAGACCAACGACGGGGTCACACGCAAGGTCATTCGCGCCAATACGGAAAAGAACGGCACCCTCGAGTACCACGGCAATGGCAAGTACACGTACACGTTTGCCACGGATATCCAAAACGTCACCATGCCCCTTGCGGTGGCCTATGAACCGGACCTGACTCACCGGCTGGGTATTCAGATCAGCGGTTCCATCGGCGGCGACCCCCTGCCGACCGCCAATCAGACCCATACTTGGCGCCCCGACGGGCAATCCGTCGCCCTCACCCGCGACATCGTCAATACCGAAAGCTGCAATCAATGCCATGGCGACTTGGCGCCCCATGGCGGTGGCCGCAAGGAGGTGAAGTATTGTGTCACCTGCCACAACCCGGGGACGCGCGATGCGTGGACTGGTGACACGGTGGACTTCCAGTATTTCATCCACAAGCTGCACCGCGGCAGGAATCTGCCCAGCGTGGTGGCCGGTGGAAGATACGTGGTCAACAGCGATACCCACGACTACTCCAACGTGGGTTTCCCCCAGGACCTGCGCAACTGCACCAAGTGCCACGACAACACCAAGGCCGCCGATGCCGACAACTGGAAGAGCAAGCCCACCCAGCAGGCCTGCGGCTCCTGCCATGACGACGTGGACTTCAGCAATCACCGCAGTTTCAACTGGCTCAACGCCGACGGTACACCCAACAACAAGGAGTGCACCACCTGTCATGTGACGGGCGACCCGAGCGTCACCAACCCCTATGCGGTGGAGAACGTCCACTGGATCCAGGCGGAGGCCAACGCCGCCAAGTACCGCTTCGATATCGAGGGTGTGACACTCAACGGCGATCGCACCGTGACCATCGACTACGCCATCGTCGATCCCACCGACGGCGACGCACCCTACGATGTCAAAGAGAGTCGCTACAGCGGTGTGCGGCTGTATGTGGCCACCAACACCACGCCGGGGGTCAATGGCGACGACTACTCGAGCACCCTCAACGTGACGGTGAGCAATGGGATCGAGACCGGCGAGGGTCGCTATCGGATCACCACCGGCACCCTGCCTGAGGCTGCAAAGGGAACAGCCCGGATCGCCTCCCTAGGCCAAGTGAGGGAATCCCGCTTGGATGTGGCCACCCGGCTGCCCATCGAGGGTGAGACGATCAACGTGCCGCTGAGGAACAGCGTCTACGATCTCGACCTCTCGACCGGCGAGGCGGGGACAGCGCGCCGCCAGATCGTCGCAACGGAGAAGTGCGAAAGCTGCCATGGGACGCTTGGGGTTACATTCCATGGCGGGGCGCGCAACAGCACGGAGGTGTGCGCCATATGCCACGATGCCAACCGGCTCTCCTCGGGCACGCTGGCGGACGGCACCCAAATCAAGGAGTCGTTGCAGTTCAAGCGCATGATCCACGGGATCCATTCAGGGGTGATGCGCGAGAACCCCTTCGTCAACAAGTCGGGGAAGGACTACACCGCCGAGGTGCACTACCCGGGCATTTTGTCGGACTGCAACAGCTGCCACGTGAACGAATCCTACCGGACCGATCGGGGCGTGTTCGCTACCTCCATTGATTTCGGGCCCGACGACACCCGAGGGACGGCCGACGACCTGCGGATCTCGCCCAAGGCGGCCACCTGCTCCTCGTGCCACGACCGCACCGCCTTGCGCATCCACATGTCCGACATGGGGGCGGTGTTCGATCAGACCCAAGAGGTCATTAGCACCGTCGTCTACGAGCGCTGTGACGAGTGCCATGGCAACGGTGGGCCGAAAGACGTGAAGGTGGTCCACAAGGCGAAGTAGCCCTGTCGAAGCGTGGAGGGGCGGACGTGCCCCTCTCCGTTTCGCCCCAAAACCACTAAGGAATCGCTGATCAAGTCCGCTTTCGTCGCTCCCGCCCCCGAAGGCATTCGAGGGCAGGCTTCGGCGAGCCTCGAAAAATCAAGGCACTGGATGCCCGCCCCCGCAACTGAAGCTCTTGGGGGCAGGCTTCGCGGGCATGACGAATTAATCAGCGTTTCCCAAAAGCCCCGAAAGGGAAGTAACGCATGTTTGAATCATTCGACGGACGGACGGTTTTATGGCTGGCCCTGCTCGTGACGCTGGGCTGCGCATCGGCTCTGCTGCACGCCACCGAGGAAGAGAGGCCGCGCGCCACAATGACGGCGGAGGAGGCCGATGCGACGGTCCGCCAGGTGCTGAACGCCCCGGGGGCCAAGCGGGGCGCCGACACTTGCCTCAAGTGCCATGACGAGGACAACGAATACCCCATCCTGCCGCTGTTCAAGACCCGGCACGCCGTGGTGACCGACCCGAGGACCCCGTTCGCCAATGAGCAATGCGAATCGTGCCACGGTCCAGGCGGCGAGCACGAGAAGGAGCCCAAAGGCGGCGAGCCGAAGGCGCCGATCATCAATTTCGGCAAGAATGCCTGGACCCCGGCCAAGGACCAGAATGCCCGCTGCCTCACCTGCCATGAAAATCACCAACGTATCGGGTGGAAGGGCAGCACCCACGAGTTCAATGAGGTGGCCTGCGCCTCCTGCCACAAGGTCCACGTGGAGCGCGACCGGGTACTCGACACCCGGGAGCAGTCCAACATCTGTTTCGGTTGCCATCAAAACCAAAAGGCGAAGTTCTACCAGGCCTCCCACCATCCCGTACGGGAGGGGCAGATGGCTTGCAGCGAATGCCACGATGTCCACGGCGAAGACGGCTCAGGCCTGCAGGTGGGGGCCACCGCCCGGCAGATGTGCACCTCCTGCCACGCGGAGTTGCGCGGCCCGTTTCTTTGGGAGCACCAACCGGTGACGGAGGATTGCACCATCTGCCACACGCCCCACGGCTCCAACCTTCCCGCATTGTTGAAAAAGCGCCCCCCCCAACTTTGCCAGCAGTGCCACGCACAAGCCGGCCACCCCAGTCTCCGTTACGACGGGTCACGGCTGGGATCCCAGTTCCTGGGGGTGAAGGGCTGCCTGAACTGTCACTCCCAGGTGCACGGCAGCAACCATCCGTCGGGCGTAACCCTGGCACGCTGAGACTGGGACAGAACGAGACCGAGCCCACGGAGGGAGACGAACATGTCCGCTTGCGCCCATTCCCCAAAAGGTGTGCTGCTCTTCGCGACGCTCATGCAACTGGCCCCCGCCGGGGCGGGGGCGGCCCCCCCTACGTGCAAATACTGCCCCGACGAGAGCGGCTGGTCCGGCTCGGTCGAGGGCGGGATCGGCGACCAGAGCGATGACGCCTTCCGTTTTGGCCGATACACCGGATACACGGACGAAGGCACGCTACTGAATGCGGACGGCGAGTTTCGGTTCCGTGGTGAGGAGGGGGGCTTTCTTGAAGGAAGGGCCCAGGAACTCAGCCTCGACTCCCGCCGCGTGTGGCTGGAGGGCGGCAGACAAGGAACCTACGAGATTGGGCTCGAATATCACCGCATCCCCAACTTCCGGGATGAGAGCGCCCGCACGCCGTTCCGGGATATGGGTGGCGGCGAGCTCACACTGCCGGCCCAATGGGTGCCCGGCCAAACCACCGCGGCCATGCCGACGCTTGGCGCACACCTCAGCGGGACCGCTCTGAAGAGCGAGCGTGATCGCACCGGAGCGCGGTTTACCTTTGTCCCCAAGGAGAAGTGGGAGGTCTCCGGCTACATTCGACGCGAACAGAAGCGGGGGGTGAAGGATGTGGGGGCGACCTTCGGTTTCACGCAGGCCGCCATCCTCCCGGTCCCGTTCGAATACCAGACCAACGACTTCGGCCTGGCCCTCGGGTTCAGCGGGGAGCGGTTCCAATCCCGACTCGCCTACGCCGGCTCCCACTTCAGGAACGATCGCAACGCCCTCCTCTGGCGCAATCCTTACGAGGATCTCGCCGCCAATGCGGCGCAGGGACAGATGGCGGAGGCTCCGGACAACCAATTCCATCAGATCAGTGCCCTCCTCGGGTACCAGCTCGGGGATAAGACTCGCATCAGCGCCCGACTTGCCGTCGGGCGCATGACTCAGGACGAGACGTTCCTCCCGTACACCATCAATCCAGCCCTCGCCACCACGCCTCTGCCGGCCACCAATCTGAATGGGGAGGTCAATACCACCCTGGCCGCCCTTGGGATCCACTCGCGTCCCACGCCCCGGCTGCGTCTCGACGCCAACTACACCTACAGCGACCGCGACAACGACTCCAGCGTCAATGTCTACGACTACGTGGTAACCGACCTGGGAGGCGGCGGGGTGCGAAGGAATCGGCCCTACGGCTTCGAGCAGCGTATGCTGCAGCTAAAGGCCGGATACCGGTTGGCGGGGGGCACCGATCTGGCCCTTGGTTTCGACGACGACCGCATGGACCGTACCCTGGTGCAGGTGGAGGAGACCCGGGATCGCACCCTCTGGACCAAACTCAAGCTTCGAGCGTCCGACAAAGTGGAGACGACGCTCCGATACGCCTACTCGGAACGTGACGCTTCGGCCTTCGTCCCCTTGGCCGACATCGATCCCCTGCTCGACAACGCGAATCCCGGCTTTCATGACAATCCGCTGATGCGGGCGCACCATCTCGCGGATCGCACCCGCCGCAAGGCCGGGGTGGAACTGGCATTCACGCCGACCGAGGCCCTCTCCCTCAGTGTCGAGGCCGATCATGTCGAGGACGATTACCGGGAGATGGTTCTCGGTCTCCAGGAGGCAAGCGGGCTCATCTACTCCGCCTCGCTCTCCTACGCCTTCAGCGACACGCTGGTCGCGTCGGCCTTCTACACCTACGACAGACTGCGCTCCGAGCAACAAGGGAGCGAGCGGAGTCTCCCCGGTGATTCGGATGCATTTTGGGTCGCCTCGGACCGCTATCTCACCGAAACTGTCGGCCTCGGGTTGGTCTGGGAGGCCATGCCCGGCAAGCTCGATCTGGGGGCGGATCTCACCTACGCGGAGTTCAACGGGACGATCGATCTCACCGCGGCGCCGCCACTGCCAGAGCTCAGTTCCACCCTCACCGCCGCCGCCCTGCACGGAACCTACCGGCTGACGGACAACCTCTCGGTTCGGGCGGGGTATCGCTACGAGGAGTACGAGGAGCAGGACTGGACCCGCGATGGCACCGTGGACACCCTGCCGACCGTGCTCTCCCTGGGCACCGCACCACAGGACTACACCGTACACCTGGTGCTGCTTTCACTACGCTATCACTTCAGGTGATAATCCCCGGGGATGGGGCTCTGAGGGGCACAGCAGCAGGAGCGTATCGACATCCGGCAGGTCGATGTTGTAGATGTGACGGTCACCAAGGCGCAGAGCTCGCCGCGGGCGAGCCGAAGGGGCGCACTGCGGGCTCCTGCTCAAGTAACTTGAGAATGCTCGGCAATGTGGTCACCCGGTCGCACTCAATTTCGTGCCAATCCCTCGCAGATTGCATGGGAAACGTACTAGACTGTAAAAGAGATGGGAACACCCCAGTGCGCAGGGAAGAACCGTCAATTGGCGCATCGTGTGATTCCGATTCCCCTTCGTCGGGGGAGCTCAAACGACCGAGAAAGGACACCGATGCCGACGTTTGCTGTACAGGCAGCGCGCAGAGGTTTAGCTGCCCGGCCGATAAAAGACTTTGCACTCGTAATCCCCTCCGTACGAATCCGGTGAGTTTGGGTGCATTGGAGTAGCACTCGGCCTGTGGAAATCTGTTGCGACCAATAACATAGTCATAAATGGGGGAAGACCTATGAGCGTTCGATTGGGCGGGACCCTTCTCGCGCTGTTGCTTGCATTCGGTGCCACAGCGGAGCCGCAAGGTCCGATGACCGCCAATGAGGCAATCGATCGGGCCGGCTTGCAGCGGATGCTCACGCAACGCATTCTCAAGGCCTATTGCCAGCTTGGATTGGGCGAGTTGAACGGCAAGCCGCAGGAGCAGCTCAACCAAGCAGTGCGGACCTTTGATGACAATTTGGTTCGGCTGGATGCTTACGCTGGGGAGCCTGCGGTTAAGGAAGCAGTGGGCAAGGTCAAGGACACGTGGCCAAGCTATAAGGAGCTTGCCCTTAAGCCGCCCACCGAGAGCAATGCCGCGGCGATGCTCGAAATCAACAGAAGACTCCTGCCCCTGACGCATGCCGTGGTCGTGGAAATGGAAAAGAGCTCGGGAACCTTCGCGGGGAAATGGGTCAATATCGCTGGTCGCCAACGCATGCTATCGCAGCGCATGGCCATGTTCTATCTGCTCGATCTCTATGGCATCAAGGATGCAAAGAACGCCGAGTCTCTTGAACAAGCACTTTCTGACTATCGTAACGCACTCAACGCATTGTCCGGGTTCGAGGGCAACACCGCACAAACCCGCGAAATCCTCCGGAGTCTGGAACGGGGTCACAACCTCCTGAGCCGTGCGGTGGGCCAGACGGATTACAACCTCTCCTTCCTCATCGCCACCACTTCGGAGCGGATGCTTGCGGATGCCGACAAACTCACCGGCTTGTACGTCGAGATCGAGAGAAAGAAGTGACATAAGGGTGCGATTGAAGTCAGCATAATTTGCGGGGTCACAAGGGGTCCAAAACAAATCCAAAGGGGTCAAAAAGGAGCCAAAGGGGTCAGGTCTTTCCTCTTGCCTAGACCTAGACTCATCCCCCCGAAACACGCTGAACTCCTGAAACAGCCCAAGCGGTAGCGGTTCCTGCAGCTCTTAGATAAGTGTTCATTGGCGGATCGCCCGGGAGTGCTGCGCAAGGCCCCAAGGGCATGTTGTGCTTGATAAAGCCTGCCGCCGTATCGTGTCATCGCTCCCTTTTTCTGAAGCGCAGGAGATAATTAGTCGCCAGAAAATCCCTCTTTTCGACGAAATCGAAACCCATGGACTCGATCTCTTCGATCACGGTCGACTCGTTCGCCCGCACATGCCCCTGAACCCAGCTGTGGGCGCCATCCTTTCGGAAGTCGATAACAACAACGGTCCCGCCCGTCCGTAACGCCCGGTGCAGGGATGCCATCAATTCATACGGGTACTCAAAGTGGTGATAGGTGTCGGAGATGAAGGCCATGTCCACGGAACCGGGGGCCAGCTTCACCGACCTCTGATCGTTGACGATGCCCTCGACGTTCCCGAACCCTCTTTTCGAGGCGCGGAGGAGGATGTTGCCGACGAAGGTCTCCGAAATATCCACCGCATAGACACGCCCTTTCGGCCCGACCTCCTCGGCGAACATCAGTGTGAACAGCCCCGTCCCGGCGCCGATATCCGCGATCGCCTGCCCGGCCTGCACAGAAGTTGCTTGTACGATCGCCTCCCGCTTGTCGTAGACCTCCCGTCCGGGGCGCTCGAACGTCCTTACCCAAGACTCGAAATCCGGATCCTGGTAGGGGACGTTGATGGAGGGATCCACCATCGGCCGCGCCTGTTCTTCAGCGAGAGCCGCTGTAGGACCGGCAAACGCCAGGGAGATAGCTATGCAAGCAGACAGAACTCGACGAAAACCTTTCATGGAATCACCAGTTACCACAAACGTGATCAATTGTACTCCGACTCTGACCGCACTGCCCGAAGCAACTCAGTCGTTGGAAGAAGCGACCCGGGACCGGCCAGGGTTGCCTACTCGGAAGCCGGGGTCTGTCGCCGGTGGACGGTTATCGCACGAACGCACCAAGCATCGTTTCCATCACTACGGCCGGTCACTGCGGCACCTCAAGAGCCATTCCCCGAGGATGCGCGGAACCAATGGATTCGCAGCAGCATGCGCATCCTCAGAGGCGGCACCGCAGGGCAACGAGCTGCGTCAGCGGCCACCCGAGTCTGGTTACCCTTTCTCGCACCAGACGCCGCCAGCTTCACACCGTACGTGGGGCAAGGAGACCTTGGCGCGGGTGTAGGACATAGCCTACAGAAGATAGGACCTTCCTCTGACAGACTTCCCGCCCCTTCCCGCAGCAGACTGTCAGCCCTCCAGTGGACAGATCCGGAGCCGCGGGGGCATGAGGTGGCGGCGAGGGAGGCGCAGTACGCGGGCGTGCACTGTCACATCGCCTCCTTACCCCGCTTATTGCCGCGCCCCGGCCAATCGTGCCCGTCAATGGGCGGATCCGTCCACTCGCGGTTTCCGCTCCCAACAGACGGTCGGGCCCTATCCGAATCCAAGATAGCACCTACACGGGCCCGGTATGCCCCACGCGAGGCCCCAGTACTTACATAAGCGGAATAGTATCGGGTATCGTTAACGAAGGCGTGGAAACGATACAGTCTCCCAGGGTAAACGCATACTCACTTCGCGGCCGTGCTTTGAGCGATGTAAGTCCTTGAAAGCAGGTACGCTGTGAATACATCCCTGTACGCTCGACGGCCGCATCCGTGCGGCCGTCGACCTGCTTTCAGGGACTTACATCGCTCCTGGGTAAGTATGCGTTTACCCTGTAAGGTCTCCCGGCCTTCATGCCGGAAGACCTGGCGTTTTCCGCCCTGAAGGGCGAGGTCTCAAACCAGCAAGGAAAAAATGAACGAATGACCATAAAACGAAAACTCCAGCTGCTCGCCATCCTGGTGGTTGCCGGCATGGCCGGGGAGGCCGCTCTTGTGTGGTACAACGGAGTGGTAACCTCCAGCCTGCAAGAGAGCCGGCTGAGAGTGCAGCAGCTGAGCAGTGATGTGCTGGTGTTGCGCCGCCACGAGAAGGACTTTCTGGCCCGCCTGGATCTCAAGTATCAGCACAACTTCGATGCCGACTTCAAGCATCTCTCCTCTGAGATCGCCACGCTGGCCGCCGATATGGATGCGCAGGCAATGGACCGTTCCGCGTTAGAGCGGTTTGGCGAAATCGTCGAGAACTACCGCCAGACCTTCACCGCCTTGGTCGAGCAACAGCAGCGCATCGGCCTGACGCCCACCGATGGGCTATACGGCAGGCTGCGCGCTTCGGTGCACGCGCTCGAGCAGGAGCTTAGGGCGGTGGAAAACGATCTGCTGCTGCGCCAGATGCTCATGTTGCGCCGGCATGAAAAGGATTTCATGTTGCGCTCCGATCTGAAATATGTCGGCGAGTTTGACCAAGAGTTCAGCTCGATGCGCACTGCAGTCGAGCAGCCCGATTTAGCGCCCACGCTGAAGACGCAGTTGCTGGCCCGACTGGACGCCTACCGCGATGATTTTCGCACCTTGGTCGGCGAGGAGCAGCGAAAAGGGCTCTCCAGCGACCAGGGCATGCAGGGGCAGATGCGCAGCACCGTGCATCAGACCGAAACGGCCCTGGCCCAGTTACAGGCGCAGCTCGGAGAGCAGCTCAATGAGACCAACAGCCGGCTGCATGCCCTTACTGTCGCCATGTCACTGAGCATCATTGTTCTGGTGCTTGCTCTGGTGACGATGTTGGCGCGCACGATCCTGACACCGGTCAACCGACTTATGGCCGTTATGGACCGGGTCCGCGCCGAAGAGAACCTGACCCTGCGCGCCGAGGTGTCTGGACATGACGAGGTCGCCGCGATGTCGGGCAACTTCAACCGTCTCCTGGACGATTTCCAGCAGATCATCCGCGAGGTCTCTGGCTCAACCGACCGACTCAGCACCGCCTCCGAGGAGCTGTCCACAATCACCGACCAGACGGCGCGGTCGATGAGCGATCAGCTGAGAGAGACCGATCAGGTGGCAACGGCAGTAGAGGAGATGAGCGCCACTGTACAGGAGGTGGCGCGTAACACCACGGAGACGGCACAGGCGACGGAAGAGGCCGAACAGAGCGCCACCCACGGCAAGCATGTCGTGGACACCACCACCCGCAGCATCCGCAGGCTTGCCGATGAGGTCAACCAGGCCGCCGAGGTGATCGGCCGGGTGGAGGCCGATAGCGAAGCCATCAGCAAGGTGCTGGATGTGATCAACGCGATTGCCGAGCAAACCAATCTCCTCGCCCTCAATGCCGCCATCGAGGCAGCGCGCGCGGGCGAGCAGGGCCGTGGTTTCGCCGTCGTCGCCGACGAGGTCCGCACCCTGGCCCAACGTACCCAACACGCCACCGGCGAGATCGAGGCAATGATCGGCCGTCTACAGGCGGGCTCCCGCGAGGCGGTCAAAACGATGGAAGCGGGCCGCACCCGCACAGACGAGGCCGTTTCCAGTGCCGAAGAGGCCGATGCGGCACTCGATATCATCCAACAGGCCGTCACCCGCATCCACGGCATGACCCAACAGGTCGCCACCGCGGCGGAGGAGCAAGGCGCGGTGGCCACGAACCTCGCGCAGAATGTGGCAATGATCAAGGATAACGCCGATGCCACGGGTCATACCGTCCAGCACATTGCGGCGGCCTCCGAGGAACTCAGTGCCCTGGCGGTACGGCTGCATGAGAGCGTGCGGCGCTTCACGGTGTAGCCAGCGGAGCATACGGCGCCCGCCGGTGCTCGCGACAGTGTCCATCCCGTCCACCATGCAGGCCGAACGTCCTGTCTTGTGAGCTGCTCAATGGCGGGAGCGCCGACAAACTCAGGCTGTCTCCCCCCGCAAAATGGTTGTACGCGAGGGTATGCCGAGAAAAGACCTGGTCCCGCCGGAGCTACGGCGGGATCGCCACAGCAGGGAAAGCCCCCTGCTGCGGCTTATCGCTAAGCTACTGTTCCGTAATTCGGATGTCGTCCAAGAGGATTGCCGAATCGAAAATGCTGTCCCCGACGTCCCCGGCGGAGAAGCGCAAGGTAATCGGTTTTCCCGGATTGGCCGCGGCGATGGCACTAATATCGATACTCTGAGATCGCCATCCAGTACTCCAGACGGTGCAGTCATTGTAATCGCTGGGTTCGCAACTACCCGCGCTCTGGTCGAACTTCAGCCCCGTGGGAAAGGTTGTCGCACACAGATCGTCCACCTTACGCGCGAACAGCGTTTGCGCTCCGCTGTCCGTGATCACTTGCACAGTGAACGTATCCTGATAAGGAGACCCGCACCACTCGCGGAACTCCTCTGAGTTGAAGTTCCAGTTGAACTCAAGAGTATTCGCTCCGGGCGGCAAGCAGGCCTTCTGTTCAATAGAGCCGGACGTGGTGGTATAGCCCAGTCCCGTGGAGATAATTCCCTGATAGTTACCTTCCACTGGGCTGAACTCGCCGAGCTGCGGGATGACCCTGCCATCCCCTGTTGCCTCCCAGGACGTCAAGGGGCTGCCCGATTCGAAGCCACCGTTTTGAAGGCCGTCAAAAGGTGCCTCCAGATCGTTTTCGCCCACCAGATTCCAACAGGCACCTGCAGCGCAACCTCCATTGAACACCTCGCCCGTCGTCACCAAGGAGCTCGGGTCGTCAATCCACTCTTCATGAAAGTAGGTCGCCTTATCATAGGCGAAGTTGGAGGGAACATCGTGAGAGAAACCGAGGAACGCTTTGGCTCCCTTTCCCTGCAATACCGTTGCCATACTGTTGTTCGCCGTGGTCCTGCAGGCAGAGAAGTAAACCAGACTGGAGGGCATGGACTTGATGTAGTATTTGAAGAACTTGGGGGTGGCGGCCATCCACGTGCTCCCGTTAATGCTTACCGGCACTACCCTTCCCGTCTTTATATCTCCCTGATATGTCGTCTGATTCGCCGCTGAATAGGCGGTCTTGGAGGTAATAACGACATCACTCTTCACCACCCCTCCGTGTGAGGCCACATGGACGATGCCGTACTTTCCAAAAGCCTTGAAGCTCCCCAAACCGACCTGAGAGTTCTCCAGATACACCACATCGTAAACGGGGCACGGGGTCACATTGTTGTGGGTCTCGTAAATTCCTTTAAGAATCGGGCCTTCATCCGTTCCCTGGAACTCATCGTAAAATGGAGAGAGGATCAACACCTTCTTGCTTTCGACGGCAATTTTACCAGTTCCGGTGGCCGCTGCGGTTGCTGTCGCTGTCGCGCTCAAACCCGCCAACGACGGTGCCATCCCACCGCGAGTGCCCGGAGCACCGAGGAAGATTGCCCCCGTTATGCCACTGGTGTAGTCGATCCAAATGGAACCCCCACCCTCTGAAATCCCCGCATCCTTTACCAGCGAATGGGTTTTCAAAAACGTCACAACGTCAGCGGCCGCCAATTCATGGCCTTTCACCGGCAGGAGCTCGCGATAGAGGCTTTCTCCGGCCTCCTGAATCTCGCTGATAATGGCCGCATCATCCTCCGGTATGGGTATAAACACCGTGAGAGCGAAAACGTCTGAATGGGAGATGCTCCCACTGGCGTCCACCTTGATGCGAACGAGCATCTCGCCAGGCTCGGCAAGGGAATAGCTCTTGCGATAGCTGAATACACCATCACCATAGATTTCGTCACCCAGCGACAAATCCCCGTTGTCAACCATGACGCCTTCAATGCCTATCACCTCACCGGTCCCGGAGACCCGCTCGATAGTGACGACTGGCACAGGTTCGCTGGAGGGATAGGGAATTTCCGCGTTAAATACAACCCAGGTCGGGGTATCTGTCGGAAATGCATCCGGAACCACCGAAATGCCGCTGACAGGCGCAGCCGCTGGCACATCGGGCCCCAGAACAGTTACGAAGATGGACGTCCCAATTTCGCTTCGGACTTCCACCGCGATTTCGTTCACTTTCTGTAGTTTGACCGGCTTGCTGACTACGTCGGTCTGTTTGTTGAATGCACTGGGCTTGATAATGCGCTCGCCGTTCAGGTCAATGACTGCACTACTTACCCTTCCCCTTTTGCCGTCACCATTCTGAACAACGATCGTGAAGTCGGCGCTGGGGTCCGGCACAGAAAAGGTGTGAACAATGCGTTGCGGGCTTCCCTTGTCCCGAGTGAATTTTTCCTTACCAAAAACGGGTGTATCAGCTGCCGCAGTATTTGCCATCAGAAGTAGTGCGGCGAACAGGGACGTTAGGTAACGTACCATGATCTTCCTCCTTGAACAGTCTCGAAAATCGTGTCCTGGTTTCAGCGTTCCGTGCGGCCGAAGAGCAATCCTCCACCTCGGAAACACTAGTCTGCAATGCCTTCACCTATACCTATTGACTTCCTCCCTATGTTTGCGTAGCCCGCAGAACGGAAAAGGGGACAAAGAGTTACGATTTCAGCACCGCCGCGCTACAAGCCACGATGCGCTTCATTCGTCCGGGCTTGTTTCCGGTCTAATTTCAGCCTGCGCCGGAATCATCGCCTCTTCGTTTGCGGTAGTCAACACCTGCGCGTCAAGGGCAAATCGCTTTCGCTGCTTGGGACTTCCCCAAAGAGCTTGAATTGCATCACAACGATGTTTGATTTCGTGTGACGGAGTTTGCAGAAATACGAGCCCGCGCACATAGCACCGGGCTTCGGTGCCACGACAGGGCTCTTCGGGGCGGCGGGCCAGTTCGTCCAGTGCCCGCGCCTCCGTCGCCCCGGTGTAGGTGGCAGTCAGAATACGACTGCGAGTGTGCCCTTCCGCGGCGATAATGCGTTGTAAGACATCCAGCAACTTGCGAATGCCCGACATGGAGATAAAGCTGACCAGAATGTCCACCCCGTCGCACCGCAAGCTCACGACGAATCTCCTGCAACAGGGAGGGAGAACCCTTACCTGCCGTGAACAGCCACGGGGCGGCAAGCCCCATCTCCGGGGCTTCCGCAGCCGGGGCGGCGCTACCAACGCAGGTGAGGATACGCGGGGGCGCGGAGATGGCGTCGACGAGCTGCTCTGCAATCGGGATAGGAGGACGCCTCACGGCGCCCCTCCTCCCACACCACCGTGCGTACGGATCACGTACACGGCGGTTCGATGAATACACATCTACCGCGCC